>SKQW01000314.1 GCA_007118805.1 Rhodobiaceae bacterium | reverse complement strand
TGGCGGCCCACACCCTGATCCCCTTCGCCATCGGCCTCGCCGGAGGCGGCGTCGGGCTTTATGTGGCTCGCGGATTGGCCTGATAGGAGAGCAAGAGCCCTCACCCTCCCGCTGCGAAGGGCGGTATGGTGGCGCAAACGCACCCACGACGTCGTCCCGGCTGAATTGCGGTCTACAATAGATGAAAGTGATAGGGCTTATCGCGCCCCGTCAGGGTTCATGTCGCTTGCGTGGCGTTCTCGGGAAGGGCATGTTTGCGCGCGGAATCTTTGGGCGTATGGCATGGGCAGTCTTCGAGGAAGCAGAGTCCGGTGAACGACCTGTGACTCTGTGATCTGTGAATGGGAGGCCGTCGCGGTAGCACGGCGGCGCTGAGTATGGTGCGGTCTTTCGTATTGGATTTCGACGAAGAGTCGTGGGCAGAAGTGTATATTCGCCGTTTGAAAAACAACTAGGCCACAACAAGCAATATTGTGCACGTGTGATGCCATTGACTGCGAGGCATGCAACTATAAAGGGGGTGGGCTTGATTCCAGGCAGGTATGCAGACTTAAGCAAGACGGAATTAATCCGGCTTCTGGAAAAGCGCGACCGCACTAAGAAACTCGGGCTTGTCTGGGAACGCGATGAGATCGAGGCCGACGCAGCGATCGACGCGAATTTCATCTCCTGCGAGATCGTCCAGGATTTGTGCGACAAGCCCGAGCCGTGGCAAAACCTCGTCATTGAGGGGGATAACTTCGACGCGCTGCGCTGGCTCCGCATGACCTGTGCCGGCCGCGTGAAGTGCATTTATATCGATCCGCCTTACAACACCGGGAACAAGGATTGGGTCTATAACGACCGCTACATGGACCCGGAAAACCGGTTCCGGCAATCGACCTGGCTGGAGTTCCTGTACCGGCGACTGTCCTTGGCGCGCGATTTGCTTGCCGACGACGGCGTGATGCTGATTTCAATCAATGATGAGCAGCGCGCCTTGTTCGAGCTTATGGCCGACGAAGCGATGCCCGGCATGCGCATTGCCAGCTTCACGTGGCGCACCCGTACCGGCGGGAACGATGCAACTGGAGCATTCATCTCCGAGAACCATGAGCATGTGCTGATCTACAGCAAACCGACGTTCAGATTTGCCGGAAATGAGAAAACCTACGAAAAGTATGTGTTTTGGGATGAAGGCTGCCAAGATCACTATCGCCTGAGTGATATCAGTCAGCCGAAAGACATGGATGAACGACCGAACGGCTTTTATGCAATGTACGATCGGGCTACTGACACCTATTATCCAGCCAATCCGCAGCGCGTATGGCCGTCGCCCTTCCCGAAAGGCTCCTCCAGTTACGATGCCACGGCGCTAGAGAGCGTATTCCCCGTCTTTCCCCCGGATGCGGAAACGGTGGGAAAGGTTCCACCACGCGACCAAATCGGACGTTGGGTAGAGCAAGGCCGGATCGTGTTCCCTGATGAGCAGCGTGTCGAAGTATGGAACTCGCGCGAAGAGCTACTCGCCGCGATCCAGGCCGGTGACGTGCCCATGGCACGAAATACGAGAAAGATATGGGCCGAAATGCCCCATCTTGACTTCTGGATTGGCAAGAAAATCGGGTTCGGTATCCCGCAATGGGTGCGTTACAAGAGGGAGTTGAAGAACGCGACACAGCCCCTGTCTTCTTGGATCGTGCCGTTGTCCGAAACGGATACCATCCCCGAAGGAGAGAGGGACAGTCACGCGCACATCGTGTCCGGAACCAATCAAGAGGGGACAACTGAAGTCCAAAACGTGTTCGGAACGAAAGCGTTCAACTATGCGAAGCCGGTATCCCTGATCCGTGAGTTGGTCCGTCAGTCAACCGGCCCAGACGACTTGGTCCTCGACTTTTTCGCGGGCTCCGCCACGACGGCGCAGGCGGTGATGGAACTGAATGCCGAGGACGGGGGCGACCGGCGCTTCATCATGGTGTCGTCGACCGAGGCCACGACCGACGAGCCGGACAAGAACCTGTGCCGCGACGTGACGGCTGGGCGCATCCGGCGGCTCAACGCGAGTAAGGACGACAAATACGCTGATCTGGCCGCACCCTTTGCCTATCTTCGCACCAAGGAAGTCCTCTTCGAGGACCTAGATTACGATCTGAGCCCAGCCGAGGCGTGGACCGCCCTTGAAGCTCTGCACGATCTCCCGCTCACGGTTTATGACCCCGACCGGCCCTGGAACCTCCATGAGGCCGAGGGGCTGGCCCTTGTTCTCGTCGACCGGTTCGATCCCGCCTTTCTGGACTGGCTGCATTGCAGGGACCGGCAAAACCTTTTCGTCTATGCTTGGGCACCAGGGCAGATCGCCCAGCAACTTGACGGCATCCATGTCGACGTCCGCGCCGTCCGGGACACTTTGGTCAAGAGGTTCCAGCAATGAGCGACGGGCGCCTCTCTCTTGCCAGTTATCAGACGCGCGCCGTCGAGGCGCTATCCGGCGTGATCCGCAAGGTTGCAGAACTTCATGACCGTGACCCCGAAAACCGCCAGGAGATCGCGCTGAAAAGCGGCGTGACGCTCCTACAAAGTCCGACCGGCTCCGGCAAGACCCTCGTTCTCGGGCAGGTGCTCGAGGGACTGCGCGGGGCGCTGTCGCGCCCTGTCGTATGGCTGTGGTTCGCGCCGTATGCCGGGCTTGTCAGCCAGACGCGCGACGCGCTCATCGAGCAGTGTGGCGGCTTGCGCGTCCGCGATGTGGCGACCGATCGCCAGCCCGTGGGCACGCGGGACGGGGACGTCTTCATCCAAACCTGGGCGGCAGTGGCAGCCGGCAACAAGAATGCCCGCCGCGTGCGCCGGACATCCGAATCCGCCATGTCCTTCGACGACATGATCGCCGCGCTGCGTGATGATGGCTATTTCATCGGCGTCGTCATCGACGAAGCACATCTGAATTTCGGTGCGTCCGCGAAGGCCGCCGCCGATTTCTATCTCAATCACATCCGCCCGGATTTTACGATCCTGGCGACCGCCACGCCCAATGACGACAAGCTGGACGCCTTCGAGGCCAAGGCCGGAATCGAGGTGGCGAGCCGTGTCGTCGTGCCTCGCGATGATGTCGTCGCGGCGGGGCTCAACAAGGTGGGACTTAAACTCGGGGTCATCCGTTTCCGCGAGGGCGATCAGGATCTCATTGACCACGAGCAAGCAACGCTCACGGCGGGTTGGACCCAGCACAAGCGCATATGCGGCCGTCTCGAAGACTGCGGCATGGCGCTGACCCCCCTAATGTTGGTTCAAGTCGAGGACCAGGAGAGGGGTGGCGAAGACCCTGTCAAGCGCGTCCGAGACAAGTTGATCGAGATTGGCGTCCATGAGGACGCGATCGCGACCCACACGTCAGGAGAACCCGACCCGGACTTTCACACCCTCGCCTACGATCCCGACAAACAGGTCTTGATTTTCAAGGTAGCGGTTGCCACCGGCTTTGATGCGCCGCGTGCGTGGACGCTTGTTTCCGTGCGTCCGAACCGTGGCAAGGATTTCGGTCTCCAGATCGTGGGCCGCATAATGCGCGTCCATCCGGCGCTCCGACCGGATCACGGTCAGGACCCGCTCCTTGACAGCGGTTATGTCCTGCTGACTGATCCGGATATGCAGTCTGGCCTACAGGCGGCCGTAGACGAGCTGAAGGCGGTGCGAGAAAGCATTGAGCTTATCACCGACTCTCTCGACATCTTTGAATTCGGTAACGCAGATAGGCCACTCGGCTTCTCAGAGGAACCAACTCAGCCGTACGAGTCACCGCCGCCGCCGAATTGCAGCGCGGAGCGCCAGCAGAGGCTTGCCAATCTCATCAACCAGGGTGTCGTTCGCGACGGCGTTCAGAGTTTGCCGCCAGACGACCAGGACCGCGCTATCGTGACAGGGGAGACATGGCAGCAGATAGTGCAAAAGCCTCTCTTTAGCCAGCTTCCGGACGCGCCAAATCCTAAATCATCCGGGGGCACCACGCAGCGAAATTACCAGTCCTACCCGTTGCGGACCGATATCGATCTACCGAAGGCACTAATCCGCGAGATTCCCCCAGATCCCAGAAAACTTAACGATCTTATTCCTGACATTGCACGGGAGTTCTGTCGCTCCGCCAACATTGTCCGGTTGCTTCAGCGCCGACTCACCAAGGCAACACTCCACCTTAGCGATATGTTTGCCAAGGAGGACCTGGAAACGGTCAGCCTCCGGTTACGTTTATCCAATGCGCGTGTTGCCGAAAAGGCGCAGCTTGCCTTCAACTTCAACGACTCAATCGATCCGAGACTTCTAAAGAAGGCATTAATCACAGAGTTGCGGCGTATCGCAGACGAGGAGGGGATCGAAGCTGAAGAACGCGATTTGCGGCGAGCTATCGATCTTGCGGGCATGGAGGAGGCGGGAAAGCTTAAGGAGGCGATCAAGGTAGTTCAGTCGCGCAACATTCATACCGACAACAGCGAGCCAGTGCCGGAGACGTACTTCGGACCGGAGGGCTTGGATGAGGGAAAAAAATCCGCCTATGGGGTATTTCCTAACAAAATAAATACCGAAGAGCGAGAATTTGCTAACCTCCTCGACCAGGATCAGAGCGGTATCGTTAAGTGGTGGCTACGAAACCCTGAGAACGAGACTTGGGCAACGCGGCTTATCTTGCCCTCGGGGCGCCGTTTCTTTCCAGACTTCGTTGTCGGGGTAAGCGGTCGCTCTACGCCCGATATGATCGCGCTTGTTGAGATTAAGGATGACGGCGAAACCGGGCGCCTCCAAGCAGATCGCAACATAGACAAAATCCGCGTCCAACATAGAGAATATAAGAATGTCTTTTGGACATTTCGGCAGGACGGCACCTGGGTTCGCGCACGTTACGCTGAAGGACTGCATCGTATAGTTCCGCACGACCGATTTAACATCACAGAACTTGTGTATTTATCATGAAAGACATTGCAAGATATCTTTTTGGCATTATCAAGGGCGACGGCTCTTACAATTCAGTACGCTGCACTGTGCCATTCACACGCATCGAGCCCCTAAGATACGCAGCGCTGAGCGCGCTTGGTACACGGCAAAAAGAGGCCCTAAAAAGGAAAATAGGGCTCACGGCTGCTTCAATCCACGCCGTAGCGATTGAGAAACACCCTCATAATCCGCAGTTTTCCTAGCAAAAACAACGGCCAGAGACCCAACATGGAAAACGGGGCCGTTTGCATTTCTGTAAGCGCGTTACGGACCGGTATTGCGTCTATCATGTATTACATCGTCTATAGCCATACTACATTTCGGTATATGTAGGATCAGCCAAGCATTATGTAACCCATTTTCGAAAATAGAAGAAATACCGTAGAGACGTAGCATGCACGAATGCGCCTAAAGACAAAACTGGCACTGCCTATAAAATTGCCCTTGATTAATTTTTAGTTGTTCGCAAGACTTTTTTGAGATTCACGTTTTGGCAAATAGGGTGGTTTTTATGGTTTGGTAAACAAATGAGGGTCGTGCGGTCACACGACCCTCACTCGATAGGCACACACGCTTGGCAAGCCAACGCCTGCCGCGCTCCACTACTCCATGCCGAAAGTAAAGCGCGGACGGTGATGGTCTGTCAAGGCTCCATCTGAGAGGAGATTGACCATGGCCCGTCTTTCCGCCTCGCGGCGGTGCGCGGTCGCGCGTGCCCGGCACCTGATTCATTCCGGCTGGCCGTCCTTCGCCATCATCGAACTCACCGGACTGCCCGGATACCTCGTTTCGAAGCTGCGGCGGCCCGAACGCTATCGCAGGGGCATGACCGTAAGCCCGGACCCGTTCGACCCTTGGACCGATCCGCGCATGACGGAGAGCCTTCGCGACCGGCTCGCCGCCCGTGGCATTCACCCGCCCGAGGAGCCAAAGCCATGACCGGGCGGGACCATGATCCCTTGTCCGGCGTCCTCAAGAAGCTCCGCAGCCTTCGCGAGCACAGCGCCGGGGTGGCCCACGGTCTGGATCTGGCCATCCACGTCATCAAAGACGCGCCGTGCGATCCGCGGGACGCAGCCGAAAGCCCGGCTTGCGCGGATCGGGACAGCGCGCCGCCGCCCGCCACCGAACGCCGCGAACGCACGCCGACCATGCGCCCCGTGCTCGATGTGCTGCGCCGGGCGGATGCGCCGATGACGCCTTCGGAGATCATCACGGCCTGCCGCAAGGAGGGCTTCGATTTGCGGCGGGATTCCGTCAAGGACGCGCTGAACGCCGCCGTCGATCGCGGCGTTGTCGAGGCCCTGCCCAATTACCGGTATCGCGCCGCGCGGGACTGAGGCCGTGTCAGTCCTTGGGTTCGGGGGCGGTTTCGCCGATGGCTTCGGCGACCGGCGAGAGGTCCGGCCGCCGGACGCCCAGCGCCAGCATCGCCGCCAGGAAGAAGGCGGCGCTGTAGCGTCCCCGCGTGATCTTGTTGCTGACGTTCTTTGGGGTGTCGTCGATCCCCAACGCCCGCAGACGCTCCGCCAACTCGCCGTAGGAGACATCCCGGCGCACCATCTCGGCGCGCAGGAAGGCCCGCGCCTGATCGTACCATATTTCGGGCTCGCCGCGCATGCGTTCTATCCTCGTTACAGTGGTCTTGGCACCGTAGACGAGGGGAAGCCCTCTTGCAAGATCCTCTCTGACGCGGTATTGTCCTCATTAACGAGGAAATCAGGACCGCACCGCCCCATGCCGCAGCACTTTCTAAAATGCAGCCGCGCCCGCACCCTCTCCATTCGGCAGGTCGCCCGGATGGACGAGGCGGCGGCGCGCGATCTGTTCCAGAAGCTGCGCTGGCCCGACCGCGACGGCGAACCGGAGTGCCCGCACTGCGGCCATGGGCGCTGCTACACGATCCGCACGCGCAACACCTTCAAGTGCGCGTCCTGCCGTCGCGGCTTCTCCGTAACCTCCGGCACCATCTTTCACAGCCACAAGCTGAAACTGCGGGACTATCTGCTGGTGATCGCGTTGTTCATGAACGCGGTCAAGGGCGTCTCCGCCTTGCAGATCAGCCGCGACGTGGACATCAGCTACAAGGCCGCCTTCGTGCTTTTGCACAAGCTGCGCGAGGCCGTGGACGACGCGCGGGCGGACATGAAGGTGCGCGGCGAAGTCGAGATCGACGGCGCCTATTTCGGTGGCCACCGGCGCCCGGCGAACCAGGGCCGCGAAGGCGCGCGTCCCGCGCCGAAAAGCGAAAAGCGGTGCATCCTGGCTGCCGTCTCGCGCACCGGGGGGACGGTGACGGCCGTTGTGTCTTCGGAAAACGGCAAGGATGTTCTGGAGTTCGTCAGGCGGCGCGTGGGACAGGCCGATACCGTTTACGCCGACGAACACCCCAGCTACGACGCGTTGCACGCCCGTTTCGAGATGAAGCGCATCAACCACCGCTGGTCCTACAGCGAGAACGGCGCGAACACCAACGGGGCGGAATCGTTCTTTTCCAGGATGCGGCGCGGCGAGATCGGGCAATATCACCGCCCCTCCGGCCGCTACCTCGACCGCTACGCCGCCGAGATGGCCTATCGCTCGGATCGGCGGCGGGTGGACAACGGCGCGGTCGTTTACGAAGTGACCGAGATGGCCCTGGCCCATCCCATGTCGCGGACCTGGAAAGGGTATTGGCAGAAGCGCGCCCCCGGCCACCACGCCACCGCCGCTTAAAGCTCCCCGGACCCGTCGTCGCACGGCGACCACAGCAAAGCCGCACCGCGCGCGCCGCCCTCGGCGGCCGCAAGCCCGTTGGCTTCGCAGCGCCGCAGCGCCTTGGTGACGTTCTTGTGCAACTGCACTTGCTGTGAAGGTGTCAGATCCAGCCCCTTCAATTCGGTCAGGGCTTCGGCGATGCTCCGCGCCGTCCTCGGCGTGTCCGCTGTCCGCAGATGCTCCGAAACCAACCGCCCGAGTTCGCCGGGCCTGAACCCCGGTAGCCGCCTTTGCCTCCGCGGCGCTTCGATCTCCTCCACCGGCATCTCCGGCCGGAACATGCGGATCACGTCGTCAAGCCGCTCCATCTCCCGCTCCAAGCGCGACACCTCCGCGCGGGCGTCCCGCAAAAGCCCAGCGACCTCCCGCCGCTTGGCGACGAGGCCGCTCACCACCGGCGATCCATCGATATGATCCTTGACTTCCTGCGACATCGCTGCGGTACTCCCCTGAACGTTGCGCGTCCTGCGATGCGCCGGAGACTACCGAAACGCGAATCCAAAATCTGGGTGCGTCTGCGCCACCATACCGGCGAAGGGGCAGCGGGCCCCTCCCTCTCCCGGAAGCGGGAGAGGGGAAATCTCCGGAGGGTCAGGGGCACCGCGAATGGCCGCAGGCGGTGCAGAGGTCGCAGCCTTCCTGGAACACCAGC
>SKQW01000119.1 GCA_007118805.1 Rhodobiaceae bacterium | reverse complement strand
GGCGGATCGCCGGGCCGTCGCCAGGTCGAGCGAGGCGTCACCGCCGCTTGGGCCTACTCGTCCGCCACCACGGCGCCGGACTTGACGAGCTCCTCGATCTCGGCGTCCGCAAAGCCATGCTCGGCGAGGATCGCCCGGCTGTGCTGGCCATAGACCGGCGCGGCGTGGCGCGGACCACCGGGCGTGCCGGAAAACTTCACCGGCAGGCCGAGAGTGGGCACCGGCCCCAGCGTCTTGTGCTCGACCTCGACCACCATGTCGCGGGCCTTGACCTGCGGATCGGCCTGCATCTCGACAACGTCGTAGACCGGCCCGGCCGGCACCCCGGCCGCATCGAGACGGCCTAGCCAGTCGGCGCTGGTGCGCTCGGCGAACAGGGGCTGCAGCGCCGCTTCGAGCTCGGCCAGATTCGCCATGCGGTCGCGATTCTCGGCAAAGCGCGGATCCTCGGCCAGCTCCGGCGCGCCGAGGGCTTCCACCAGACGCTGCCAGGCGCGCTGGTTGGCGCCGCCGACCACGATCCAGCCATCGGCCGTCTCGAAAGCCTGATAGGGCGCGTTGAGCGGATGGGCCGAGCCGAGCGGGCCCGGCGCCGTGCCGGTCGCCAGCGCCATGGCTGACTGCCAGTAGGTCTGAACGATGCCCGCTTCCAGAAGCGAGGTGTCGACGAGCTGGCCCTCGCCGGTGCGTTCACGATGATGAAGCGCGGCCAGAATGCCCATGGCCGCTAGAATGCCGGCGGTGATGTCGGTCAGCGGCGCGCCGCACTTGACCGGCGGCTCGCCGCGCGCGGTGCCGGTGATGCTCATGATGCCGCTCATCGCCTGGGCCACGAGATCGAACCCGCCACGCCCGGCATAGGGGCCGGTCCGGCCGAAGCCGGAAATCGAGCAGTAGATGATGCCGGGGTTGATCGCCTTGACCGCGTCATAGCCGAAGCCGAGCTTTTCCAGCGTCTCCCGGCGATAGTTCTCGACCAGGATGTCGGCCTCCGCGATCAGCCGGCGCAGCACCGCCTTGCCGGCCTCCTGGCGCAGGTCGAGCGCGATCGCACGCTTCGACCGGTTCATCATCAGAAAGGCCGCCGATTCCTCGCCCACCGTGGGCGGCACGCTGCGCCGTGTATCGTCGCCGCCGGGCACCTTCTCCACCTTGATGACGTCCGCCCCCATGTCGGCCAGCATCAGCGTGCAGGTCGGCCCCGCCATGATGTGCGTCAGATCAATCACCTTGAGACCGGATAACGCGGTCACCGAAATCTCCTCTTGCCGTCACCGTCCACCGGCATAGCGCCGGCACCTGTCACACCTCAGCCCTCACTGCCCGGCTCCGGCAACAGCGTGACCACCGCCGCGCCGTCGAGCTCGCTCTTGCCCTGGGCCACCAGCATGCGGAACAGGGTGAGCGCCTGACCCGTCATCGGCAGCGACAGATGCTGCTCCTTCGTCGCCTCGTGGAGCATTTCGAGGTCCTTGAGGATCTGCCGCGCGTAGCCGCGGGGCGCATAGTCGCGGGCGACCATTCGCGGATATACCGATTGCAGGACCGCCGAGTTCGCCAATCCCGGCGACAGCGCATCGGGAATCTTGCCGGTGTCGACGCCATAGGCTTCGGCGATCCTCAGCCCCTCCGCGACAATGCAGTAATTGGTCAGACACAGCGCCTGGTTGACCAGCTTGGTTGCCTGCCCCGCCCCGGTCGGCCCCATATGGCTGAGCTTGCCGAGGGCTTCGAGCACCTCTCGCACGGTGGCCATGGCGGCTTCGTCGCCACCAGCCATGATGGCCAGCGCCCCGGTCTCTGCCGCCGGCGGCCCGCCGGACACCGGCGCATCGATGAACGCGCCGCCGGCCCTTGCGACGGCGGCTGCCAACTCCTTGGTCACGGCCATTTCCGTCGTCGAAAAGTCGACAATCACGGTATCGGTGAGACTGCCGGCGGAGATCAGGCCGCCTTCCCCGCTGACGACCGCTGCGACCGCCTTGGAGGTCGTCACGCAGACGCAGACAATATCGCACATGCCGGCGATCTCGGCCGGTGAGGCGGCACGCCTCACGCCCCATTCAGCGGCAGCGTCGAGCTTGGTATCGTCGATATCGTAGCCGACGACCTCGTACCCCTGGTCGATGAGGCGCTTGGTAAAGCCCGCGCCCATGAGCCCGATGCCGATGAAACCGACTGGTTTGGTCATCTCTGCCCCCGTCCCGTCATAATCGATAGATGCGCACCGCATTGTCGTGGAACAGGGCCTTCCTTTCAGATTGCGGAAAGGCCTCGGTCGCGGCCATGAAGCCCGAATAGATATCCTCGAAGGAGCCGGCGAGCCGGTCGACGGGATAGTTGCTGGCGAACATGCAGCGATCCGTTCCGAAGATGGCGATGGTGTCGCGCACGATCGGCCCATTGGCCTCCAGCGTCCAGGGCAGACCCGGCCGGCCCAGGCCCGAGATCTTGATCGCCACATTGCCCTGCGCCGCCACCACCTCCAAGGCCCGCCGCCAGCCATTCAGCCCGTCGTCGCTACGGTCGGCGGGAAGGCCGGTGTGATTGATGACAATCTGCGTATCGGGAAAATCACGGGCGAGCTCGGCGGCGGCATCCAGATGCCACCACGGCGTCTGCAGGTCGAAGGACAGCCCGAGTGGCCCAAGCATGGCGTAGCCTCGCCGCCAACGCTCATCGTCCATCGAGCCCGACGCCCCGCGCTTGGCCGCACCCGGGGAGGCAGCTGCGGCGGGCTTGTGACGGATGCCGCGAACCATTCCACGCGCCGCCTGCGCGGACAGCACCTCCTCGACATCGTCGCGATCGAGCCAAGCCGCCGCGACAATCGCCGTCGGCAGGCCGTGCTTGGCCGCCACGTCCTCCAGCCACAGCGTTTCCGTCAAGGGGTTACGGGGATCATGTTCGGCCTCCACATGCACCGTCCTGACGACCTTGAAGTCGGCCGAATCGCGCCGGTAGTCGTCCGGCATGTAGGTCTGTCGCAGAGCCGAATAGTCCCCGTAGCGAAACGGGATCGGTTCACTGTCGCACAGCCAGGGATGGTAGTTGCGGTCGAGGTCCCAGAAATGCTGATGCGCATCGGCAATCGCGATGTCGTTTGCCTCGGTCATGGCGCTCCTGCCCGGTCATTGCCGCCTTCAATGTCACGTGAAGAACGATTCGCTCAAAGGGCCGGCTTCGCCGGATCTCGGAACCGTCTGCCTTGCCGGGGGCCGGCGGCGAGGTCGCAGAACCCGACGCGACCCCGCCCGCATGTTGGCGACACTAATCGTCTTGGTTCGCGGCCAGGCCCAGATCCGTCAGGAGACGCTGCGCCGTTTCCGCGAAGCCGGCGGCATAGACTTCGAACTCGCCCGGTTCATCCCAGACCGGGGTGATCCCGCGTTCCATCAGATTGCTCTGCACTTCGGGCCGGGCATGGGCGCGTTGCGCGGCGTCATAGAGGATCCCGCGCTTCTCCGGATCGATGCCGTGTGGCGCCACGAGAGCGAAGAAGTTCGCGAATGTCCAGTCAACGCCCTGCTCGCGCGCTGTGGGGACACCCTCGAAGGCGTCCTGACGCTCGTCGGTGAAGATGGCGATGGTCCGCACCCGCCCAGCATCCAGCAGGCCGATCGCCTCGACCGGTGACCCGGTGAACATGCTGATCGATCCCGCCACCACTTCCTGTAGCGCGGGGGCGCCGCCTGCGCTGGGCACCCAGCTCATGATGTTGGGGTCGAGCCCGGCAGCGTCCAGCATTCCGGCCCCGGCGACGTGCCAGGAGCCACCAACGCCGGTTCCACTTGAGGTCAGCGTCCCGGGCGGCTCGTCCTGGAAAGCCTGCAGCAGGTCGTCCAGGTTCTCGTAAGGCGACTCGGCGGCAACGGTTACCCCGGCCGGAATCACGGCCAGACGCGAGAAGAGATCGAGGTCGTCGATCCCGAAATCCGCCTGACCCAAAGTTTGGTAGAAAGTGATCTCCGGGCTTGCCGCGCCGAGCGTATAGCCGTCCGGATCGGCATTGACGATCTCGGAATGGCCCGGCACCCCGCCGCCGCCGGCCCGATTGACGACATTGACCGGCACGCCGAGTTCCTGCTCGAAGCCTGCGGCGAAGATGCGAACCACGGCGTCGGTGCCGCCGCCGGCCGCCCAAGGCACGATGATGGTCACCGCGCGCTCCGGAAACGCGGCCGCTGGCGCCGCCGCCATAAGCAGTGACACCGCGGTCGCGACCAGGAACGTTCCGAAACGAGGCTTCATGGGGTTTCCTCCCTGCAGGACCCTTGGCGGGCCGATGATGTCCTTTGCATCAGCAATTATGGCATACCAAAAACGCTCGCACAGCCCCCGCTGGGTGTCAATCGGCTCCTTGAGCGGGGCGGCGAGCATAAGTCTCCCGGTGCGAGCGGCCGAGGGGTGCGCCACGGGGCTCCCTGCACGTCGCATGAGAGCTTGTTCGTGACTTACATTGCTTGTTCGTGACTTACATTTAAGTCGAGGACTGATCCGGTGTCAGACCTCGGGATGACCCGGTATCCGGCAAACGCGCGTGCGAGGATGCGCGCGCCGAACGGCCTTCTTCCGCATTGGGCTTTGGTATGCAATTCTGCAGGGCATCCGCTGGCCGAGGAACCAAGCGGCGGCCAGGGGACGGTTGGGTTCGGGGCGCGGATATAGGCGGGCAACTGGTCTATGGAGACGACAGCATGAGTCCACGCATTGCATTGGTCATGGGCGACCCGGCCGGAATCGGCCCGGAACTGATGGCCAAGCTCCTGGCCGAGACCCCGGCCCTGAATGAGGCGGCCATTCTGGTCCTGGGCGACCGACGCGTGCTTGCCGAGGGCGAGCGGGTTGCCGGCGTCGCGCTCAAGCTCGATGTCGTGCCGGAGACCAAGGCCCGGCCATCGCCGGGGCGCTTGACCATGATCGACACCGCCAACGCCGATCCGGCCGAGATGCCGACGGGAAAGGTCTCCTCCCTCGCAGGGCGTTCGGCGCTCGACAACTTCACGCGCGCCCTCGGCCTTGCCCGAGATGGCACCATCGATGCCATCACCTTCGTGCCGTTCAACAAGGAGGCCTTGCGCAGCGGCGGCAACGCCTTCGAGGACGAACTCAGCTATGCGGCCAACTATTTCGGCGCGACATCGCGGCATGGCGAGTTCAACGTTGTGGACAGGCTATGGAATGCCCGGGTTACCTCCCATGTCCCGTTGCGGGAGGTCGCCGATCTGATCACCGAGGAACGCCTGATCGACCGGCTCGAACTGACCACCGAAGCAATGCGCGCGGCCGGCTTCGATGCCCCGCGCATTGCGGTGGCTGCGCTCAACCCCCATGCTGGCGACGGCGGGGCCTTCGGCCGCGAGGATATCGACGTCATCGCCCCTGCGGTGGCCAAGGCACGTCGCCTGGGCATCGAGGTGGATGGCCCCTTCCCGTCCGACACGGTGTTTGTGCGCGCGCGGGACGGCCACTATGATGCGGTGCTGACCATGTATCACGATCAGGGTCAGATCGCGATCAAGCTTCTCGGCTTCGACAGGGGGGTGACGGTCCTTGCGGGCCTGCCGGTGCCGATTGCCACGCCAGCGCATGGCACGGCCTTCGACATTGCCGGCAAGGGGCTGGCCAATCCCGAGCCGACGCGGCGCGCCTTCGAGATCGCCTGCCGGATGGCCCAGCGGGCATCGTCCCGCCAGTGAAGCTTCGGTCACGGAAGTAAGGGTGTTGGCGTCTGCCGGGGTCCGGAAATGGCCCTAGTGCGGTGGATTGAAGTTCGTTACCAGGCTTGCAGCAGACTCCCGAAACGAACTTCAAATCCAAAACCACACTAGAGTCATAAAGTTGCTAGTGTCTCTGTCGAATCCGAAATTCGTTCGGAGACTGTTGCGAATGGTAACGGATTTCGGATTCGGGACACTAGCTTGCCCTCGTCCAACGGAGCCCCCGAGATGAACGAGACCACCGCCGCTCGCCGATCCGGCCGGACCGAGATCCTGCCCGACCTCCCGTCAGAGCTCGATTCAGGCATTGCCCATCGCGCCGCCATCGGGCTCATCGTGCTGGCCAGCGACCAGACCATTGAGCACGAGTTCCATCGCGCGATCCGGCAGGACGGCGTGGCGGCCTATGCCAACCGCATCGCCTTCGACAATCACGTCACCCCGGAGACGCTTCGCGCCAGCGGCGCGCGCATTGCCGAGGCCGCCGCCCTGCTCCTTCCCGGCATGCCGCTCGACGTCATCGCCTATGGCTGCACCTCGGCCTCGATGGAGCTCGGCGAAGAGCGGGTCTTCTCCGAAATCGGCAAGGCGCGCCCGGAGGCGAAATGCACAACGCCGGTAACCGCCGCGCTCGCCGCCCTGCGGGCGCTCGAGGTTCGCCGGGTCGGGATCGTCACCCCCTATGGCCCCGACATCAACCGCAACGTCGCTGCCTATTTCGCCGAACGCGGCTTCGACGTGCCGGCGATCGCCAGCTTCAACCGCCAGGACGACCGCGAGGCCGCGCGCATCGCGCCGCGCGCCATCGCCGATGGCATCGCCCGGATGGGCGAACGGGCCGATGTGGATGCGGTGTTCCTGTCCTGCACCAATCTGCGCTTCGTCGACAGCGCCGCCAAAATCGAGGCGCAGATCGGCAAGCCGGTGACATCCAGCAATCACGCGCTGATCTGGCATTGCCTGCGGCTCGCCGGCATCGATGCGCCGATCGACGGCCTCGGCCGCCTCTACCGGCTGGGCCTGCCGGGTTGAGACCGGCGCCGCGCCCGGCCCCGTTACGTCGCGGCGCCCGGCATGGTCTGCTCGCGCAGCCACCCGGCATAGGGCGCATTCACGTCCTCGGTCGCAAGCGTGAGGATCGCCGGCGTATCGTAGGGGTGGATCGCGGCGAGCGCGCTGCGCGTCTCCTCGACGATGCCCGCCCGCGTCTTGACGATCATCACCACCTCCTCGTCGCTGTCGAGCGCGCCCTGCCATTCATAGACCGAGACCATGCCGGGAAGGATGTTGACGCAGGCGGCCAGCCGGCGCTCCACCAGGGCCTGCCCGCAGGCCTTGGCCTCCTCGAGCGTGGCGAAGGTCGAATAGATCAAGAGGATCGGGTCCGCATTGTCTGTCATCAGGCCTCCCGCTTGGCTTTGCGTGTTGCGCCGCTATAGTGCCGCCTCCCTAACCGGGAATGAAGTCCAATGACACAGTCGAAAGGCGGCAACGGGTTCCGCACGATCGCGTTCCTGGCCAGCCCGATCGAGGAGGCCGAGCGGGCACGCGCCGCGCTGGAGGCACGCTATGGCGGGGTCGCGCCGGAGGACGCCGACGTCATCGTCGCGCTCGGCGGCGACGGGCTGATGCTGCAGGCCCTCCACAGCTTCATGAATTCCGGCAAGCCGATCTATGGCATGAATCGCGGCTCGGTCGGCTTCCTGATGAACGAGTTCAGCGACGAGGACCTGGTCGAGCGGCTGGAGAACGCCGAGCTCTCGGTCATCAAGCCGCTGTCGATGCTGGCCGAGGATGTCCTGGGCAAGCAGCATGAGGCGGTGGCGATCAACGAGGTCTCGCTCTTGCGCCAGTCCTATCAGGCGGCCAAGCTCCGCGTGCTCATCGACGGCAAGGTGCGCCTGCCCGAGCTGATCTGCGACGGCATATTGGCGGCGACGCCAGCCGGCTCCACCGCCTACAATCTGTCGGCGCACGGCCCGATCATTCCGATCAACTCGCCCCTCCTGGCGCTGACGCCGATCAGCCCGTTCCGGCCCCGGCGATGGCGCGGCGCGCTCCTGCCGAGCGAGGCGCGGATCGATATCGAGATCCTCGAAGCCGACAAGCGCCCGGTCAACGCGGTCGCCGACCATCAGGAGATCCGCTCGGTCTGCCGCGTCCATGTCGAACAGTCGCGCGACGCCGAGGCGCTGATGCTGTTCGACCCCGGCCACAACCTCGACGAACGGATCCTGGCCGAGCAGTTCGGCTATTAGCGGCTTGCGTTGAGATCGCGGGCGCCGCCTTATCTCCAAGCGCCTTATGTCAAAGAGCGCACCGATACGGGCCGCAGCGCGTTGCGGCGCCCGGCGGGATGGTCTTCTCGGCCCCGCCCGGCGGCTTTGAGCCGAGGGCGGCGCGGGATACCGGGGCGGACCCGCCCCACGGACCTGCACGCCAAAGGAAAGGACGCACAGGATTTTGGGTAAGCCGCGAGAATCGGGCCAGGGCCCCGGCATCCCGCGCCCGCGGTGTTTTTGGGCTTGCTCCGCGAGGCCCCCGGAGGTCTTTCACCAGCCCGCGCTGATCAGAACTCATGGGCCCAATCCCGCAAGCCGATGGACATGATCAGCCAGGGCTGCTCGACAAGCCTGTTCCAGGCCTCGCAGCAATGGGCGAGGATGTCGTCATAG
>SKQW01000282.1 GCA_007118805.1 Rhodobiaceae bacterium | reverse complement strand
CTGGGACAATAGCTCGGCCAAGGAAACGCAGCGCAAGAAGGCGGCACGTCCGGTCCGCGCCAAAGCTAGCAAGGCCGCGGCAAGCCGGCTTCGCCTGCGCAAGCCGATCGATGCGGCGACGGTACTGGCCAGGCACGCCGCGCCCGGCAATGTCATCGATATCGGCTGCAGCCATGGTGGGCGCGTCAACACGTTGCCCGAGACCTATGTGCCATACGGGATCGAAATCGGGGCCAAGGCGGCTGCCGCGGCAAAGAAGCTCATGAAACGGCGCAAGGGACGTTGTGTTCATGCTCCGGCCCTGGAGGGCCTGAAGGGGTTTTCCGACGATTTCTTTACGGGGGCCATACTGAGATCCTATCTGGAACATGAGGTGCACCCCGCCCAGGTGCTGGCCGAACTGGCTCGGACCATGGCGCCAGGCGGGGTGGCCGTGGTCAAGGTGCCGAACTATGCCTCGCTGAACCGCAGGTTTACCGGCAAGACCTGGTGCGGGTTCCGGTTCCCGGACCACGTCAACTACTTCACCCCGTCCAGCCTGCGGCGCATGGCCCTCCGGGCAGGCTTCGACACCTCGTACGGATGGTTCGGCGTGCTCCCCTTCAACGACAATATGTGGGCTTTGCTGCGCCGACGGCCGGGCTGAAGCACCGCGCCCGCGCTGGCAGCGGCGTGATACCGGGAAGCGGGGCATTGGCGCTTGAAAAGGCGGCGGACTGCCCCTCGCGCGACCGGTTTTCCCGCCTTGCTTTTGCCCCAAGTTTCTCCAGACTGGTATGAGGAGCATTCGCCATGGCGGTTGTCGACATCGACGAGACTGAGGTGATCGGCGAAGCGCACTGGACCGTCTTCCTGCCGGTTCTGGCGTTTGCCGTGCTGTTTGCCGGCTTCTGGTTCGTGCTCGACCTCGTCGGCCGCGGCGCCACCATTCCGGGGCGCTTTGCGTTCCTTGTCCTGGTGCTGGTCACCCCGCTGTTGACCCTGTTCTCCTTCCTGCGCTTTCAAACCGCCCGGATATCGCGAAGTTTCGACGGGCTTTGGGTCGAACGCGGCTGGCCCAGCATGACCCCTCGTCACGTGAGCTTCGATGCCATTGCCGATGTCGGCGTCGCACACCCGCCAATTGGCGGCCGGTTCGGCGCCGGCCATCTCACCGTCATCCTGAGGTCGGGCGAGCGTGTCACGGTGCGCGACCTGTCCGATGTCGACGCTCTGGCAAGGCGTATCCGCGAGGCCGAGCCGGGGCCCGTCGACGCCGAGCAGGCTGGCGAGAAACGCCGCCCCGAGGCCTGAAGAGCCGCTAAAGAAACGGAACGGCTGGCGGGGGCATTCCGAGCGGATCGGCGCGCCCCGTCCTGCCGGGAGGCAGAGGCCCGGCGGATACAGACGGGCTGTCCTCCAGCGACACCAGGGCCGGCGGCCGGGACGCGGAATGCGGGTCCGTCAGCTTGAGCCACAGCCCCTGGCCGATCAGCCCCGCCCCGCCCGCGATAATCCCCACCATGACGACAGCCATCATGCGCTCGGCTGCCCGCATCCGGCGCAACCGTCGCATCATCGCCGAGCGCCTCACGGCCGCCTCTCGGGCCGCAGGGCATCGCGCCACATGGCGGCGGCAAGGCCGGTCAGCACGCCGAACAGGATGAGCAGCGCCCCGCCAAGGATCATGCGGTCCGACAGGGCGAGCACATGAGCCGGCACGTCGGGCGACATGGCCACGAAGGCGCTCGGGTCAGGCGTTGCCAGCGCCGCCGCCGGGAGCGCGCCAAGCGCAGACAGCGCCAACACACAGCGCGCCGCAATGCGGCCCGCCGTGCGGATTGTGGCCGGCCGAGCCATCGACGGATAACGGCCACGGGACACAAAAACGCGCATACCCCATCCTCCAGCTCGTGCTGCACAGGTTCGGTCAGGGAAACAGGTCATTCCGGCGTTCTGTGGCCGGGATTCCGGCGAACTCGGAAACTTCCTGAGGCGTCTTTGTGGCCAAATGGTTACGCTTCTGTTACCGGCCCGCGCCTGGCCGTAACAAAACAGGAAAAAGTCCCGGCTGTACAGCCAGTAACCGGCCGGAGCGCGCCCGGCCGATGTCGCGGAGAACGAGCAGGCCGCCAGCGGCTGATGCGGCTACTGTCGCAATCGCTGCAGGAACTCGGGGCTGGCATTGGCGTCCACGCGGATGCCGAGCCGTTCCTGTTCCGCTGCGATGGCTGCCCGGGTGCGTGGTCCGACAATGCCGTCAGCCGGCCCGACATCATGGCCGCGCTGGGCGAGGATGCGCTGCATCTCCTGGACCTGGGAGTTGGTCAGCCCACCGGACCCACCGCTCGACGCGGTGGCATCGCCACCCTGAACCAGGCGGTTGGCGAACAGCGCCAGCGCCCGCTGATAGACGCTGGCCCGGTTCCAGTCCCGGAGCACCGCGAAATTATGCGTGCCTTCATCCCAAGGCTCGCCGCGCCGCCAGCCATGGGCCTGGAGGTAGTTGGCGGTAGAGGCCAGCACGTCGGGCACGCTGCGGATCAGATCGCGCCGGCCGCTGCCGTCGAAATCGACCGCGTAGCGCTCATAGTTCTTGGCCAGGAACTGGGTCTGGCCGATCTCGCCGGCCCACGCCCCACGCATCTCGTTCATGGAAAGGTCGCCGCGCTCGAGAATGCGCAACGCCGCCATCAGGTTCTCCTGGAACATGTCGGTGCGGCGGCAATCATAGGCCAGCGTCGCGGCCGAGCGGACGACCGACTTGTTGCCGGTAACCGCCCCGAAATCGGTCTCCATCGCCCAGATCGCCATCAGGATGGGGGCCGGCACGCCGTACCGCTGCTCGATCCGGGCGAGCAGATCGGCATGGCGGTTCATCATCTGCCGGGCAGAGTTGATGCGCCCCTGGGTGACGCGCTGGCGAGCGAATTCCTCGAAACTGAGACGGAACGGTGTCTGATTGCGATCGAGCCTGAGGACCTCCTGATCGAGAGTAAGGCTGTCAAGCGCGCGCGACAGCGTCGCGTCCGACACGCCTTGCCCTCGGGCGGCCTGCTTGAAACTGTCGAGGAAGGCAGAAAAGCCGCCCGGCGGCTCGCACTGGACATAGGCTGCCTGGGCGGTCGGCAGAAACACGAACAGCCCGACCACAGCCGTCGCGCACCACAATCCCAACCGTCTCATAGCTTGGGTCTCCCACTGAATGACCTCGCGCTCGCGCGCAAATAGATTCGCTGCAATTGTGGCCAGTGTGCGAAGGAGTTCGCGGAAGATCAAGCAAATGCGCAGCGTCGCCGCATCTGTTCCTCGCGCGACGTTCACACGTCCGTCATCTGCTCGGCTTCCCGCCTGAGCTCGACCGCCGGACCGTCGCGCAGGGCGACGTCCGAAAGGTCCACCACCTCCCCGGCCTTGACCGCCTGCCTGACCTCGATGCCATGGGCAAGCCCGATCGGCAGCGCGCCTCGGGCAATGCTCGCCGCCGCCGGCATGAGGCGGCCCCAGACGGTATATCCGCCCTCGCCATCGAGCATTTCGCCGGGCGAGAGATCGCGCTTGGCGACCGCCACCGCATCGCCCCGAAAGGCGCGCGTCGCCCCGGTCGGCTCCCCCCGCAGGGCCGCGTTGAGCACCGAGATCGGCAGTTCGAGGCCGATCAGATGATATGGCTTGTACATGCCGGCATAGCGCCCGCTGGCATCCGTCTTGAGGCCGTACTGGGCAAAGCAGGCGGCGGCGTAGTCGTTGGGCGCCTCAAGGACCACATAGACGCCCCAGCGCAGGTCGCGGAACACGGGCCGGCCGTCGCGCTCCAGGCTCGACACCACCTCGACCATGCCGGCGCCCTCGAGCAGGCCGCCCTCGGTGCGCGGCCGCAACACATGGGCCAGATCGTCCACCCCGCAGGGCGGAAAGCCGAGCCCTTCGGCCGGCACCGCCAGCCCGCAGGCATTGGCGATCGCGGCCATCTCGATCGCCGACTTGGTGCCGTCCAGGAACGAGTTGAACATCTGCGGGTTCATGCCGGCGGCCTGGGCGGCCTGCGGGGTAAGCCCGTAATGCTCCCAGACATTGTCCGGCGTCACCATGTGAAAGGACGGCAGATATTTCGTGCCCTTGCCTGCCGCGGCGACGCGAAAGCCGCAGGCGCGCGCCCAGTCGACCATCTCGGCGACCAGCGCCGGCTGATCGCCATAGGCCATGGAGTATACAACGCCCGCCCTTCGCGCCCGCCGTGCCAGGGCCGGTCCGGCCAGAACGTCGGCCTCCACGTTGACCATCACGATATGCTTGCCGGCGTCGAAGGCGGCAAGGGCATGGGCGATTCCGGCGGCCGGGCTCCCGGTGACCTCAAGGATGACGTCGACGTCGTCGCGCGCGCACAGGGCAAGCCCGTCCTCGGTAAAGTGCGTGGCCTCGATCCGCGCCGCGTCCCAGCCGACCTCGCGGCAGGCCGCCCTCGCCCGTTCGACGTCGAGATCGGCGATCGCCGCCACCTCGAGGCCGGGAATCGTCGGGACCTGCGACAGGAACATCGAGCCGAACTTGCCGGCCCCGATGAGCCCGGCGCGCACCGGCCCCTTCGCCTCCGCCCGCTCGGCCAGCATGTGCATCAGATTCATATGGACTTGTCCTGTGTTATTGGAGCCCGTTCGAGAAATCCAATGGGCTGCGTTGGCCGGCGCAGTTCAACCAGACCGCGCCGGCCCGGTCCACCCACTTGCGCTTGCCGGGCCGGTTCACTACCGTCCGCGCCGGTTCCAACCTTCCGATCAGGTTTCGCATCATGGCCTTCCTCGCCGACGCGCTGACGCGAATCAAGCCGTCCGCCACCATTGCCGTGACCAACAAGGCGCGTGAGCTCAAGGCGGCGGGCCGCGACGTGATCGGGCTCGGCGCCGGCGAGCCCGATTTCGACACGCCGGACAGCATCAAGGAAGCGGCGATCCGCGCCATTCGCGACGGCCACACCAAATACACCGCGGTCGACGGCATGCCGGAGCTGAAGGAGGCCATCGCTGACAAGTTCCGCCGCGACAACGGCCTCGACTACGCGGCCGGCCAGATCACCGTCGGCAGCGGCGGCAAGCAGGTGCTGTACAATGCCCTCATGGCCACCCTCAATGAGGGCGACGAGGTAATCGTCCCGGCGCCCTTCTGGGTAAGCTATCCCGACATGGTGGCGCTGGCCGGCGGAACCGCCGTCGAGCTGGCAACCACAGCGGGCCATGGCTACAAGATGTCGCCGGAGGCCCTCGAAGCGGCGATCACGCCGCGCACCAAGTGGCTCATCTTCAACTCGCCGTCCAACCCCTCCGGGGCCGCCTATACGCGCGGCGAGATCGCCGGGCTGACCGAGGTGCTGAAGCGCCATCCCCATGTCTGGGTGATGACCGACGACATGTATGAGCACCTGGTCTATGACGACTTCGCGTTCACCACCGTCGCCCAGGTCGAACCCGAACTATACGACCGCACGCTGACCGTGAACGGCGTCTCCAAGGCCTATTGCATGACCGGCTGGCGCATCGGCTATGCCGGCGGTCCGGCCGACCTCGTCAAGGCGATGGCCACCATCCAGTCGCAGTCAACCTCCAATCCCTCGTCGATCTCGCAACATGCAGCGCTTGCCGCGCTCACCGGCCCGCAGGACTTCATCGCCGAGCACAACCGGGTCTTCAAGGAGCGCCGCGATCTCGTCGTCTCGATGCTCAATCAGGCCACGGGCCTGCACTGTCCGACGCCGGAGGGGGCGTTCTACGTCTATCCCTCCTGCGAAGGGGCGATCGGCAAGACCACGCCATCGGGCAACCGCATCGAGACCGACGAGGACTTCGTCACCTGCCTGCTGGAGGAGGAGGGCGTTGCGGTGGTTCAGGGAACCGCCTTCGGGCTCGCGCCCTTCTTTCGCGTCTCCTATGCCACCTCCACCGAGGCTCTGGAAGAGGCATGCAGACGGATCCAGCGCTTCTGTGCGAGCTTGAGCTAACAGCGCATATCTGCCCGTCGGAACCGGGGGGTTGCCTCGTTGGCGGCGCGGGCGCGTTATGGTCCGCTGAGTCGTATCCGAGTGGTAGCTTCCAAACGGGACAAAGTTGATTCAGGCACGGCGCATTACGGTGCTGGTGCTGCTGCATCTGGGCGGCACCGCAGCGGGCTTTGCTCTTTGGCAGCTCGGCGTCCCGCTCGCCTGGCTGATCGGCGCAACGCTCTTTTCGGCCACCATCACTGTCGCCTTCGATACACCGGCGCCCCCGCGCTTTCTGCGCTTTTGCGGGCAGCTCGTGGTGGGTGGGGCGATCGGCCTTTATCTGACGCCCGAGGCGGTCGATCGCATCATCGCTTTCGGTGGTCCGATCCTCGCCTCGGCGATCCTCATAACGCTCATCGGCGGCCTGATCGGCCTGGCCCAGGCGAAGCTGACCGACACACATCGCGCCACCGCGATCTTCTCGGCCATCCCCGGCGGGCCGGTGGAGATGGCCAATCTGGCCGAGCAGCACGGCGGCGACCCCGGCCGCGCGGCATTCGCGCAGACGCTGCGCATTCTGCTGATCATCCTGCTCTACCCGCCGCTGCTCATGGCCGGCGGCGCGGCGATGGACCTTGAAACGACCGGCATAGCCGAGGCCGATGTCTGGAGTCTCGTATTGCTGCTGTCCCTGTCCGCGGCAGGGGCGGCGGCGGCCTATGCCGTCCGGCTCGCCAATCCCTTCTTTCTCGGACCGATGGTTGTAACCGGCCTGATGGTCGGCGGCGCCGGCGTGGCGATCGCGCTGCCCCCCGATACGGTAATCTTCGGGGCCCAGGTCCTGCTCGGCGTTTCGTTGGGCGCAATGCTGCGGCGCGACCTTGTCCGATCGGGACTTCGGTTCCTCGCCGGCACCGCTGTTACCACGGCGGTGCTTCTCGGCTCCTGCTTGCTGCTCGGGCTGCTTTGGGCGGGCACGATGGAGGCCGACCCGGCGACCATGGTCCTGGCGACCGCGCCCGGCGCGGTGACCGAGATGGCGATCACCGCCAAGGCGATGGGACTGGATGTCTCCCTGGTGGCCGCGTTTCAGGTCGTACGCATCTTCCTGTCCATGGCCATGCTCCCCTTCCTGTTCAGTGTCTTGTCCCGGCTGTGACGAGACGGAGCGGCGAACACAGCCTGGCGCAAGCTTGACGGCGCGCCGGATTCGCGGCCTACATGGCACCCATGCCAGACCTCTCCGTCCTTGACCTGTCGCCGGTCACCACTGCCACGCCCCCCTCCCAGGCGCTGCGCAACAGCCTCGATCTCGCGCAGCATGTGGACCGGCTGGGCTTTGCCCGCTACTGGGTCGCCGAGCACCACAATCTGGCCTCGGTGGCGACCACATCGCCGGCGGTGATGATTGCCGAGATCGCCAGCGCCACATCGCGCATCCGGGTCGGATCGGGCGGCGTCATGTTGCCGAACCACGCCCCGCTCATGGTGGCGGAGACCTTCCGCACGCTGGAGGCGCTTCATCCCGGCCGCATCGATCTCGGCATCGGCCGCGCGCCGGGCACCGATCAGATCACCATGATCGCCCTGCGCCGGCGCATGGAAGGGGCGGAGAACGACGATTTCGTCGAGCGCCTGCACGAGCTGATCGCCTTCGGCAGCGGCCGCATCCCCGACGACCATCCCTTCCGCAACATCGCCGCCATGCCGTCCGACGCGGCGCTGCCACCGATCTGGCTGCTCGGCTCGAGCGATTTCGGCGCCCAGCTCGCCGGGGCCATGGGTCTTGGCTATGCCTTCGCGCATCATTTCGCCTCGTTTCCCGCCGACGAGGCCATGCGGCTCTACCGCGACAACTTCCGGCCCTCGGTCTGGCTCGAACGCCCGCGATCGATCCTCGGCGTGTCCGTGGTCTGCGCCGACAGCGAGGCGGAGGCCGACCGGCTGGCCGCCACCCTCGACCTGACCTGGCTGCGCATGATGCGCGGCGAGCGCGCCCCGCTGGTCGATCCCGACGAGGTTCGCAGAATGGCGTTCACCGACGCCGAGCGCGCCGTCATCGCCAAGAACCGCGCCCGTCACGCCTTCGGCAGCCCGGAGCAGGTCCGCAGGCGGCTCGACGACCTTGCCGCGGCCACCCGCGCCGACGAGTTGATGGTGACCACCATGATCTTCGACCATGCCGCCCGGCGGCGCTCCTACGAGCTGCTCGCCGAGGCCTACGGGCTGGTCAGCACAGATTGATTCGGAACGGCGTCAGGCCGGGCATTATGGATGAGCCGGTTTTCTGCCTGTCTCACTATGCACTTGACGCAATTGATTCGGCAGGATCTGGCGATCCAATAACATTCATTCATAATACCTGAATAACCCATATTATTGCGAATGTCCTCATACTGGTGAAAAGAGCAGGGAATCTGCGATTAGTTTGTATACGCCTTCTGGAGCGGCCCCGCGATGGAACAGAAACTCGTTGCTTGTTGACAATCCATCTGGGCAACCGCATCATTATCAAACGATCCGAGTTCTCCGGGAGGGACGGTCGCATGCCGGTGGGAAGTCAGTCTTCAAGCCTCAGGCTCGCATTCTTCGGCGTTCTGAGCTGCAGTATCGTCCTTGCCGCGTCCATGCTGGCGGCCCAGCCGAGCGGCGAAGGCGAATATGACGAGTATCGGGATTTGTTCGAGATCCTGCCCTCGGTCCCGCCGATACCCGCCGACAATTCGATGACGCCGGAGAAGATCGTGCTCGGCAACAAGCTGTTCTTCGAACCACGGATCTCGGCGAGCGGGATCATCAGCTGCGCCACCTGCCACAATCCCGCTCTGGGCTGGACGGACCGCATCTCACTGGCCGTCGGTCATGCCGGCCAGGTTGGTGAACGCAACACCCCCACCGTGCTCAATTCGGGTTTCTTCGAAGCTCAGTTCTGGGATGGTCGGGCGGCGACGCTGGAAGAGCAGGCGCTCGGCCCAATCGAGGCCGACATCGAGATGGCGATGCCGCTGCGCGAAGCGCTCGACCGGATCCGGGGCTTTGACATCTATCAGGATCTCTTCGAAGCCGCCTTCCCTGACGAGGACGGCGATCCGATAACCGAGGAGAACGTTGCCCGCTCGCTCGCCGCTTTTCAGCGCACGCTGAATACGCCCAATGCGCCACTCGATCGGTGGCTGGCAGGGGACGAAGCTGCCATGACGGAACAGCAGAAGCGCGGCATGCGCTCGTTCGTCGAGCGCGGTTGCCTGTCCTGCCACAGCGGCCCGGCGCTGACCGACAGCATGTTCCACCAGATCCAGGTGCCGGGCTCGACCGACGAGGGTCGCTACCTGGTGACCGGGGAAGAGTGGGACCGGCATGCCTTCAAGACGCCGACCCTGCGCAACGTCGCCCTGACCTACCCCTATTTCAACAACGGCTCGGTCTATGAACTCAGCCACGCCATCGAGATCATGGCTGAAGAAATGCTCGGCCTCGAGCTGGAAGAGGACGAGGTTGCAGACCTCGAGGCCTTCATGCATGCGCTGACCGGCGACATGCCCGATGTGCGGATACCCTCACTGCCATGACGCTGCAACGCAACCTGGCCTGAGATCATTACGGGGAGAAGTCCGATGAAACCCTTCGCAGTGATACTTGCGGGCGCGGCGTTGACGTTGGCGGCGTCAGGACCTGCAAGCACCATAGAGCTGGAAGGCGACCCTGCGGCGGGTCAGCGGGCCTACAGTCTCTGTCTGTCCTGCCATGCCGTCCACGAGGAAGCCGAGCGGATAGGTCCGCATCTTGTGAACATCTTTGGCCGCGAGGCCGGAGTGGTCGAAGGCTTCGACTATTCGCAGGCATTGGCGGAGTCCGGCGTGATCTGGGAGACATCCTCGCTCGATGCATTCATCGCCAACCCGCACGACTTCATTCCCGGGAACAGGATGGCCTTTGCCGGCATCCGCGATGCGCAGCGGCGGGCTGACATCATAGCCTATCTGCGCGAGGTGTCCGAAGAAGAATAGCGCCGAGGTCTCCTTCGCATCTGAAGATTGCCCGTCGCACCGATAAGCGTTGGTCTCCTGGCTCACATGCTGGGTGGCCGCAGTAATCGGACCTTAGGGGTTACCCCGTTCATCGTCGGTTCATGAAGGAATCGCAATCATCCAGCGCGTTACGGGAAGCGCCCGCTGCATCTGCATGGCCACTCCCCGTCCATCGTCTTCATCGGAGTCTTGAAAGACATGTTCGCGCGCGCCGCAAAGCCCATCGCCCTTGCGCTCGCCACGGCGCTTGCCGCCACGGCGATCCCCCTGTCTGCCGCCGAAGCCGGTCACCGCGGCTGGGGCAAGCATCACCACCATCATCACTACCATCACCGCCATCGCGACCGCGGCGGAGCCGCCGTGGCCGCCGGCATAATCGGCCTGGCCGCCGGCGCCATGCTGGGCAGTGCAATGTCTCAGCCGCGCTACTACGCGCCGCCGCCGCCGCGGGCGCGCTACTATGCGCCGTCCGTCAGCTATGCGCCCGAACCCTGGACGCCGGACTGGTATGCCTACTGCGCATCGAAATACCGGTCATTCGACGTGAATACCGGCATGTATCTGACCTATCGCGGCGAGTGGCGCTACTGCCGCTGACTTCCTCGCCTGCCGCCTGCCCTGCCGGCCGCCGCCCAGCGGCCGGCTTTTCTTCTTGTACTGCCGGCGCCGGGCAGGCATCATGCGGGTGGTCGGGCTGAGGAGGCGGCGCGGTGACCTGGGAAGAGCGCATCGAGAACTACGTCCGGGAGACCGGCTTTCCCCGCAGCCTCTTCGTGGCCGGCGACGGGCGGGTCGTCGGCACCTGGATCATGGGCAACAACTATCGCGTCAAGTCGTCCTATTACGGCGGCTATCCGGCCGGCTATCTGCGGCGCATCCGCGCCCTCTTCCCCGACAAGGCGCAGCCCCTGCATTTGTTCAGCGGCATGGTGGACACGGCTGCCTTCCCCGGTGACACCGTCGACATAAACCCAACGCTGAAGCCGACCTTTCTGGACGATGCCCAGTCGCTCGAGGGGGTGCCGCTCGAGACTTACGATCTCGTCCTCGCCGATCCGCCCTACAGCGTGGAGGACAGCGCCCATTACGGCACCACAATGATCAGCCGCAACAAGGTGATGCGGGCGCTACAACGCCTGCCGGCCGGGGCCCATATCGTCTGGCTCGATCAGGTCCTTCCGATGTACCGCAAGTCGGTGTTCGAACCGGAGGCGGTAATCGGCATGTGGAAGTCCACTAACCATCGCTTTCGCGGGATCACGATCTTTCGGCGCATCGACGGCGAGGCGCCGCGACGGTAACCATTTTGGTAACGATTTCACTGATGATTCCGCTTGCGCAGCCGGGCCTAGATACCCATACTCCGGTTCGCTGGCAGCCCTGTGTGGGGGGTATGCCTGCGGTTTTTGGATTAGGACTGCCGTTGCGCGCTGCGACAATCTGCTTGGCCTTCCCGAAAATCGCGACAAGCCCGGTCGGACGTCGCGGCCTTGCTTGGTTTGGTTCATCGACGACTTCGGGAAGGAGATTTTCCCAATGCGCCAGAACGGCACCGTAAAGTTCTTCAACCATTCGCGTGGCTTCGGCTTCATCTCGCCGGAATCCGGCGGCAAGGACGTGTTCGTGCACATCACGTCGCTTGAGCGCTCGGGCCTTCCGGCCTTGGCCGACGGCACCAAGGTCACCTTCGAGGTGGAGGAGGATCGGCGCGGCCGCGGCCCGCAGGCCACCGCCATCGAGCTGGCCTGAAGAACGCCATTCCGAGTTTTCGCCGTTTCGGTGGAACGGGAGCGCTGCCGGGCAATCGGCGGCGCTCTTTTTGCGTGTGGCGCCGATCATTCGCACTCATCGCTTTTTCACTTGCCTTCGCAGCGACCTTCCGTCATCTCAGTCACGAGGCTGGCGGCTCGAAGCGCTTGGTGGAAGGGCCTTTCCCCCTGAATGGGAGCGAAATGGCGTCCCCGACCGGAATGTTTGCCCGCCTCTCAATGCTCGGCCTGGTGGCTGGCGCCGCGGGCCAAGGCTGTGGCACCTCGGTGCGCAGCCGGACTGTGTGGGAACGGAGATCCAGATGCGCGTCAATGGGACTGTAAAATTCTTCAATCAAGCCAAGGGCTACGGCTTTATTTCACCGGAGGATGGGGGAAAGGACGTATTTGTTCACGTCTCCGATGTCGAGCGGTCGGGCGTCGGCACAATCGATCAGGGTATGCGGGTATCCTACGAGACCGAACCGGATAAGCACGGCAAGGGCCCCAAGGCGATCAACCTTCAGATCGAAGCCTGATCGCCTAGCGCTGGCGTAGGCGCGGCACTTCCATCGTCCCGCCCTTTGGAGGGCTCCGAGCCGTCCAATTCGGCGGGTCGATTCTTGGTGCCCGATCGTTCCACACACCTGGCCGGCATGTCTCACCTTCGCGACGACGTAAGCCAGGCGGCTCCTCAGGGCCGGCCGCGAACCGGCGGGAGCCGCACCGAGGCCGCCCGGCAGGCCCGCTCGGCCACGGGCGGGCACGGTCTGAAGTCGAAGGAATAGCGCTCCAGGCAGATCCGCACTTCACGCAGAAGCTGCCGATTGCAGGTCACCGCCATTCCATCGCGCCCAATGCCCGGATTGGCGGCCAAAAATTCCTCTTCAACCGCTTGCGGCGACACCGTCAGCGTCCGGTCCAGCCGTTTGAAGGCCTCCGGCACGACCACGCGCTCGCGGGCGCGCCGGGTCGCCTCGAAATAGCCCTGCGGCGTCAGGCCGGCACAGGTCCCGTGCTTGCGCCATTGATGGCGGATGAGGCCTTCCGAGGGCATGAGATCGAACATGCCGCGCATCACCTCGCCCGGAACCTGCTCGGTCTCGGCCGGGCAGAACTCCGGCCAGCCACGCTCGTATTGCGGCCACAGGCCATGAACGATGAAGGCGTAGGCCCGCCCACTTTCGCACTGCCGTCGATCGGCCGCGCTGGCCTCCAGCTCGCAATAGGCCGGCGACCATGACAGAGCCAGGACGTAATAGTCGAAATCGCCAGAGACATTGACGCCGACCCGCTGCGCCGCCGCCTGGCCTGCCGGCGTCAGCAGGACAAGCAGGAGCAGCAGCAACACCCGGCCCCCGAAGACGGGCCGCGCTCCGGCGCTCACATTGGTCTCAGCATGCGGCAATGCGGCGCGTAGCTCAGCTGCCTGTCGCGCCCGGTCAGACAGAACTCGATCCCCCAGCCATACCCGGCGAAGCCGGTGGCGGCACGCACCCAGTAGACGAGCTCATAGCGGCTGCCATCGCTCAGATAGGCCGTCCCGGTGCAATAGCGAATGATCGTGGCCTTCGGCGGCCAGGTGCGCGTCGAGGCGGGACGGGCATTCTCGATCCCGGCCATACGCACGCCGGTGTGCCAGTATTTGGCCTCGGTCTTGTCGAAGCGCGCAACGACCCGGTTCAATACTCTGGGTTCGTCGCAGGCCGGGCCGAAGGCGGGCGCGTGGGGGCCTTTGCGGGGGAACGGATCGGCCCCCGAGGCGCTGAGCGGGGCAAGGGCACACAGCAGAATGCCCAGAACAAAAACGCGGATGCGCGGCATCGGAATCGACTCCTTGACGGCGGATGTCGAAGGATGCGCGAGGGCACTATCCCTGGTCAACAGCCCAGACGCGCGCCGACCATCGCCTTGCCGGTTCGACTGGTCCATGCGGTCGGCATCCCGGTCGGTCTTTGCGCCGCCATCCGTGCATCCGTCCTGCTCGCGGGAAACGTCGCTTCCCCGCTTTGCTGACGCGCCTTGATCGCCTTCGGGGCGCCTGTCAGCGGAACCGGTAGATGACGCCGGCGCGAACGGAATGGCTGTCGAACTCGGTCGAGAAGGGCGAGCCGGCGAGCGTGCCGCTCACCGAGCCGAGGTCGGAGTAGAGATACTCCGCACGGGCGGTGAAATTCTCCGTGATCCCCATCTCGATCCCGGCGCCCACCGTCCAGCCGAACTGCGTGCTGGACGCCGACAGGCCGGGACGTGACAGCGAGAAGCGGCCCATCGCGAGCCCGGCAGTGCCGTAGATCAGCACGTTGTCGAAGGCGTAGCCGGCGCGCCCACGCAGGCTGCCGGTCCAATCGATCTCGGCAGTTACGGGAATACCGGTGATCACCTTCGTGTCGTCGAGCGACGACAGGGACAGGTCAAGCTCGACGCCAAAAACAAAATTGTTCACCTGGGCCAGCACCCCGCCAAGCCCAGACACCGATACCCCGCGGCCTCTGTGCCCGAGCCGACCGGCCGGTTCGTAGATCGTGTCGAAATCGGTCCACATGCCGCCGACCGCCACCCCGGCATAGGCACCGGACCAGTCGTAGATCAGGGGATTGCTCGGCGTGAAAGTGTAATCGAACTGGTCGGCGGCCTGGGCAGCCGGCACCCCTGCGCAGGCCAGAACGGCCCCGCATAGATACCCGATCAGACCTGCTCGACGCCCCATCCAACCGGACTCCGCACTTGCCAACAGCACCGATCCGGCCCGCCTCCCCGACCGACCGGAGCGCCCTGCAACTGGCTCAGCAATCTGTTTATTTCATGACCGAACGCCATCTCGCAAGGGCGTCCGCACAATAGCGGAGGCGATTGCCGCCAATTGCCATCCGGCGGAAGCCCCCTCAAATCATCAGAAATCCCCGTCGCCGCCGTCCAGCGCTTGTCCGTCAAGGTCCACCTGCAGCTCGAGCCCGTCCCTGAGGTCGGTCAGGAAATTGACGATCCGCCGGGCGTTGGCGCCCAGGTCATGACCCCCGATGCGCGAGGCCGAGCGCATGTCGACGCGGGTCGCTTCGATCCCGCGCGGGGTGATGCGAATGATCACGTCGTCCTCGAAGCCGAAGACGAGCGTGCTCGCCACCGCTTCGATCCGGCCCGGCGCATTGGCGCTCGGCACCCGCGTCGCCAGGACGCGCCAGCCGCGCCCGGCGACCAGCGCCAACGCCGTTTCGTAGACCAGGCCGGCGTCATAATCGGCGAAGAAGGGAACGATTTGCGGATAAGCCGTGGCCTGGCGCACGACGCCGTCGCGGGCATATTCGGGGTTGCCGGCCCATGCCGGACGGTCGTCGACCGCCGCGCGCAGGCGCGGGGGCTGCTGCCAGTCGGTCGTGACATCGTGCAGCCTGGGCAGCGTGAAAAGACCGATAGCGTGCCAGGCCGGAAGGGCGAGCGTTGCCAGGGCCAGCACGCTGCCCAGCATGACGTTGCGCACGCCATGACGGCCGCGCCGCCAGATGCTGACGATGCCGGCCAGCGCGAGAACGAGGGCGAGCCCCGCCATGGCCAGAACCAGGCCGAGGAGCGCCAGGGCGGCCGGGGTGTCGATCTGACCGAACCGATGGAGCAGCGTTGTCAGGAGCCCGACCGGGACCGCGAACACGGCAAGCCGCCGGCACCAGCGCGCCGATGCGGAAACTCGCCTGGGAAAGCGCACCATCAGCGCATGTCGCCTTGCCTTCGGGACAGGTCGATGCCCGGGCCGTCGCCGGTCACCGCCGCGCTCCTATTCCGCCGCGTCCGCGCTTGGCAGCCGATAGCCGCGGAACTGCTCGCGCAATGCGGTCTTGAGGATCTTGCCAGTCGCCGTGTGCGGGATCTCGTCGACGAACACGATATCATCGGGCAGCCACCACTTGGCGACCTTGCCCCGCATGAAGTCGACGATGTCCTCCTTGGCGGGCATCTGGCCCGGCTTGGCCACGATGATCAGCAGCGGCCGCTCGTCCCATTTGGGATGCGCAGCCCCGATGACCGCGGCCTCGGCGACGTCGGGGTGGCCGACGGCGACGTTCTCAAGGTCGATCGACGAAATCCATTCGCCGCCTGATTTGATAACGTCCTTCGACCGATCGGTGATGTGCATGTAGCCATTGGGGTCGATGGTCGACACATCGCCGGTGTCGAAGAAACCCGCTTCGTCGAGGATCTCGCCGCCTTCACCCTTGAAATAGGACTTGGCCACCGCCGGGCCGCGCACCTTCAGCCGGCCGAATGTCTCCCCGTCCCAGGGCTGGGGATTGCCCGCATCGTCGGTGATCTTCATCTCGACCGTGAAGGGTGGATGCCCCTGGGTCTCCTTGATATCGAACAGCGCGTCCCCCTCAAGGCCGGCATAGTCCGGCTTGATCGTGGCGACGGTGCCGAGCGGATTGGTCTCGGTCATCCCCCAGGCGTGGATAACCTCTACGTCATAGACATTTTCGAAGGTCTCGGCCATCGCCCGCGGACAGGCCGAGCCGCCGATCACGACCCGTTTGAGGTGGGGCAGCATCTTGCCGGACGCCTCGAGATGCTGCAGCAGGCCGAGCCACACGGTGGGCACGGCGGCGGTGAGGGTAACGCGCTCGCCGTCGAGCAGCTCATAGAGCGACTCGCCGTCCATCTTGGCCCCCGGCAGGATCATCGTCGCCCCCGCCATCGGCGCCGTGAAGGCGAGCGACCAGCCATTGGCGTGGAACATCGGAACCACCGGCATCACCCGATCTCGGGCCGCAATACCGAGCATGTCCGGCGTGTTGAAGGCCAGCGAATGCAGGACATTCGATCGATGGGAGTAGACCACGCCCTTGGGGTTGCCGGTGGTCCCGGACGTGTAGCACATGCCGGCGGCGGCGTTCTCGTCGACCGCCTTCCAGGCAAAGTCGCCGTCGCCCTCGGCGATCCAGCTCTCATAGGCGACGACGTTGCGCAGGCTGGTCTGCGGCAAATGCGCCTCGTCGGTCAGCACGACAAACAGCTCTATGGTCTCAAGCTTGTCGGCGATGCCCTCCAGAAGCGGCAGAAAAGTGAGGTCGGTGAAGAGGATGCGGTCCTCGGCATGATTGACGATGTAAGCGATCTGATCGGGGAACAGGCGCGGATTGACGGTGTGGTAGACGGCGCCGACCCCAAGAATGCCATACCAGCTTTCAAGGTGCCGCCACGTATTCCACGCCAGCGTCGCGACCCGGTCGCCGAGCCCGATGCCGTGCCGATCCAGGACCTGCGCCACGCGCAGGGAGCGCCGGCGCAGCTCGGCGTAAGTGGTGCGGTGGATCGGCCCTTCCACCGACCGCGAGACGACCTCGCGCCCGCCGTGATAGATCGCGGCATGATCTATGATGCGGTGACACAGTAGCGGCCAATCCTGCATCAGCCCCTGCATTCGTTCCTCCTCGGTGTCGGTTCGCCTGCGGTCCGGCTGCCGGACGCACGGCTGTCGCGATTTGCAGCGACATTATCGCGGCCGCGTCTTGGGTTAAAGGTGCCGCCGTGCGATCGGCCCGGCGAAGTGCTCGCCCGCATCCGCCGCGCCACAATGCAACGCAGGCCCTCGCGAATGTGGGAAATGCAGGCTAGTCTCTGCCCGTGACTCGGCACAACGGGGAGGCCCACCGCATGAGCAACAACAATCCGGTTGACAGTGTAAGCGATGCCTTCTCCGGCCGCGCGCCGGACCGGACCGTCAGCCTCATCTACATCCTCTATCTCGTCGCGCTGGTGATCCCGGTGATTCCGTTCATCATCGGCGTCGTCCTGGCCTACATGTATCGCCGCGACATGACCGACTGGCTGGCCAGCCACAACACCTTCCAGATCCGCACCTTCTGGATGACCCTGTTGTTCGGCTTCGTCGCCGCGCTTCTGACGATCGTGTTCATCGGCTGGCTCATTTACGTCGCCGTGGTGGTTTGGCTCATCGTGCGCTGCGTCAAGGGCCTCCAGGCCGTGGCCCGCCGCGAGCCGATTGCCGATCCCCAGAGCTGGATGTTCTGAGAGCCCGGCGCCCTCGCCGAATTGTTGCCGTTTTTGCTAGCACATGCTGCCAGGCAGGCGTGGGGGGTGTCGTCGCGAGACGAGGGCACTAGGGAGTTGCGTTGTGATCCACGCAGAGATGTCCGAAGCGGTACGCCGCGCCGTCAGCCAGACCGACCAGAGCGAAGACATGAGCGCGGTCGTCGACCGCGCCCGGTCCGCGCTCGTGGACGCCGAAGGCATAAGCCTGTTCGGCCTGGAGACCGATCACCCCGAATTGGGGACCATGCACTGGATTGTGGGCCAGCCGGCTGGCGAGGAGCCGAGCTATCTCGTACTGGCGATTGCCGGTCATGTGGAGGACGGCGAGGAGCGGGCCATGTTCTCCGCCGCCGGCGCCGACCTTGACGCCGCGTTTCGCCAGGTGATCTGCGAGTGCGGCATGACCGAGGCAGCCTGACGCACCGCCTGCGGCTGGCTTTCGCGGCTCAGCGCCTTATCATGGGCCACCCCGAGCGCTGGAGGGCCGGCCGATGGAACGCAAGGACGAGACACGCGCATTCGTGCCGGTGGGCATTGCCGTGCTGACGGTTTCCGATTCGCGCGACCTGGAAAACGACCGGTCGGGCGCCACGCTGGCCGAACGCATCGAATCGGCCGGCCACCGCCTTCTCGACCGGCGGATCGTCGTTGATGATGCCGATGAGATCCGCGGCCTCGTCGCCGACTGGGTCGAGAACCCGGCAATCGACGTCGTCATCACCACCGGCGGCACGGGGTTCACCGGCCGCGACGTGACGCCCGAAGCGATCGAGCCGCTGTTCGACAAGCGGATGGACGGATTCTCCACCCTTTTCCACCGCCTCTCCTACGACAAGATCGGCACATCGACGATCCAGTCCCGTGCCACCGGCGGTGTCGCCAACGCCACCTACATCTTCGTCCTGCCGGGCTCGCCGGGCGCCTGCAAGGACGCCTGGGACGGCATCCTGGTTCACCAGCTCGACTACCGGCATATGCCGTGCAACTTCGTCGAGATCATGCCGCGCCTGTCCGAGCACCTGCAGCGGGACAAGGGCTGAGAGCCCGCCGTGTCACTTTCGCGTGAGGATTGCATCGCCGTCGCCGAATTGCGCGGCCAAGGCGGTTACGATTGCTCGGGACCCGATGAGCCGGGTCTGACACCAAGGGGAGACGAGCAATGACCATGGGCACGAGCACTGTCACCCGCCGGGCGGCGCTTTTCGCCGGCGCCGGCATTCTGGCCACCCCGCTGCTGGCGACGGGCGCCCGCTATGCCAGGGCCGAGCCCCCCATGCTCGGGCCGGCGCGGCCGACGCATTACCGATTCCCGCTCGGCGATTTCGAGATCACCATGCTGCACGACGGCGCCAGGCAGCTCGACGGCCCCTATCCGATCTTCGGCGAGGATCAGGATCCGGCGGACGTCGCCGCCTATGCCGAGGAGAACTTCCTTCCCGGCCACCGTATGGAGATCTCGTTCGCGCCGATCGTCGTCAATACCGGGCAAGAGCTCGTCCTGTTCGACACCGGGAACGCCGCCGGCGGCCAGCCCGATGTCGGCAATACGGTGGAGCGCCTCGAAGCCGCCGGCTATGGCGCCGACCAGGTCGATCTGGTGGTCATCACGCATTTCCACCCCGACCATATTGGCGGGCTCATGCGCGATGGCGGACCGGCCTTCCCCAATGCGCGCTACGCTGTCGGCCGCGTGGAGTATGACTGGTGGACGTCGGATGCCCCGGTGGGCACCCCGCGCGAGGGCCAGGTTGGGCTGATCGAGTCGAATGTGGTGCCGCTGGCCGAGGCGATGAGCTTCATCGAGGACGGCGAGGATGTCGTCTCGGGAATCTCCGCGGTCGCGGCCTTCGGGCATTCGCCGGGGCACATGGCATTCCACCTTGAGAGCAACGGCAACCGCTTCCTGATCTTCGCCGACGCCACCAATCACTATGTCATGTCGCTGCAGCGGCCGGATTGGCATGTCGTGTTCGATCAGGACAAGGACATGGCCATCGAATCGCGCCGGCGACTCCTCGACATGCTGGCCAGCGAACGCATTCCGGCTGCCGGCTACCACATGCCGTTTCCGGCTGTTGGCTTCGTCGAACGGGTGCAGGACAGCTATCGCTGGCTGCCGGCAAGTTACCAGTTGCGCGTCGAGAGTGGTGACTGACCGGCGGCCGGGCGCTAGCCCGCATGTCTCACACTTGCGATGGTCTGCGGCCGCCTTCAACCGGCCCCGGGAACCGGGGTGTTCCCCGGCTCCCTCTCCATCGGAAGGCCCAAGTCGGGAACACCCGACTTGGGGCGGGTTGCCTTGCGGCGGTGACCTTCGGGCAGGCGCCGCTCAACCGTAGCGCCGACTACGCTTTTCGCCTCCCCTGCCCGCATCCCGCACGCCGCAAGGCAACGCAGGCCGTCGGGAATGTGAGACATGCGGGCTATTTGGCCGCTTCCATCACCGCCTCATCGTAGCGGTCGAAGGCATCGCCCATATAGAGCCGCGCATAGACGCCCTTTTGCTTGATCAGCGAATCGTGCGTCCCCTCTTCGGCGACCTTGCCGTTCTCGATCACATAGATCCGGTCGGCCCGGCGAACGGTGGACAGGCGATGGGCGATGACGATGGTGGTCCGGCCCTCCATGAGGCGGCGCAGGGCCGCCTGGACCATCCGTTCGGACTCGTTGTCGAGCGCCGAGGTCGCCTCGTCGAGCAGCAGGATCGGCGCGTCGCGCAGGATGGCGCGGGCGATGGTCAGCCGCTGACGCTGCCCAGTGGACAGCAGAATGCCCTTTTCGCCGACCGGGGTCATGATCCCCTGCGGCAGCTGCGCCACGAAGTCCCACGCGTAGGCGGCCTTCACCGCGGCGATCACTTCGTCCTCGGTGGCGTCGAGACGCCCGCACAGGACATTGTCATAGATCGACCCGTCGAACAGAAAGGCGTCCTGGCTGACAAAGGCCATGTGCTGGCGCAGCGAGGCGCGCGTCACCAGGCGAATGTTCTGGCCGTCGATCAGAATCTCGCCGCTGTCCGGTTCGTAGAAGCGCTGGATGAGGTTGACGAGGGTAGTCTTGCCGCCGCCCGAGGGGCCGACCAGCGCAATCATCTCCCCGGCCCCGGCGTTCAGTGACACGCCCTTGATCACTCGGGCTTTGCGTGAATAGGAGAAGGTCACCTCGTTAAGCGAGACCTGCCCCGTCACCGCCTCCAGCGGCGTCGCCTCCGGCAGGTCGGGCGGCTCTTCCGGCGTATCCAGCAGGCTGTAGACCATCTGCGAGATCTTCGCCGATCGCTCGATGTTGAGGCGCAGCCGCGCGAGGCGCTTGGCCGGCTCATAGGCGAGCAGAAAAGCGGCGATGAACGCCATGTATTCGCCCGGTGTCTTGCCGGCCTCGATGGTCTGCCACCCGGCATAGATCATCGCGATGCCGATCGCCACGCCGCCCAGCGATTCCATGAGCGGCGCGGTCAGGTTCAGGATGCGGGCAATCGCATTGCGCTTCAATTCAACGCCCCGGATCGCCTTGCCCGCGCGCGTGCGCATGGCATCCTCCATCCTGAACGACTTGATGACCGAGATGCCCGCCGAGGTCTCCTGCGCCGCCGTGTAGACGTCGACCATCCCGGCCGCCTCATCGCTCGACAGGTTGCGCATCATGTCGACCAGCCGCGTCACGCCAAAGATCACCGCCGGAGTGATGACCAGCGCCAGCCCGGTCATCAACAGGTCCTGCATCGCCATGACGGCGACCAGGAGAATCAGCGTCAACAGGTCGCTGCCGACGCTGGTGACGATCATATTCGTCAGTGCAGCCGGCGCCTGGGACGCATTATTCATGCGATGGACAACCTCGTTGGAATTGGAGCGGGCGAAGTAGCCCGGGCTGAGATGCAGCAGCTTGTCGATGATCCGGCGCTGGATGGAGGCGACGATGGCGTTGCCGATGCGCTGGAGAATGAGGGTCTGCACGAAGGTGCACAGCCCCTTGGCCATCGACAGCGCGATGATCAGGCCGCCGAACACCCAGATGGCCATCACCTGCTGGTCCACGAAGATGCCGTTGACCGCATCGCGCATGAGCCACGCCATGGCAGCGGTCGCCCCGGCTGTGATCGCCATGAAGATGGCGGCCACGCCGTATCGTGCCCGGTAATGCGGGAACTGCTCGCCCATGGTGCGGCGAACGATCGACGCCGTGCTTTGGGGATGGTCGAAGAAATATGCCTTCAGGCGCGACAGCATGTCCGTCCTCGTAGCCGCGAACCGCGCCGCGACGCCGCGGATCTGCGGGCTGCCCTCGTCAATCGGGGCGCTTGTCTGTGGCCGGCCCCCTCGTCGCTGGCGAGCGGCCCTGCCGCACCGCCGCCCGCAGTCCTTTCGCTATCAGCTTTCCCCGCCGGTATCAAAAGCCAAATCCCCCGTGTGGGCGGTGCTGCGCCGCGCCCTACAGCCGTAATTCGATATCCGGGACCGCCGCCTCGAGCACCGAGCGGGGAAGCCGGACCGCCGTAAGCTGCCATCGCAGCGCCGCGCGCTCGAAGGTCAGCTCGGCCCACTCCGCCGGGTCGTCGTTCTCGCCGACCGTGATCCGCAGCCGCGACGGACTGCGGAAGCTCACCCCCCGGAGCAGCGAAACATCGATATCGGCCAGGTCCGTCAGGCCCGGCGCAGCGCCCGCCGGGTCCTGCCCGTCGGGTCCTTCGGCGCCTGGCGAGACGCCCCCGCCCGACCGGCCGCCGAGCAGTTCGAACACGGTGGCCGGCGTCAGCAGCTCGGCCAGGCGCGCGTCGATCAGATTGGCCAAGATCTCCTGGCCGTCGCCCCCTGCTCCATCGGCTGTGCCCACCGCGCCGGCCTCCCCGCCGCTGGCATGGGCGATCGCCTGATAGGCGATCGACCGGCGTACCTTGGCCAGGTCGACGCGCTCCAGGAATCCCCGCTCATCGCCCGCGCGCACCGCCTGGGCGAGCTGATAGGCCTCGACGAAGGGCCATGTCAGATAAGCCGCCACGACGACCAGCGCCGCGCCTGCAATCATCGCCAGCTTGCCCATCGGGCCGCCCTTTCCTTGTGACGTCTCGCAGCCTGTATCGCGAATGCGGATATTTCATGCACGCGCGACCACCTCGCCGACGCCCGTTCCGCGCGCTCCCGTGCCTCAGCTCGGCGGCGGGATGATCCCGGTTCCCACGGCCACGGCGAACGCGACGGCGGCGATGGCAACACCCCAGGACAGTTTCTCGAACATGGCCCAAACCTACTCTGCGCGACGAATCGGGCAAGCCCATAACCGTTGCCGGCCCCACGGACGCGCCGTCGCGGCCCGCTGCCGACGCGGTATGGCACCGAAGTCGCGTCAAGGGAAGTGGTGGCGGGAGTGACGGGACTCGAACCCGCGGCCTCTGGCGTGACAGGCCAGCGCTCTAACCGACTGAGCTACACCCCCGGCGGCCGGGGCGCCAAGCCCCGGGCGAGGTGCTCTCGACTTATGTTAGCCCCGCAGCCAAGTCAAGCGCCGCGGTGGCGGCCGGACAGAGATTCCGGCGGCCCGCCTCCGGGGCACGCCGAGGCGGCGCATCGCCCGCGCGCGCAAGGCCCTACAACGCGACATAAGCGGCTGCAGTGGGCCGTGCCGTATTCCGCTCATCCTCGCGAAGGCGGGACGAACGGCAAGCGGACCAAGCTCAAGCCTTGGCGACACACGGCGCGGCGCCTCCTCACCCGCTCATTCCCGCGCAGGCGGGAATCCAGGGCTGACTCGCCGCCTCGGCAGGGACAGCGCGAAGGAGGACGGCCCCGCCCCTCCAAATACACCTGCCTGCGCGATTCGACTTATCGTGGACGGACCGTTAAGCGAGCCCCCCTTATCTGCCCGCATTGCGGCGCGTCGGTAACCTTGCGGGCGGGCCGCAATCTCCTGCGCCACGCTCAACTTTTTACGTTGCGGAAGATGGCCGCCCCGCATTGACTGGTTAACGCTGCCCCCACCGATGGAGCCGACCTGTTTAACCCCCTGTTCGGCAACTCTCTTTACCGGTTCGCAAGCCGCCTGTGGTCTTATGCTGCCCAGTTCGCAGCAGGAAAAGCGCGAACGTTGGGACAAGACACGGAGAGCGTCATGACTGAACTTTTCAAGCAGTTCGCGAAGAACGAGGACGGGGCCACCGCCATCGAATACGGCCTGATCGCATCCTTGATCGCAGTCGCGATTGTCGTAATCTTGGGGACGGTTGGGGACCAACTCGTTTCGACATTCGAGTCTGTCGAAAGTGGCCTCGCCGGAAGCGGCGGCGGCGACGGCGGCTAATTGCCTGCTGGCAATCTGCCACTCTGTGGCCCGGCCGGATCCCTAGGCCGGGCCAACCTAGTCACGAAAGTTGCACCACTGGAGGGGATTCCATGAGGTCCCAAATGACTCGCTTCGTGACGGACGACACTGGCGCCACCGCGATCGAATACGCTTTGATCGCGACCGGTATCGCCATGGCGATCGTGATGGCGGTGCAATCGGTTGGGCAGCAACTCACTCCAATCTTCGAAGAAATCAGCCAGGGCTTCGGTTCGGACTGAACCGCACCGCCGGCCACCAGACCCGCGCCGGAAGCGCCTTCCCCCGCCTCATGCCGGCCAGCGCTGCACGGCCAATCGACCCCGGCCCGCGCGCCGCCACCACAGCCAGCAGCCCCGTATAACCCGGAGACTTCTCAAACCACTCACGCCCGCTTGAGGCGGGCGTCCAGTGCGGAACGGTTTCGGCAGCCGAGCCGCCGCGAGACTGGGATCTGGATTCCCGCCTGCGCGGGAATGAGCGGCAAAGAGCAAGGCCGCGTGTGTCGTTGAAAACGAAGCTGGGTTTACCGGGCGTCACGGAGTTCCCGCAGTCGCCGGGGATCAGCGGACTACAGCACGGCCCCCACCCCACCCGCTCATGCCCGCGCAGGCG
>SKQW01000200.1 GCA_007118805.1 Rhodobiaceae bacterium | reverse complement strand
TCGTCGCGAAGTGCGATCGCTGCCCCCATGGCGAATCTCCTCTGCTCCCATACCCAGGGAGTCAGAATTCGCCAGCCTTGGGAATCCCCGAAGAGTCGCCCTCAGCGCAAATCGGTATTACACCAACACCAACCGGATCGATCAGTATCGATCGTTCCGGCCTGCCCGACACGGCGGGCGGATGTTTCGGCCGAACAGATGGCCGCGGACATGACGGGCGGGTACGCGGGGGCGTTTGTCGCCCCGTTGCGCTCGGGGCTATGGCGCGCTGGTACGGGCGCTGAAATGGCTGCGGGTCGTCCGCGTCACCGACGCGGCCCTGGCGCGGGCAGCGCGGCGTTCGGATCGGCGGTGCCCAATAGAACGGCGGTGCGCATGGTCAATTCCATGGCCGGCCCCTCTGTATCGAGGCCGGGGGACAGCCCATGGCCGCGGCGCCCTACTCCACCCCGAGCTTCTTTTTCACCAGCGCGTTGACCGCCTGAGGGTTGGCCTTGCCGCCGGTCGCCTTCATGACCTGACCGACGAACCAACCGGCCAGATTGGGCTTGGCCTTGGCCTGCTCGGCCTTGTCGGGATTGGCCGAGATCACTTCGTCGACGGCCGCCTCGATGGCGCCCGTATCGGTCACCTGTTTCAGGCCGCGTGCTTCGACGATGTCGCGCGGGTCCCCGCCCTCGGTCCACACGATCTCGAACAGCTCCTTGGCGATCTTGCCGGAAATCACCTCCTCGCCGATCAGCTCGATAATGGCGCCGAGCTGGTCGGGCGATAGGGGGCTGTCGGTGATGTCCCGGCCGTCCCTGTTCAGCGCGCCCAGAAGGTCGTTGATGACCCAGTTCGCCGCCGCCTTGCCGTCGCGCCCGGCCGCCACCTTCTCGAAGAAATCCGCGGTCTCCCAGTCGGCAACCAGGATTCCCGCATCATAGGCCGACAGCCCGTATTCCGCGATCAGGCGCGCCTTCTTGTCGTCGGGCAGCTCCGGCAGATCGGCCGCGATCGCGTCGACCCAGGATTGCTCGAGCTCGAGCGGCAACAGGTCCGGATCGGGGAAATAGCGGTAGTCATGCGCCTCTTCCTTGCTGCGCATCGAGCGCGTGGCGCCGGTTCGCGGATCGAACAGCCGGGTTTCCTGCTCCACGGTGCCGCCGTCCTCGATCAGGTCGATCTGGCGCCGCGCCTCGTGCTCGATCGCCTGGCCGATGAAGCGGATCGAGTTGACATTCTTGACTTCGCACCGCGTGCCGAGGGGCTCGCCGGGTCGACGCACCGAGACGTTGATGTCGGCCCGCAGGGAGCCTTCCTCCATATTGCCGTCGCAGGTGCCGAGGTAGCGCAGGATGGTGCGCAGCTTGGTGAGGTAGGCGCGCGCCTCGTCGGCCGATCGCAGGTCGGGCCGCGAGACGATCTCCATCAGGGCGACGCCGGTGCGGTTGAGGTCGACATAGGTCTTGGCCGGATGCTGGTCGTGCAGGCTCTTGCCGGCGTCCTGCTCGACATGGATGCGCTCGATGCCGACCTCCACCCGTTCGCCGTCCGGCATGTCGAGCTGCACCACCCCCTCTCCGACCAGCGGATCGCTGTACTGCGAGATCTGGTAGCCCTGGGGCAGGTCGGGGTAGAAATAGTTCTTGCGGTCGAACACGCTGCGCAGATTGATCTTGGCCTGCAGGCCGAGCCCGGTGCGCACCGCCTGGGCAATGCAGAACTCGTTGATCACCGGGAGCATGCCGGGCATCGCCGCATCGACCAGGCTGACATTGGTATTGGGGTCGGCACCGAAGCGCGTCGAGGCGCCGGAGAACAGCTTGGCCTGGGAGGTGACCTGGGCATGGACCTCCATGCCCACCACGATCTCCCAGCGGCCGGTCGCCCCCTCGACCAGCTTCTGCGAAGCGGCTTCACGAACTGCCTTGTTCATACTGCGTCCCTGAGCGTGTCTGTGGGGGCCGTTCTAGCGCGCCACGTCGCCCGTTGGAAGCGCGATCGGCAGCTTGGAACTCAACGTCTCAGTGCGCGTTGCCTGATCAGCGGTGGCGAGCCACCGCGTAACGCATGGAGTAATGACAATGTCCGATCCGAATACGCCACGTGACCCGCACGAACCGGGACACGATCCGGCCCGGGGCCCCCGGGGCTCCGAGAGCAATCCCTATACCCGCTACATCATAGCAGGTGCCGCGGTCATTGTCCTGATCCTGGCGGTGATGGTGTTCACCGGCACCGGCGATGATGTCGGCGATCCGGTCGCTACGGACCCGGCGATCGAGGAGCCGGGCGAAACCGGGGCCACGCCGCCGGCCGACGACCCGGCCATTACGGACGAACAGGAAGCCGCCCCGGCCGATCCTGACGCCGAACCAGCAGTCCCGCAGGAATAAGGCGCCAAGTCGCAGAGAAGGCATCGGCATCCGGCCCGCATGCCTTCCCTCGGTTTGCGCTGAACCGCGTCAGACTTGCCGGACGCGCGCGAGGAATTCGGTAACCTCCTGGCGAAGCTGCTCGGAGCGTTGCGCCAGTTCGCCCGAGGCCATCCGGACCTGGGCCGACATCTGACCGGTTTCATGGGTCTGGCTGGTGACCAGGGTGATATTGCTGGACACCTCCTGGGTGCCGGTCGCGGCCTGCTGCACATTCTCGGCGATCTGATGGGTCGCCGCCCCCTGCTCCTCGACGGCAGCGGCAATCGCGTTGACCACCTCATTCATCTGCATGATGGTCTTGCCGATGCCCTGAATGGCTTCGACGGCGCCTTCGGTCACCGACTGCATGTCGTTGACATGGCCGGAAATGTCCTCGGTCGCCTTGCTGGTCTGTTCGGCCAGCGCCTTCACCTCATTGGCGACCACCGCAAAGCCCTTGCCCGCTTCGCCGGCGCGGGCGGCCTCGATCGTGGCATTCAGCGCCAGCAGATTGGTTTGCGCGGCGATGTCGTTGATCATGCCGACGATCTCGCCGACCCGACCGGCCGAGTCGGCCAGGCCCTCAATGGTCGTGTTGGTCTGCTCGACCTCGGTGACGGCCCGCCGCGACATGTTGAGGGATTCCGTCATCTGACGGTTGATCTCGGCAATCGAGCTGGACAGCTCCTCGGTCGCCGTCGCCACGGTCTGGACGTTGGCGCTGAGCTCATCCGAGGCCGAGGACACGGTGGTCGCGCTGCTGGAGGTCGAACTGGCGATCCCCGACAGGCTGTCGGCGTTGTCTTCCATCTGCGAGGTTGCGTTGCCCATCGCCTGAATGGCGTCGCTCACGGTGGCATCGAAGGCCCGGCAGAGCTCCTCGATCTCCTGCGACCGCTTGAGCTGGGATTCGCGGGTCTCGTTCTGTTGAGACTGGAGTTCGTCGGCTTCCGCGGCCCGCGTGCGCAGCGTCTCGACGGCGCGGGCCAGCGTGCCCAGCTCATCGTGCTGCTCTGTGCACGGCACCTCGGTGTCGTAGCGCTTGTCGGCCAGCGCCTCGATGGCGCCGGTCAGCCCGGCGAGCGGCCGCGCGATCCGGCGATTGGTGATAAGCACAGCGGCAGCGAGCAGCCCCAGGGCGGTGACAAGGAGCGCAAGATTGAGCCCGATGCTCAGCCGTGCATCGGCGACCTGGGCGGCCGCGTATTCGTTGGTCACCGCCACGGAGGCGTCCTTGACCTGCATGATTGAGGCAAGCGCCGGGTTGGACAGGTCGTACCATTGCGGACCGGTCATGCCGGGCACTTCGCCTGCGGCCAGGGCGCCGTAGACGGCGTCCGCTTCGCCCCGAAAGCTGTCGAAGTAGGTTGACCGCGTATCCGCGACCTGCTGGGTAATCGCCGCGGGGACGCCGTCCCGCGCCGCGATGTCCTCGATCTGACCCCAGGCCATGGCGACGCGACCGCGAAAGGTGCCGATCCTCTCGCGCTGCTCGGCGGAGAAGCCTTCCTGCGAGGCCAGCGCCCCCCCGATGGCGGCCCGCTCGCGGCCAGCGAAGTTGCGGGCCTGCCAGGCCAGATCCTTGAGCACGGTCTGTTCGGCCACAAAGGGATCGGCCAGCTTGATCTGGAAGCCGACCGCCGTCGACAGGGCACTCACGCTGTCCATCAGCCCGATGATAGCCGGCATCCAGCCCTCCACCAGCGCATCAGGGCGCTGGCGGCGTGTCTGGGTGAGCGCGGTATCAGCCTGCCCGCGCAAATCGTTTATGTTGGCCAGCGCACTCTCGACACTGCCGACCAGCCGTTCCTTGTCGGGAAAGCTGTAGCTGTCGAGCGCGCGAAACGCCTCGGAGAGCGCGGCGTTCGACGTTTCCCGGCGACCTTCGATGGCGCGCACCGTATTGCCGCCGGCCGGCTCCGAGCCGCGCAGCGCCGTGTTCGTCGTGCCCCGCTCCACCGCGAGATTCTCCGTGGCGAGCAGCAGATTGTCGGAGATGGCGTTGATCTCGTTGACGCGGTTCGCCGTCTCATGGCGATCATAGGCATCGATCAGGCCAACCGCGCTTGCCAGGATCAGCAACGCGCCCAGGCCGAACAGCATTGCGCGGACGAGCATGACGATCGAAAGGCGAGCCAGCATGAGACAATCCTGTATTACGCAAACGTCGCGGTGATTGGTCTGAGCGGGAAGGACTCGCGCTCGGATACTGGCTCACAGTCGAAAATAATTCTTGAAAAGGCATTAATTGCGATGAATGCGCGTCAAGATGGAAGTCGTGTTTTGACGGTGTCTGGTCGCCACGCGATCGAGGCGCTTGACAACTTCCGCGCTGGAAACAGAGCCGAAGGCTTTCCGGCCTGGATCTGATTGCACGTCACGGAGCGGTCAGGACCACCAATCCGTCGGGGCGAAACGGCCCGCCGCGCGCTCAATCACCATGCCGCCGCGAAACAGCGCGGCCTCGTCGAACGGTTTGGCGATCACCTGAAGGCCGAGTGGCAGGCCCGCCGCGTCGAGCCCGGCTGGCACCGAGATGCCCGGCAGCCCGGCCATGTTGGCCGGCACGGTGAAGATGTCGTTGATATACATCTGCACCGGATCGCCGGAGACCTCCCCGATGCCGAAAGCAGCGTTCGGCGTGGTCGGTGTCAGGAGAATATCGACCTTGTCGAAGGCATGCTCGAAGTCCTGCTTGATGAGCGTGCGTACTTTCTGCGCCTTGAGATAGTAGGCGTCGTAATAGCCGGCCGACAGTACATAGGTGCCGATCAGGACGCGCCGCTTGACCTCGCGGCCGAAGCCGGCCGCCCGCGTCTTCTCGTACATGTCGATGAGGTCGTCGCCCTCGACCCGCAGCCCGTAGCGCACCCCGTCATAGCGGGCGAGGTTCGACGAGGCTTCCGCCGGCGCGACGATGTAATAGGCCGGCAGTGCGTATTTGGTGTGGGGCAGCGAGACGTCGACGATCTCGGCGCCGGCATCGCGGAACCAGTTGACCCCGTCCTCCCACAGGCGCTCGACCTCCGCCGGCATACCATCGACCCGGTATTCGCGCGGCACGCCGACCCGCAGCCCCTTCACGCTCTGGTCGAGGGCCGGTTCATAGTCGGGCACGGGCTGGTCGACCGACGTGGTATCCTTCGGGTCATGGCCGGCCATCGAGCGCATCAGGATGGCCGCGTCGCGCACATCGCGCGCCAGCGGCCCGGCCTGGTCCAGCGACGAGGCGAAGGCGACGATCCCCCAGCGCGAGCAGCGCCCATAGGTCGGCTTGACGCCGACCGTGCCGGTGAAGGCCGCCGGCTGGCGGATCGATCCCCCTGTGTCCGTCGCGGTGGCGCCAGCGCAGAGCCGGGCGGCGACCGCCGCCGCCGATCCGCCAGACGAGCCGCCTGGCACCAGGGGCGTTTCGTCGCCATTGCGTCGCCAGGGGTTGGTGACCGGCCCGTAATAGCTCGACTCGTTGGACGAGCCCATGGCGAATTCGTCCATGTTCAGCTTGCCGAGCATCACGGCGCCATCGTCCCAGAGCTTGGCCGTGACCGTCGACTCATAGGGAGGGGCAAAACCGTCGAGGATGTGGGAGGCGGCCTGAGAGTGGATGCCCTCGGTGCAGAACAGATCCTTGATGCCCAGCGGGATGCCTTCGAGCGGACGCGCCGCGCCTTCGGCCAGGCGCTGGTCCGACTGCGCCGCCATCGCGCGCGCGGCCTCGGGCGTCTCGTGGATAAAGGCATTCAACCCGCGGCTGGCCGCGATCGCGGCGAGATAGGCGTCCGCGACCTCGCGCGCGGAGAACGCCCCGCGGGCGTAGCCGTCGCGCAGCTCGGCGATTGTCAGGGTGGTCAGATCGCTCATGGGGCTCGTCTTGTCGTTTTGCTCTGTCGCGCGGCCGCGCGGACCAGGCGTGGCGCGGGGATCGGCCGGCTCACTCCACCACCTTGGGCACCACGAAATAGCCGTCTTCGGTTTCCGGCGCATTGCGCAAAATATCTTCCACGCGCCCCCCGTCGGTGACGGTGTCGGCGCGCTTCTTCATGGCCATGGCGACGGTGCTGGTCATTGGCGGCACGCCGTCCACATCGACCTCGCCGAGTTGCTCCACCCAGTCGAGAATGGCCGACAGCTCGTGCTGGAGCGACTGGGCCTCCTCCTCGGTTACCGCAATGCGCGCCAGCCGCGCGATTCGTCTTACCGTGGCAACGTCGACCGACATCGAGAAATACCGTCCGGGAAATGGATGCGACAGGAGTGTCGTGGCGGCTATAGCACCGCCAACGCTGGCGCGCAAAACCCAATGGCCGGACCGGACGGCCGTGTTGCCTCAGACCTCGAAGGGCTTGCCGATCTCGGCGACCACGACATTGTGGCCTGACATCTCGGCGACGAAGGCATCGGCCGTCTCGTCGATGATCGGGAAGGTGCCGTAATGGCAGGGAATGATCGTCTCGAACTGGAAGAACTTCTTGCAGGCCATGGCCGCGAGCTTGGCGCCCATGGTGAACCGGTCGCCGATGGGCACGATGCCGATCTTGGGCTGATAGATCTCGTTGATCAGCGCCATGTCCGAGAAGATGTCGGTGTCGCCCATGTGATAGAGTGGCTTGCCGGATTTCGGCGTGATGATCACGCCGGCGGGGTTGCCGAGATAGACCGGGCCGTGGTCGGTCTGCGAGGAGGAGGAGTGCCAGGCTTGCACGAAGGCGAGGGAGAAGTCGTCGAAATGGAGCTGGCCGCCGTGATTGGTCGGCGAGATGTTCTCCACCCCCTTGCCCGACAGATACATGCAGATCTCGAAATTGGCGGCGAGCAGCGCCCCGGTCTGTTTGCAGATGTCGACCGTGTCGCCGATATGGTCGTCATGGCCGTGGGTCAGCACGACATGGGTGGCCCCGTCGGCGGCCGCGTCGACCGAGCCCTCCCATGTCGGGTTTCCGGACAGGAACGGATCGATCATGATAACGCTCGATCCGGTCTCGACCCGGAATGCGGAATGGCCGAACCAGGTGATCTTCATTGCCGGAGCTCCTTGATCGGTGGGATTTCGCTCGCCGGAGACTATACGGGGCGAAGGGCCGGCGACAACCGGTTGCCCCGGTGCGCCATAGCCATGTGGGCTGTGGCGCGACGCAAGATCACCGCCTGTGGGCAGCCGTCAGACGCGCCCACCAGGGCCCGTCCGCGAAGTCGCGCACGAACTGCCCGACCGTCGGCGTTCGCTGGGCCCGTTCGAGCGCCAAGCCCGAGCGCAAAGCCCGCCAGCGCCGCCGGTTGAGGCCGTCCGGCCGGGCAACCTCGAGCCCCTGTTCCAGCGCCTCGCGCGCCGTGGCGCGGTTGAAGGGATGGCGCCCGGCGACGATCAGATAGGTCAGCACCGCCAGCGAATAGACATCGTCCGTCGGGGTCGGGGGAAGCTGGCTCAGCATCTCCCACGACGCATAGGCCGGCGTCAGGGCGCCGATCCGCCCATGATAGGCCATTGTCGGATCGTCGCTGTCGTCGAAGCTCGCCTCGACCCGCCGGGCATTGCCGAAATCGAGCAGCTGGATATCGCCATCCCCGGTCAGGAAGACGTTGCCCGGCTTGAGGATGCTACGCGACGACTTCGCCGATGGGCCACCGCCCCGCGCCCACTCGCGGCGGGCCTTCCGGTGCGGACTAGCTTTCGCCGACATGCGATCCTTGCACAAGGCTCTCGATTCCCTGCTTTCGTGGAATGCGCGGAAGGGGGCAAGACAGTGCCCCACCCGCTCATGCCCGCTTAATGCGGGCATCCAGTGCGCACTGGCCTTCCCGGCCGAGCCTCCGTGAGACCGGACTCCGAATTTCCGCTTGCGCGAGAATGAGCGGACCACGGCGCGGCCTTTCCCCACCCGCTCTTGCCCGCGAAGGCGGGCATCGAGCTAGGGCTGTGCCGGCAAGGCAAAACCGGCGATAATGGCCGCGACACCCGCGGGCATCCAGTGAAGGGTTGCCCACGAGCCATGGTCGGCGACGATGGCCTCGGCCGTTGCCCCAGCGGTCATGGCCGGGCTCTGTCCC
>SKQW01000380.1 GCA_007118805.1 Rhodobiaceae bacterium | reverse complement strand
TTCAAAATTTACCTTTATTTCATCGAGCGCGGCAGGGGACTGTTGACACGATCTCATTCATATTCCCGGGGGGCGGAATTCGGCGCGCACGATCGTTCAGTGCGCGGTCGCGGATGCGGTGCGTGATGCAGGTGCCAGGGACCGGTTCAGATGCCTAAGGTCGATCGCAAGGACGGCTCCAGCCCTGTCGCGGGGTCAGCCAGGGGCCGGAAAGCCGGCGCCGATGCGCGGGTCGGCCCGGCGGAACGCGGCCGCGCTGTGCGGCGTCTGCGCAGGCTTGCCGGCCTCCTGAAAGGGCAGAGCGCTGCGGGCGACGAAGCGAGCCCGCTGACGCTTTGCGATGACGAAGCAGATCGGTTGGCCCTGTGGATCGGCACCACGGGCCGAATCGAGCCGTCGGGGCAGGGCGAGGCCTTTCGCTTCATGGTGAGCACGCCGCAGGGATGGCTCGTCCTTTTGGAGAGTGATCGGCTGGAATTGCTGGCCGATGTCGCCCGCCGTTTCGTCCAGGCGCGCGCCGGCCATTGCTCCCGGATCGAGGCGCTGCTGTCATCGCCGCCGTGAGGCAGGGTGCTCCGTTGCGGCAGCGTTCCGGCCGGCCAAGCGCTGTTGTCCGGTTGGTCTTAACCAACCCGCATCTGCCGCACCAGAACGCAACGCAGAGGGCCGGGAATGCGACAGATGCGGGTTATGCTCGGCGCAATGGCCGGCTCGACCGTGCCGTGGCGCGGGACCTCGGGCCGTTCTTGGTGAGCGCCCGCTGGAGGACCTGCGTTGTGGCAGCCAGCTGGGACAGCGACTCCTCTATCTCCGAACGCTGGGTTCGCAGGAAATCGGCCTGCTCTTCGAGCTTCTCCAGGATGAAGCCAAGCAACTCGCTCTGCGAAGCTCCCTGGTCGTGCCGTTCCAGGATTTCCTGGATCTCGCTGATGGCCAGCCCGACACGCTTGCCCATCAGGATCAGCTTGAGGCGCTCGACATCGTAATGGCTGTAGAGGCGCCACTTTCGCTGCCGAAACGGGTGAAGCAGACCCCGTTCCTCATAGAAACGCAGGGCGCGGGTCGTGACCTGAAACCGCTCGGCCAGTTCGCCGATCGAATAATAGGGGCTTTCGGAAACAGCCGCTGTGTCGCGCGCGGACAGCCCGGCAACGCCTTCGCGAAGCAGGTCCGCCGCAGCCATATTGTCCTGCCGCTGCTGCGACGTTTGCTGCACGGCGTTGGGCTGCGATTCTCCCATAAGGCCTCTCCTCACGATGAAAAACCTAACGCTTCGTTAGACTAAAAGGTACATATTTGTCAATACGGCGGAGCATGGGCATTAAGAAAATCCATCGCCTGAGGTTTAAGAAAATAAATTGCATGCAAATTGTATGAATAAAAAAATATGATTAACTAAGGGAATATGAAAATATTATTCGCTCTTGTCATCATGGAAATTCAGTAAAATTGACGAAAAAATTTCCGATTTAGCGATGGTGTACGGCGAACCCGTTCGCGGATCTCGGGGAGATGTATCTGTAACTATTGTCGATAATTGCAAAATCTCAGAGCCCGTTTGAGAATTGGGATGGCAGACCGTCAGAATTCTCGGAGAGGACTCTCAGTACCCGTCAGGCGGTGCGGCCGAGCACGGCGATCACCACGATGACATAGGCGACATAGACGGTGATGAAGGCGGTGCCGCCGATCCGGCCGACGGCGCTTCTTGCCACCACGTAGGGCAGCAGAGCGAGCGCGCAGGCCAGCATGACCCACGCGTCGAAGCGCAGCATCTGCTCGGGCACTGGCACCGGGACAACTGTCGCGGTAACACCCATGACCACCAGGATGTTGAAAATGTTCGAGCCGATGATATTGCCGACGGCGATGGCGCCCTGCCTGCGAATGGCGGCCATGAAATTGGCGGCGAGCTCGGGCAGCGAGGTCCCCAGGGCGACCACGGTGAGCCCGATCGCGCTCTCGGATATTCCCCAGTCAAGGGCGATCGCGCGGGCGGCCTCGATGGTGAAGTGCGCGCCGAGCGGCAGGCCGAGGAGGCCGACCAACACCAGGAGCCCGGAGACGGCGAGAGTCGGCAGCTTGTCGAGCGAGTCGGCAAAGCCCGGCAACCCCCTGGCGGCCGCGCTCTGAAGCTGCGCCCGACGGGCGGCCAATGCAATGAAGCCGGTGAAGACCGCCAGCAGCAGCACCCCGTGCCAGTATTCGAGGCGGCTGCTCAGCAGCATCGCGATGAAAACCGCGGTCACCGCGATCATCAGCAGCGTGTTGCGGACGACGAGAGGTTGGTTGCAGCTCGTGGTGGCGATCAGAGCGGGCAGGCCGAGCACCACCAGGATATTGGCGATGTTGGAGCCAATGACATTGCCGAGCGCGATCCCTGGCGCCCCGCGCAGGGCCGCCTGAATCGATATGACGAGCTCCGGCGCCGAGGTTCCAAAGGAGACCACCGTCAGCCCGATGATAAGTGTGGGGACGCCCAGCCGCCCGGCAAGCCCGACGGCCCCGCGCACGAGCAGGTCGCCGGAAAAGACGAGCACGGCCAAGCCGCCGATGAGCAGGAGATAGGACACTTGGGCGCGGTCCGCCGCCGGGAGGTTGCGGCCGTGAAAATGGGCGCGGAACGCCGTTCGGGCAAGGTCTCGTTAACGACATTTGTCGAGAACGCGTTAACGAGATTTATTCAGTGTCGGGCGCCATCGGGCGCCTGAGGCAAATTGTTCTGTATCAAAGTTGCAACAGCTGGAACCTGATAAACGCAACCGACGTTAAATCGACAACGGTCGCCACAATTCGGCCTCCATGCGGGGGGCATGACGACCGCTAGGCACAACGCCGCGTTACGGGGGAGCCTTGGGAAGGCTTCTCGGTGTTTGAGTGCGATTAAGGAGGCACCACAATGTATCCCAAGAGTTTCGTTACCGCTGGGTTTGTTTCGGCGGTCCTTTTGGCTGGCCCGGCGCTCGCCGCGGACATGCCGGTTCCCGAGCCCGCTCCGCCGGCACCCGCGCCGGCTCCGGCACCGGTCTATTATGACTGGTCGGGCTTCTATTTCGGTGTCCATGGCGGCTATGCCTGGGGCGACCGCGATCTCAGCATCACCAACGTTCCGCCGGCCGTCAGCTCGTTCAGCTATGACTCCGACGGCTGGCTCCTCGGCGGGCAGCTCGGTGTGAACTGGCAGGTCGACAACTGGGTGCTGGGTGTCGAGGGCGATATTGCCTGGTCCGGCGTCGACGGCAGCATGACGCTTGGCACGCCGCCGCTGCCGGGCGGATGGGCAGCAAACGAGTCGCACGACATGAAGTGGCTCAGCACGCTGCGCGCCCGCGTCGGTTTTGCCGCCGACAGCGTCCTGTTCTACGGCACGGGCGGTATCGCCTTTGCCGAGTATGACGCCACCGCGTGGTTCACGCCGCCCGCCGGCCCGACCTTCGCCGCCAGCGACAGCCACACCCATACCGGCTGGACGCTTGGCGCCGGTATCGAGGCCGGGCTGACGGAGAATCTCTCGCTCAAGGCGGAGTATCTCTATGTCGACTTCGGCAGCAAGGACTACACCTACGCCTTCGCGCCGCCGGCGCCGGTGACGACCGTCAGTGCCGATCACCAGCATCACATCGTGCGTGCGGGCCTGAACTACCGGTTCAGCTGGTAAGCGACGACTACCATTGCGGCACTTGCAAGCCCGGGCTTTGGCCCGGGCTTTATTTTTGGCATTGGAATGACTTGATTCACCCGTTGTTAAGCGAGCTGCTGGATTGCTGACAGACAAGCTCGCTTCGCCCGACGCCGCGCAGGATGCAGTCGCTTCGCGGCGTTAGGGGTGTCGGGGGGCGAACCGCGTTGCGCGGGGTTGCGTAGGCGGTCAGTGCAACTCCTTTGGGGGAAGTCATGTTCAAGCGTTCTCTCCTGTCTCTGTCTGCATTAGCAACATCCCTTGCCCTTGCCGGCCCGGCCCTGGCGGCCGACATGATGGCCCCGGCGCCGGCAATGGGCTATTCGCCAGCGCCTTCGCCAATCAACAACTGGTCGGGCATCTATGCCGGCCTCAATGCGGGGTATGGCTGGGGCCGCTCGCGTTTGTCCACGCCCGGCTTCGGCGCCTTCACGGTCAAGCCCGGCGGGCTCATCGGCGGTGCGCAGATCGGCGCCAACATCCAGCTCGATCAGGTCGTGATCGGCGCCGAGGGCGACCTCCAGGCCACCGGCATGCGCGACGGCATGGCGCTGCCGGGCGCCAATTTGACGGGCGAATTGAAGTGGTTCGGCACCGCGCGGGGGCGCGCCGGCGTCGCGCTCGACAGCTTCATGCCGTATGTCACCGGGGGGCTTGCCTTCGGCAAGCACGAGTTCAGCCTTTTCGGCCCCGGCGTTGCGTTCACCGACAGCGAAACCCATACCGGCTGGACGGTCGGCGGCGGGGTCGAGGCGGCCCTGACGGACACCGTGTCGCTGAAAGCCGAATATCTCCGGGTCGACCTCGGCAGCGAAACCTACTTTCCGGGCATGGGCGGGACCACGTCGCAAGGCAGCCATCGCTTCCATACCGTGCGCGCCGGCGTGAACTGGCGCTTCGGCAGCTTCTGATCACGGGTGCGTCCAGTGTCCCGAATCCGAAATTCGTTACCATTCGCAACAGCCTCCGTACGAATTTCGGAGTCGACAAAGACACTGGCAACTTTATGAATCTAGTGTGGTTTTTGATTTGAAGTTCGTTTCGGGAGCCTGCTGCAAGCTTGGTAACGAACTTCAAATCTACCACACTAGCCCGAGATGGCGCCGCGCTCTCGGCTCTCTCGGGCCAGCCCCCTGTTGTCCGGTTTTGCTGTGGGTCACATATTGGGATAGTTCGGCCCACCGCCGCCTTCCGGCGGCACCCAGTCGATATTCTGGTTCGGGTCCTTGATGTCGCAGGTCTTGCAGTGGACGCAGTTCTGCGCGTTGATCTGGAATCGGGCCTCGCCCTCCTCCTCGATCCATTCATAGACCGCCGCCGGGCAGTAGCGCGATGACGGCCCGGCGAACATGTCGTGCTCGGATGCCTTCTGTAGCGCCATGTCCTCTACCTTGAGGTGTACCGGCTGGTCCTCCTCATGGTTGGTGTTCGACAGGAACACCGAGGACAGCTTGTCGAAGGTCAGGACGCCATCGGGCTTGGGGTAGGCGATCGGCTTTGCTTCCGCGGCGGGCTTGAGGGTCTGGTGGTCGGGCTTGCCATGGCCCATCGTGCCAAACAGCGAAAAGCCCAGCGTATTGGTCCACATGTCGAGCCCGCCAAGCGCGATGCCGCCATATAGGCCGTAGCGTGACCACATCGGCTTGACATTGCGCACCTTCCACAGGTCGCGGCCGACCTCGGAGCTGCGCCAGGCCTCTTCGTAGTCGCTAAGCTCGTCGCCGGCGCGTCCGTCCTGCAACGCGGCGACGACATGCTCGGCGGCGAGCATGCCCGACAACATGGCGTTGTGCGATCCCTTGATGCGGGGAACGTTGACCAGGCCCGCGGCACAGCCGAGCAGCGCGCCGCCCGGGAAGGCGAGCCTGGGAACCGACTGCCAGCCGCCCTCGGTAATGGCGCGCGCGCCATAGGAGACGCGCTTGCCGCCCTCGAATATTGGGGCGATGGTTGGATGCGTCTTGAAGCGCTGGAACTCCTGAAAGGGCTCCAGATAGGGGTTCTGGTAATTCAGGTGGACGACGAAGCCGACCGCCACCTGGTTATCCTCCATGTGATAGAGGAATGAGCCTCCCCCGGTGCTGCGGTCCAATGGCCAGCCGAAGCTGTGCTGCACCAGGCCGGCACGGTGGCGCTCGGGCTGCACCTCCCAAAGCTCCTTCAACCCGATGCCGAATTTCGGCGGTTGCCGGCCCTCGTCGAGGCTGAACCTTGCGATGGCCTGCTTGGTCAGCGAACCGCGCGCACCCTCGGCCAGCAGCACGTATTTCCCGAGCAGGGCCATGCCGCGCATGTAACCGTCCTTCGGGTTGCCCGCGCGGTCCACGCCCATGTCGCCGGTGGCGACGCCGACAAGCTCGCCCTTGTCACCGTAAAGCAGCTCGGCGGCGGCAAAGCCGGGATAGATCTCCACGCCGATCGCCTCGGCCTTCTCGGCCAGCCAGCGGCAGACATTGCCGAGCGAGACGATGTAGTTGCCGTGATTGTTCATCAGCGGCGGCATCAGGAAGTTCGGCAGGCGCAGGGCGCCGGCGGGACCGAGATAATAGAAGCGGTCCGATATCACCGGTGTCCGAATAGGGCTGTCCTCCTCGCGCCAGCCGGGCAGCAGCCCGTCCAGCCCGACCGGGTCGATCACCGCGCCGGACAGGATGTGGGCGCCGACTTCCGACCCCTTCTCCAGTACCACCACGGAAATCTCCTCGCCGCGCTCCTCGGCGAGCTGCTTAAGGCGGATCGCCGCGGCCAGCCCGGCCGGCCCGGCGCCGACGATGACCACGTCGAACTCCATGGATTCGCGTTCGGGCAGGTCTGCCGCGCTGTCGCTCGCCGCCATTCTTATCCCCTTGACTTCGATCGGCCGTTCAGTTCGGCCGCACTATGGCGTAAATTCGTGCAACGCTCCACCGGAGGCGGCACGCGAATAGCCCATGTCCGACACACGCAAGCTGTCCCCTGACGCGGCGCTCGCTTTGCTCGCCTGGTATCGCGAGGCAGGCGTCGACGAGGCCGTTCAGGACCAGCCAGCCAATCGCCTCGCGGCATCCAGCGCGAGCAGCCAACCGTCACAACATGGCGGCGCCTCAGCGCCGCAGCGCGCCGCTGCGCAGGCCGGGCTGCCGCCGGGCGCCGCTGCGGGGCTGAGCGGAGCAGCGGGGGATCCGTCCGACCCCGTCTTAAGCGCGCGCGAGCGGGCGCGCATGGCGGCGACGCTCGAGGAGCTGCGCAACCTGCTGGCGTCCTTCGAGGGGTGCCCGCTGCGCTACACCGCGAAGACGCTGTGCTTTGCCGATGGAAACCCGGCCGCGCGCGTGATGTTCGTGGGCGAGGCCCCGGGCGCGGAGGAGGACCTTCAGGGCCTGCCCTTTGTCGGTCGGGCGGGCCGCCTTCTCGACCGCATGCTGGCCGCCATCGGCCTGTCGCGCGACAGTGCCTATATCGCGAATATCGTCTACTGGCGCCCGCCCGGCAACCGGACGCCGACGCCGCAGGAAAGTCAGATCTGCCGACCCTTCATAGAGCGTCAGATCGCGCTCGCCGATCCTGACGTCTTGGTCTTTCTTGGCGGCGCGGCGGCCAAGGAGATGCTGAACCGGTCGGACGGAATCCTGCGCCTGCGCGGCAAATGGTTCGACTACGACACAGGAGAGCGGATCATTCCCGCCCTGCCGACACTGCACCCGGCCTATCTGCTGCGCCAGCCGGCACAGAAGCGGCTGGGCTGGCGCGACTTCCTGGCCATCCGGGCAAGACTGGACGAACAGTCGGCCAGATAGTTCACTAGCAACTATGTAAGAAACTATATTAAGTTATTGATCTATAATGGAATTCAAGATTATTGACGATGAGGAGGGTGCGGCCGTCGGTGTCAACCAGGCCATGCCGCTTGTGCCCCTTGATCCTTTTTTCCGGCATCGTAACCTTGCGGCCTGCCCGCTCGCGACCGGCCATGACGAGAGCGTGGTTGATCGTCACGAAGACGCCCGTGTCACGCCAAGCCGCGAACCAGCGATAGACCGTGCTCCACAGCGGAAAATCGGAGGGCAGGAGGCGCCATGTAAAGCGCGCTCGCTCGCGCTTGCGCTACCGCCGAGCCACATCACGCGGTGGGGCACGACCCTTGAGACGGCCCATGCCATCGACTACCGCTCGTGGCCGGCTACCGACGAAAAATTGGTAATATCATTGCCATAGGCCAAAAATCGCGCGCGCCAATCCCCTCGCAAGTCATTGAAAAGATTGGTGGGCCCGGCAGGACTCGAACCTGCAACCAGACCGTTATGAGCGGCCGGCTCTAACCATTGAGCTACGGGCCCGTGGCAGGCATGCCTATATCGCAGTCTCGCGGCCGGCCGGCAAGGCATGCGCCGCATTGTCTACGCAATTGATGCTGCACTATCCTTCGGCACGTCCGGCCGAGGGCCGTCAGCGCATGGCTCGGCGCGGCGAAGGATCGGCCACGGAAAATTGGAGACCCTAGAATGAAACGTACTTTCAGCCATCCATTCCGCGTCGGCCGAATCGCGGGCCTAGTCATGCTCCTCGCCCTGACGGCCAACGGGGTATCGGCGGCGGATACTCCGCCCACGCTGAGCGTATCGGGAATCGGGGAGGTCGCGGCCGTTCCGGACCGGGCCCTCGTGACCACCGGCGTGGTCACCGAGGCAGAGACGGCCCGCGAGGCGCTCGATCTGAATTCGGCGGCCCTCGAACAGGTCATGGCGGAGCTGCGCGAGGCTGGGATCGCCGATCGCGACATCGCCACCTCCGGCTTCTCGGTCGAACCGCGCTATCACTATCCGCGCAGCGCCGACGGCGATGTCGGCCCGCCCCGGATCGTCA
>SKQW01000171.1 GCA_007118805.1 Rhodobiaceae bacterium | reverse complement strand
CCTCGCGCAGGGGCGTGCGGGAGACGTCGAGGCGCTCCGACAGGGCGCGCTCGCGGATCGGCGTTCCCGGCGACAGCTCGTCCTGGATGATCATCTCGCGGATCATATGGGCGACGCGCTCGGGCTTGAGCCGGGCCGGCGTCGGCGCCGCGCGGCCGGATCTGGGGAAGACGGTCACCGATGCGCTCGTCACGACAGGGGCTCCAGCTCAACTCGACATGCCGCACTATGCCAGCCCACTATAGCAGCCTTGGCGCGGCGGCGCAGGGCGCTCGCGCCGGGGGCGCGGCCCGGTTGAAAACCCGGCTGGCCGCGCCACTCCGGCCGCCCCCCAAGGCGTCTTGCCATAGGTGTGCCCGCCAGCCGTCCGACAGTTGATTTGCGGCGCTAGCGGGAACCGGCTATAGGGGCCGCGCATGCGGCGGATCAAGGTTTCAGCGATGAGTGTGATGAGCGAGAAAAAATCCAAGGAGTCGGGCGGATTCGGCGAGACGGTCCGAGTAATCGTCCATGCGCTCATCCTCGCGCTGATCGTGCGCACGTTCCTGTTCCAGCCGTTCAACATACCGTCCGGCTCGATGATGGAGACCCTCCTCATCGGCGATTATCTGTTCGTCTCGAAATACGCCTATGGCTACAGCCGCTACTCGCTGCCCTTCGGCCCGCCGCTGTTTGAAGGTCGCATATGGGACGGCGAGCCGGATCGGGGCGACGTCGTGGTCTTCAAGCTGCCCACCGACAATGAGACCGACTACATCAAGCGCGTGATCGGCCTGCCGGGGGACGAAGTGCAGGTCCGTGAGGGCATCGTCTACATTAACGACGCGCCGATTGAGCGTGAACGGATCGACGACTATGTCGCCGTCAATCACATGGGGGCAGAGCGCCGCGTCGCCCGCTATGTGGAAACCATGGACAACGGCGCGAGTTACACGGTCCTGCAGCTGTCGGACAGCGGCTTCGGCGATAACACGCAGGTCTACGAGGTGCCCGAAGGTCACTACTTCATGATGGGCGACAACCGCGACAATTCCACCGATAGCCGGATGCTCGGCGCGGTGGGCTATGTGCCGCACGAGAACCTGGTGGGCCGGGCGGAAATCATCTTCTTCTCCCTCGAAGAGGGCGCGCGGGCATGGCAGATCTGGCAGTGGCCGGTCAGTGTGCGGTGGGATCGGCTGTTCTCCACGGTACGATGACGGGGCTCGACGGGGCCGAAGGCGTGCTTGGCCACGCTTTCTCGGAACGCGGCCTGCTCGTCGAGGCGCTGACCCATCCAAGTGCCAACGAGGCCGGTGCCGGCACCTATCAGCGCCTCGAGTTCCTGGGTGACCGGGTTCTCGGACTGGTCGTTTCCGACATGATCTACCGGGCCTTTCCGGAGGCGGACGAGGGGGAATTGTCGCGCCGCCTGGCCTTGATGGTTCGCCGCGAGACCTGCGCGGATGTCGCGCGGGAGGCCGGACTGGGACAGTTCGTCCAGCTCGGCGCCAGCGAGGCCCACGCGGCAGGCGGCCTGCGCGACGCGATCCTTGCCGATGTTTGTGAGGCGGTGATCGGGGCGCTCTATCTCGATGGCGGGCTCGATGCCGCGCGGGCCTTCGTCGAGGCCCAGTGGGGCGCGCGCCTGCGCGCGGCTGTGCCGCGCCTCAAGGATGCCAAGACCACGCTCCAGGAATGGGCCCATACCAGGGGCCTCGGCACGCCCGTCTATAGGGAGCAGGCCCGGATGGGGCCCGACCACGAGCCGGTTTTCACCATCGCCGTCAGCCTGCCCGGGCTTGAGCCAGCCGCGGCGAGCGGCGGCAGCAAGCGGGCGGCCGAGCAGGCGGCGGCCGAAGCCATGCTGCGTCGCGAGGGCGCCTGGAAGGATAGTCGGCGTGATGACGCAAGGTGAGACGCGTTGCGGCTTCGTGGCGCTGATCGGCGCCACCAATGCAGGAAAATCGACCCTGCTCAACAGCCTCGTGGGCGCCAAGGTGTCGATCGTCACCCACAAGGTGCAGACGACCCGGGCCCTGGTTCGCGGCATTGCCATCCATGATCAGACCCAGATCGTCTTTGTCGATACGCCGGGTATCTTCCGGCCGCGCCGGCGGCTCGATTCGGCGATGGTGCGCTCGGCCTGGGCCGGGGCGGGCGACGCCGACCTCGTCGTCCTGATCGCGGATGCGCGCAAGGGGCTCGATCCGGCGGCCGAGGAGATCCTGGCCAGGCTGAAGGATGTGCCGCATCCCAAGCTCCTCGTCCTCAACAAGATCGACGGCATGAAGCGCGATCAGCTGCTGCCGGTGGCCAAAGCCTTCAACGACGCGCTGGCCTTCGACGAGACCTTCATGATCTCGGCCCTTCACGGAGACGGCGTGGTCGACCTGTCGGCGGCGATCGCCGGGCGCATGCCGGCCGGCCCTTGGCTCTATCCCGAAGACCAGCTCTCCGACTTCCCGATGCGCCAGCTCGCCGCGGAGATCACCCGCGAGAAGATCTATCTGCGGCTCCATCAGGAGCTGCCCTACGAATCGACGGTCGAGACCGAGCGCTGGGAGGAGCGCAAGGATGGCTCGGTGCGCATCGATCAGGTGATCTATGTGGCCCGCGAGAGCCAGCGCGTCATCGTGCTCGGCAAGCAGGGGCGCGCGATCAAGGAGATCGGCAAGGCAGCCCGTGAGGAGCTGGCCGGGATACTCGAACGGCCGGTGCATCTCTTCCTGTTCGTCAAGGTGCGCGAGAACTGGGCCGACGACCCGGAGCGCTACCGCGAGATGGGACTGGAGTTTCCGAGGTAGGCCGCCATGCAGTGGACCGAGGACGGGGTGATTCTCGGCACGCGGCGCCACGGCGAGACGAGCGCCATTCTCGAGCTGTTTACCGAGGCCCATGGTCGCCATCTCGGCCTTGTGCGCGGCGGTCGCTCCAGGCGTTCTCAGGTCGCCCTTCAGCCGGGCAACAGCGTCATCGCCACCTGGCGGGCGCGCCTCGACGAGCATCTTGGCGTGTATTCGGTGGAGCCGACCACCGCGCGCGCCGCCAGCCTCATGGATAGCGCCCACGCGCTTTACGGCTTTGCCGTCTTGGCGGCGCATCTGCGGCTTCTGCCCGAGCGCGATCCCCATCCCGAGCTATTCCGGTACTTCATGGCTACCCTTGAGACGCTCCACGATCCGCGCGCCGGCGCGACGGCGCTGGCGCGGTTCGAGCTTGCGCTGCTGGCAGATCTCGGATTCGGGCTCGATCTCGGCGAATGTGCCGCGACCGGCGCCACCCAGGAGCTCGTCTGGGTGTCCCCGAAGTCGGGCCGTGCGGTGAGCCGCAGCGCCGGGCGCCCATATCGCGATCGCCTGTTGCCGCTGCCCGGTTTTCTCGCGATGGAGACGGCCGGCCCGGCCGCGCCGTCGGATATTGCGGAGGCCTTCACGCTGACCGGCTTCTTCCTGTCGCGGCATGTCCATGTCCCGCGTCAGCTCACCATGCCCCCGGAACGTCAGCGTATCGTGGACATGGTGGGGCGAATGGCGCCATAAGGAGGCTGCGCAGCAGACGGGGGTCCGAATTATGCGAGTGGCGATCATGGCGGCCGGGGGTGTGGGCGGTTATCTCGGGGCGAAGCTCGCCCGAACCGGCCATGAGGTGGCGATGATGGCGCGGGGGCGCCACCTCGAAGCGATCCGCGCCGATGGGCTGACCGTCGAGACGGACACGGAGACCTTCACCGTCCGCCCGGCCCTGGCCACGGCCGATGCCGCCGACATCGGCCCGGTCGTTGCAGTGGTCTTCGCGGTCAAGCTGCGCGATACCGAGGCCGCCGCCGAGGCAATCCGCCCCCTGATCGGCAAGGAGACGGTGGTGATTCCATTCCAGAACGGGGTGGAAAGCGCCGCCATCCTGGCCGACAGGCTGGGCGCGGCGCACGCCGCGGCCGGCTGTGCCTATATCGCCATCACGATTGCCGAGCCGGGCCGGCTGAAGAAGGTCGGCAAGCTCGAGCGCTTTCTGTTCGCCGAGGCCGACGGGTCCCAGTCGCCGCGTATCGCCGCCGTCCGCCGGGCCCTCGAGGACGCCGGCGTGAACGCGCCAGAGCCTGCGGATATCGCGGTGGAGATCTGGCGGAAATTCGCCTTTCTCGCCTCGCTGAGCGGGATGACCGCGGCTGCGCGTGTGGCGATCGGGGCGATCCGGGCAGATTCACACATGCTGGAGATGTTCCGGCGGGCTGTGGCCGAGGTGGTCGCTGTCGCCCGGGCGCGCGGCGTTGCGGTGCGGGACGACCTGGTGGACGAGCACATGGATTTTATAGCGACCCTGCCCGCCGAGATGACCTCGTCCCAGGCCCATGACCTGGCCGCGGGACGGCCGCTCGAGGTCGACGGCCTGTCGGGGGCGGTCACGCGGCTCGGGCTGGCGGCGGGCATCGACACGCCGGTTCACGCCACCCTGTATGCGGTGCTGCGGCCGCATTCCGGCGGGAGGGCCGATTCCGGTGGCCATTGACTTCCCGCTCGACTAGTGTCCCGAATCCGAAATTCGTCACCATTCGCAACAGTCTCCGAACGAGTTTCGGATTCGACAAGGACACTAGCAACTTCATGATTCGAGTGTGGTTTTGGATTTGAAGTTCGTTTCGGAGCCCGCAACAAGGCTGGCGACGAACTTCAAATCCACCACACTCGGTTGCCGGTGCCATCGGAGGGAGAGAGGCAAGATGGGATCCGACCCGGCCGAGCGATCCGGCGAGGGGGCAGGCGAAGTGATCACGCGCGACGATCCGCGCTGGCAGCGCCTGCACGCCATCGTCGAGGCCCACTCGCTGCTGCGCGGCGATTTCACGCTGACATCCGGCCGCAAGAGCAGCTATCTGTTCCAGCTCCGACAGACCACGCTCCACCCCGAGGGCGCCTTCCTGATCGGCCAGATCATCGTCGACTATATGCGCCGGCAGGGGCTGCGCTGCGTCGGCGGGCTGGAGATGGGCGCGGTTCCGGTGGTGACATCGGTGGCCTGCGTGAGCTTCCAGGCCGAATACCCGGTCGATGCCTTCTTCATCCGCAAGGCGGTCAAGACCCACGGGGCCAGGGAGCGGGTCGACGGGCATGTCGGCGACGGCGCCGAGGTGCTGATGCTCGACGACGTCACGACGACGGGCGGCTCGATCCTCAAGGCGATCGATGGGCTGGCCGAGGAACGCGCCTGCACGGTTTCCGTGGCGCTGTCGCTGCTCGACCGCGAGGAGGGGGCCAGCGAGATGCTCGCCGAACGTGGCCTTAAACTGGTCTCGATCTTCCGCAAGAGCGACTTCAGCATCTGAGGCCGGCGGCCATCCGAAACGGGCCGATCATAAGGCCGTCGCACACATCGCCCGGTCACATAAAGACGGCCCCGCCGACCGGAGCCGCGCGGGGCCTTTGGATTCTTGTCGGCTCGCCGACGATTTGTCACTGGCGCAGCCGAACAAAGAGGCTCAGTCGCTAGACCAATTGCATCGTTCTTTCGAGAGCATGCGAACTCTCGATCCGAACGCAAAAACCTGATTCGATTGTGGTTTGCAGAAGGCCGCCCGGCGCACGTGAGGCGTCAGCGTGATCCGAGCGGCTCGGGTTCCGTCGGCGGGGTCATTTTCCTAGACCTCCTTCTCGCTGAATAAGCTCGTACCTTGCGCCCATCCGGGCAGGCTGTCAACGGGGGTTTTGGGGCGCCGGTTGAGGGCGGGATCGGGCCGCGTTGCTGCGCTCAACGGAGGGACAAGCGCTGGACGATACGCCATCGCCGGCAAGCCGTGGAGGTCCGCGACGGCGCGCGCCCAGTTGCAGCGGTGCTCCAGAAGCAGGGCCGGCGGCGGGTCAGCCATCCTTTGCTGTGGCCGTCATACGGCCCCGGGCCGCGTCGCGGCGGCCGGTGGCCGGGACCAGCGGGGCCACGCGCCCCAGGCCCGTCGGGGGCATGTTGACGTAGATCGCCTCATAGCTGCCGGGCTGCGCCAGATAGGTCTCATGCCACACGCCGACGGCGTCGGTGTTCCGCGCACGGCGGTTGAAGTCGCGCCATGCTGGCAGGTGGGCGTGTTCGGGCGCCTTGGCATAGGCCTCCAGCTTCTCGAAGGAGGCCCAGTATTGCAGCATGATCGTGGTTCGCCCCAGCCATTGCTGATAGCCGAGAAAGCCGAGCTCGGGGCGCGCTTCAAGTTCGCGGATCATCCTTGGCATCGCGGCCATGACCGGCCACCACTTGCCGACCCTGACGAGGCTGTTGATCCGCATGCCGATGATGAAGACGACGAAGGGGTCCGCTGGCGCCGCCGTCACGCGCCCGCGATGAAGCTGTGCCATTCAAGACCTCCAACCCAATCCTCAAGCGGGCTCTCAGGTCGCGCGGGCGCCGTCGGCGGCCGGCAATGGCGCCGTCCTCGGCGCCGAGGCGCGCGCCGCGAACAGGCTATGCAAATGGATCACCGCGAGCCCCAGCACCACCATCGCGCCAACCTGATGGAGTAGGGCGGTGGCCATCGGCACCCCGCCCAGCAGGGTGGCGATGCCGAGGCCGAGCTGGAGCAGCATCAGGCCGGTCAGCCCCCAGGCGCGCCGCGCCGCCGCCCCCGGCCCGAGGGTCCGCGCGCAGTCGATGGCATGGGCCAGCGCGGCCGCGATCAACACATAGCCCGCCATGCGATGATCGAACTGCACCGTGGTGACGTTCTCGAACAGGTTGCGCCACCACGGATCGAGCGTCATCAGCCCCTGGGGAACGAGCCGCCCGTCCATGAGGGGCCAGGTGCGATAGGCGAGCCCGGCATGAAGCCCGGCCACCAGGGCGCCCAGCGCGATCTGCACCATGACGAGGGCGAGCAGCGCCCCGCTCGACCACAGGAGGCGGGCCGGCGGCGCGGCCTCGGGCCGGCGCTCGCGCAAGGATTCGGCCAGCCACAGCAGATAGGCCAGGATCACGGCGGCAAGGGTGAGATGGGCAGCCAGGCGATACTGGCTCACCGAGACCCGGTCAACCAGCCCGCTCGCCACCATATACCAGCCGAGGACACCCTGCAGGCCGCCGAGGACGAAGGCCCCCAGCGTCCACGGGATCATGCGCCGTTCGAGCCGGCCCGTGGCAACGAACCAGGCGAACGGCACCACGAAGACGAGGCCGAGGAGTCGGCCGAGGAAGCGGTGGCCCCACTCCCACCAGTAGATCGTCTTGAACTCCTCGAGGCTCATACCCCGATTCACGCGCTGGTATTGGGGGATCTGGCGATACTTGTCGAACTCGTCCTGCCAGGCCGCCTCGCTCAATGGCGGGATGGTGCCGGTGACCGGCGCCCATTCGGTTATCGACAGGCCCGAGCCGGTGAGCCTTGTGGCGCCGCCCACCACGACCATGACCAAAACCATAAGGGCGAGCAGCAGCAGCCAGCCACGCACCAGCGGCCGCGCGGCTATCTGTCGCCCGGTGGGTGCGGCGTCTATGGCGAAACTGCGCACGGGATGGAAAGCCCCGCTTGGAATCTGGACCGAGCCAAGCTAGTTAGCTTGCCGGGCCGTGGGCGGCAAGGCGGCACAATGGCGCGGACGTCAGGCCGGAACAACCCGTGGCCCGCCGCCCGTCACCCCGCACAGGACGCTGATGACCCGCAATCCACGACGCCTTTTCGGCAGCGTTGCCCTCGTCGCCTTCGTGCTGATCTACATCGCCGTCGCGATGGTGGTCGGCGCAATCTGGTTCATGGACGTCAATCCGCTGATCCAGCTGGGCTATTTCGCGCTCGCTGGGATCGCCTGGACGGTGCCGGCGGCGGCCATCATCAAATGGATGCGCCGCGGCGACCGTGGCGTGTGAGGCCCACAGCTAGGCCGCCTTGCGGTCCGGCCCCTCGGCGTCGTCGGGGGCGTCGTCGATGGTCACCACCGCCACCTTGTCTATGCCGATCTCGCTCAGCGCGTCCCGCGCCTCGCGGTTGGCCGCCTCGCCGGCGCCGGCCCGCGCGCCCAGTACGGCAAGATCGGCCCGCGCCGCCACCGCTCGCAATTCGGCCTTGCGGGTGAGCGGCGGGGCCAGCAGGACGACAACGTCATAGGTCGCGGCCAGCGCCTCGAGCACCATCTCCATCCGATCCGAGGAGACCAGCGCCAGCGGGCCTCCTTCCGCCGTGCCGGCGGGCACCATGTGAACCCGCGATGCCGGATCGCGCACCAGGGCGCTGTCGAAGGCGCAGCGCCCGGCAACCAGCTCCGACAGGCTGCCGCGCAGCGCGGCATCGCGGAGCGCGGGGATCGGCTCGTTGAAGCGGGTGTCCACCAGCACCACGCGGCGGCCGTCGCCGGCGACACGGCGGGCGAGTTCGGTGGCCACCTCCGCCACTTCGCGCAGGCGCCGCTGGGAGGTCACCAGCACCACCCGCGCGCCGGTCCGGGTGCCGGTCGGCCTGGCGGCGATGGCGTCGGCGATCGCTTCAAGTCCTTGGGCTCCGCTGGCCGGCCTCGCGGCGCTGCCTCCGGCCGCGCCGGGCCGGTGCATTTCGAGCCGTGCGGCGAGCGAGGTCGCGGGCGTTGTCACGCTCTG
>SKQW01000260.1 GCA_007118805.1 Rhodobiaceae bacterium | reverse complement strand
TCATTGCCGTGGGGCTGAATTTCGCCGATCACGCCGAGGAGTCCGGCCTACCAATCCCGGCCGAGCCGATCCTGTTCTCCAAGACGCCGAATTGCATTGTCGGCCCCGATGACGATGTCATGGTGCCGCCCGGTTCGACCAAGCTCGACTGGGAGGTCGAGCTTGCCTACGTCATGGGCAAGCGCACCTTCAACGTCTCCGAGGCGGAAGCGCTCGACCATGTCGCAGGATACTGCATCTGCAATGACGTTTCCGAGCGCGCTTGGCAGATCGAGGGCACCGGACAATGGCTGAAGGGTAAATGCGCGCCGACCTTCGGTCCGCTCGGGCCGTGGCTCGTAACGCGTGACGAAATCCCCGATCCGCAGAAGCTGGACATGTTCCTGGATGTCAGCGGCGAACGCATGCAGACGGGGTCGACCAGCACGATGATCTTTCCGGTCGCCCACCTGGTCTCCTTCATCAGCCGCTTCATGGAGCTGCTGCCCGGGGACGTCGTGACCACCGGGACGCCGCCGGGTGTCGGCATGGGCAAAAAGCCGCAGCGCTTTCTCAAATCTGGCGACACGATCCATCTCGGGATCGCCGGCCTCGGCGAGCAGCGCCAGGCAGTTCGTTAACGGCGCGGATTGACTGGCACTGCGTTCTCGCCTCGGATTGGTGCTGCGAGGGGGCGGGCACACAAGGTTTCGTAGGGATCAGAGGGCGAACACAAGAATGGAAGTGATTCGGACACGTTGTGTTCGCGCTTTGGTCCAATCGTTAATTCGGGTCTCCGTGTCTTTTCCTGCAGAATTCATACAAGCGTAACGCGCCGGCCCTTGCGGATTGGACGACACGAAGTCGCTCGGCAGCGCAATACCCATCCGAACTATTCTTCGTTGCCAGGTCAACGAGTGGTTGACGGCGGCGCGCGGCGTGCGCAGGATGAATGAGCGAATCGGTGCCTACCTTTCCTGGATGCGGCAACATTGGGGCAGGGCCGGCAACGACTTCGTGATCGATACGAGGGGGCCGAGATGATCCACGACACCGGTAGCGGTGGCGAGGCGTTGGGTGTAACCTGGCAGGCGCGAGCGGTTCCAGGCGATGACCCGGTTGCCAGCGCCTTGGCCAAGCCGAGCGTTTCCGTACTATTCGTAGACGATTGCGATCACGATGCTGCGCGCATCGAATCGGCGTTGTCACGATGCCGGGACTTCGATGCCGACATCGACCGGATCGGGGACCCCGCCGAGGCTTGGCGTCTGTGGGATCAGGGAATTCACGACATAGCCCTGTTCGACATCTGGCTCGGCAATGGAACCAGCATCGAGCTGCTGTCCCGGCTTGAACAGGATGCGAGTAGTCGTCCCGTCGTTGTCCTCACCAGCCTGCCATGCTCAGAGGCGCGCGCTTTCGCGTCCGGGTGTGGCGATTTTCTGGTCCACAGCAAGCATGACCTCTCGCCGGCCGCTCTTGCATTGACGCTCGGATCGGCCCTTGCCCTGTCGTGCCAGCGCGCCGTCATGCTCAACTCTTCCTGACCAAATCGGCCACTACCGTTCACCCCCGCGCGCGTGTTCGTTTTGCGGTGGGCGAGTCTTCGCGATAGCATACCTGGAAGCGATCCTGGCGGGCTGCGGATCAGGGAGTCTTCGGAAGTTGGGGGCCGGTCTGACGCTGCGATTGCGCAACGAGCTGTCGGAGATCCGGCGGTTGACGGCGGCGCTTGACGCGTTCGCCGAGGACGAGGCCATACCGTCGGATGTGGCAATGCGCATGGCGCTGGTGCTCGACGAGCTGCTGACCAATACGATCGAATACGGGTATCCGGACGAAGTGCCCGGGGAGATCGGGATCGAGGCGAAACGTGACGGCGACATGCTGATGATATCCGTGACCGACGATGCGCGGCCCTTCGACCCACGGAAGGCGCCGCGGCCGGATCTCGAGCAGTCTGTCGAGGATCGCCGTGTCGGCGGGCTCGGGCTACATCTCATCAACACCATGGCGGATGTGGATTACGCGCGTATCAACGGACGCAATCTCGTAACCCTCAGGCTGCTGGTGACGTCGGACGGGGACGGAGACCCGGTCGCGGTCGCGACGTGAATGCAGCACGAAGCCTAGAAGAGTCGGGAGACAATCGACGATGTCGGACGCCGGTAACCAGGTGCAAGCAACGATCGGATCGGAATGGGTTGACGACGTCCTCGTTCTCAAGCCGTCCGGACGGGTCGACAGCAACAATGCGGGCAGCGCCGAGGCCATGATCCTGGGCCAGGTCGATGGCGGGGCGCAGCGTATCGTGCTCGACATGGCGGAGCTCGACTACGTCTCCAGCGCCGGCTTGCGCGTTCTGCTGGTCACCGCCAAGCGACTGCGGCAGACCGGCGGGCGCATGGCGTTGTGCCAGTTGCGGCCCAATGTTCATGAGGTGCTGGAGGTGAGCGGCTTTCTGGCGATCCTTACCGTATGCGACGGGCGGGAGGCAGCGATCGGCGAGGTCACCAAGACCTGAGGTGGCGGGCGGCCTCAGTCCTCCTCGGCAAGGCGCGCCCGCATTTGCGGCGGCAGCGCCAGAAGCTCATCGAACAGCCGGCCCTGCACATCGGCTTGCATCCGCGAGGTGATCTGGCGGATCTCCGCCAGACGGGCGTCGATCGCCGCCCTGTCGGGCTGCGGTTCGGCGGCCATCCTATTGATCTCGCGGCGCAATTCGCGAAGCCGGCGCCAGTCGCCGCGCAATTCGGGGATCATGTCGCGCAGCGAGCCGCGCAGGCTGTCGACCTGCGCCTGCGGCAGGTTCTTGCTCAAAACGCGCGTCTCGCGCCAGAACATGCCGCGGCGTTCCGTAGGGCCGGCGAACAGGCCGGCAAGGATGGACCCGATCAGCAGGCCGTTGAGCGCCAGCGACGCTGTGAGGCCCCAGACCAACCAGCGCCGGTTACGCCGGGCACGGTCGGTCGCGCTAGTCTGGACCGTCATTGCAGCTCCCCTTCACCTGGCCCGTAGAGCAGCGATTCCAGCATCGCCAGTTCGGTTTCCTCGGGATCGGCCGTGGGCTGAATCATCTGCCCGAGGACGCCGCCGGCCAGGGCGGCGACAAGGAAGCTGGCGGCAAGGCGCAGGATCAGCCGGCGACCGTCGCCGGGTGGCGCCGGCAGGGAGGTTGCCACCGCCTCGGCCACGCGGTCGTGGACGCCGGTGTCGCCTGCAAAGGCCGCCTCGCGGGCGTTGAGCAGTGCTTCGACCTGTCGGGCGTCCTCCAGCGCCCGCCGGGCCTCGGGTGCGGCAAGCGCCAGCTCCCGCGCCCATTGCGCGGCGTCCCGGTCCGGCCAGGCCGTAAGGTCCGCGCCGTAGCGATCCAGCAAGTCGTTGAAGCGCGTCAGGTCGTTCTGTCTATCGGTCATCCAGTCCGCTCCCGGTGTCGCCGGTCTGGGCCGCGGCAACCAGTTTTCTGAGCTGGCGCCGGGCCCGCGCCAGAAGGGATTCGTAGGCCTCCTGCGAGAGTTCCAGTACCGCGGCGGCTTCGGATTGCGACAGACCCTCGCCATGGGCCAACACAATGGCGGCGCGTTGGCGCGGGGGTAGCCCGCGGAGCGCCGCGTCGATCAATCGTGCCCGCTGGTTCATCCACAATTCCTCCTCCGGGGAAGGGCCGTCGCTCGCCAGCCCATCCTCGACGTCGGCGACCGGCACGCTCGGCCGCCGCCGGCGCAGTCGGTCGATGGACAGGCGATAGGTCACCCGGTAGAGCCAGGTGGCAACGCGCGCCTTGGGCTGCCAGTCGGATGCCTGCTGCCACAATCGGATGAAGGCGTCCTGCACCACCTCTTCGGCTTCCGCGCTGTTCGAGAGCAGGGACTCGCTCAATGAGACGAGACGTGCCGTCTCGGCCTGCATCAGGATCTCGAAGGCCCGCGTATCGCCCCCGGCAATCGCCGCCATGCGCGCCGCGTCGGCCAGAATCCGTTGCCGGTCGGGCGGCCCCTCCAGCATGCGCAGCGTTCCCCTTCATTGGCCTCCGTTGCCCGCTATACGCTACGCAAGCGGGTTTGACACCCCGCGGACTCCGTCCCGCCGGCGCCGAATGGTGGCTCATCGCGCCAAGGCCTCCTCATGTTGCTCGGCGTTCGCCATCTCGTCCTCCAGACGCGCCGCCTCCGAGGCGCGGGGCCGGGAAAGTGGCGCCAGGAGCTGGAATAGGACCGGGGTTAGGTAGAGCGTGAACAGCGTGGCGAAGCCAAGCCCCCCCACGACGATCCAGCCCAAGGCCTCGCGGGCCTCGGCACCGGCGCCGAAGCCGACAATGAGCGGAAGCCCGCCCAGAACGGTGGAGGTCAGTGTCATCATCACTGGGCGGAACCGGATGGCGCAGGCCTCTCGGATGGCGGCCGGCACATCGCGGCCCCGGTCGCGCAACTGATTGGCAAACTCGACGATCAGGATGCCGTTCTTGGCCATCAGCCCGATCAGCATGACAAGGCCGATCTGGCTGTAGATGTTCAGCGAGCCTCCAGTCAGCGCCATGGCGAAGACCGCGGCGGCTAGGGCGAAGGGAACCGTTGCCACGATGATCGCCGCGCTCAGGAAGCTCTCGAATTGGGCGGCCAGGACGAGCAGCACGATCACGAAGGCGAAGACGAAGGTCAGCAGGAGGCCGCGGGCGGTCTCGTCGAGGGTTGCCGCTTCGCTGAGGAAGCGGATGCCCATGCCCGGCGGCAAGGTGTCGGCGGCCACCGCCTGCACGTCCGACATGGCGGTGCGCATGTCGTAGCCGTCCGCCAGTCCGGCCCGAATGGACACCGCCCGGAGCTGGCCCTCGCGGGACAGGGACGGCGATACCGCCATTTCCTCGATATCGACGATGGCCGCCAGGGGGATCAGGCCGCCGCCATTTGCACGGACATGAAGGTTCGCGATGTCGCGGCTGTCGACGATGCTGTCTTCCGGCGCGCGCATGCGGATGGGGATGGCCTCGTCGCCGACGAAGATTTCCCCGGCCTGGCGGCCGTCCAACATCGTCTGGAGCGCCAGGCTGATGGCGTCGACGGAGATTCCCAGATCGGCGGCGCGGGTGCGATCGATGTTCAGGGAAATCTGCGGTTGCGTCAGGTCGAAGCCCAGCATCGGATTGGTCAGGCCGGGCACGCGGTCCTCGAGGGCGTGGACCATCTCCTCGGCGGTGTCGGCGATTGCATCGTAGCTCGATCCGGTGACCGCGAAGCGCAGCCCCTCGCCGCCGCCGCGAATGTTGAGGCTATTGCCGGTGCGTGTGCTGACGCGCACGCCGACGATTTCGGCCAGGGCCTCGTCTAATTCGGCGCTGATCTCCGCCTGGCCGCGTTCGCGCTCCGTCCACGGCACCAGGGGCACCGTGACGAAGGCGGTATTGCCGCCGCGCCGGCCGGTGACGGCGAACACGGCCTCGGCCTCGTCTCGGTCCACCAGACGCTGGGCAATCGCCTCGACCTCGGCCACCTTGCCCGCGGTGTAGTCGAGGCTGGTCCCCTGCGGCGCCCGCACCATCATCATTATGGTGCCGCGATCCTCCTGCGGCACAAGCTGCTCGGGCAGGGCGTGGTAGGTGGAAATGGCGCCGGCACCGAACAGGAGCGCAAGGGCAAGCACGATGACCGGCGCCTTGAGGCTCCATTCGAGGGTGCGGGCATAGACGCGCGCCGCCATGTCGCCGATGCCGCCAAGCAGGCGCGAGAGAGCGCCCTGCGTCCTGTCCGCCGGCTCGGGCGCCAGCATGCGCGAGGCCATCATCGGGGCCAGCGTCAGCGCCACTATTGAGGACAGCAGCACCGAAATGGCGAGCACGAATCCGAATTCGAAGAACAGCCGGCCGGCGGCGCCGGGGAAGAAGGAAATCGGGATGAACACCGAAGCGAGGACCGCCGTGGTCGCGACGACCGCAAAGAAGACCTGGCGCGTGCCGAGCACGGCAGCGGCGCGCGGCCCCAGCCCCTGACGGCGCCGGCGCTCGATGTTTTCCAGGACGACGATGGCGTCGTCCACCACCATGCCGGTGGCCAGCACCAGTGCCAGGAGCGTGAGGATGTTGACCGAGAAGCCGGCAAGCCAGATGCCGGCAAGGGTGCCGATGACAGCGACCGGAACGGTGACCGTCGGAATCAGCGTCGCCCGCCAGCTGCGCAGGAAGATGAAGATCACCGAGACGACAATGAGCGTCGCCACCCCCAGCGTCTTGACCACCTCGCGGACCGCACTGTCGATGAAGACCGCCTCGTCCGAGGCCACGTCGATGCTGATGTCGTCGGAAATCTCCTGGTTGAGCTGCTCAACCGCCCGGCCGATGTCTCGTGAGATATCGAGTGTGTTGGACTGCGCCTGGCGAATAACGCCGATCCCGACGCCAGTTTCGCCGTTGGAGCGCAGTGCCGACTGCCGCTCGGCCGGGGCGAGGCGAATGTCGGCGACGTCGGCCAGCCGGGTATGACCGGTGAGCCAGGTCGCGGCAATCTCCTCGGCAGTCGACACGCCTGCCTCGGCGCGCACGATGAGGGTCTGACCGCCATCGTCAAAGCTGCCCGAGGGGGCGTCCTGAGCGATGTCGGCGAGGGCCGTGCGGAGGTCCTCGATCGTCAGGCCGCGCGCGGCAAGCGCGGCGGCGTCGATGTCGACAGCGACGATCTGCTGCTGGGCGCCAAAGACCTGCACATCGGCAACGCCTTCCACCGCTGAAAGCCGGTCGACAATCCGGTTCTCGACAAGCGCGGTGACCTCCTCGATGGCGAGGGTGGGGGAGGTGACGGCGAGCTGGATGATGGGCCGGGCATCCGAGTCGGCCTTGACGATGACCGGATCGTCCACGTCGTCGGGCAAAAGTCGGCGGATGTTGCCCACCGCGTCCCGGATGTCGCCGGCGGCGACGTTCATGTCCGCCGACTCGGAGAACTCGACAACGACCCGGCTGCGGCCGTAACGGCTCGTCGACGAGATATCGGCGACCCCCGGCACCCGCGCGGCGGCTCCCTCGAGCACCGAGGTCACCTGGCTATCGACGGTTTCCGGGGCGGCGCCTTCATATGAGGCGGAGATCGAGATCACCGGGCGGTCCACATCGGGCAACTCTCGGACCTGAACCCCGAAATAGGCGGCCATGCCGGCCACCACGATCAGCAGGCTCAGCACGGTTGCCAGCACCGGTCGGCGTACCGCGAGCGAGGCGATGTCGCTGGTTCGCGGTTGCGGGCTCATCCTGCTTCGCCTGCGTTCTCGGCCGAAGCGGTGGCGCCGTCCGGGATGCTGGCGCCCTCGCGCAGCCTGTCGGCGCCTTCGGCGACGACCACGTCGTGCGGCGCGATGTCGCCGTCGACCAGCACCGCGCTTGCCGTGCGCGTGACGACACGCACCGGCGTTCGCGCGGCCTGCCCATCCACAACCTTCCAGACATAGGCCCCTTCGCGGTCCCATTGGACGGCGATCTTGGGCACCGCCGGCCGGCCGGGCGTGTCGAACTCGATCGCCACCGAAAACGCCATGCCGGGGCGAAGCCGGTCGTCCTCGTTGGCGAGCGCGGCGCGGACACGCATCGTTCGCGACTCCGGATCGATTCGGCTGTCGCTGGCGACGATCTCGCCGCGGAACGCCTCCTGGCCGAAGGCGGCCGTGGTGGCGCTGATCTCGGCATCGCTCGCGATCTGCGCGGCGAAGCGTTCGGGGACGTAGAATTCGACAGTCAGGCGCGCGCGGTCGTCGAGCGTGGCGATCGGCGTGGAATTGCCGAGCATGTCTCCGACATCGACCTCGGCAAAACCCATGACGCCGGAGAAAGGCGCTCTGATCCGACGCCGCTCGAGCGCAAGCTCGGCCGCGGTAAGCTGGTTCCTGGCGCGCGCCAGCGCCGTGCGGGCCTCCTCGGCTTGGACGGCGGGGATGCTCTGGCTCTGGGTCAGCCGCTCATAGCGCGCGAGCGTGTCTTCGGCCGCCCCGAGGTCGAGCTGGGCCTGCTCAACGGCAAGCCGCTCCTCCGAGTCGTCCAGCCGCAGAAGTGTGTCGCCCTTGAATACCAAGTCCCCCGCCGCAAAGGCGAGCTCGGCGACAGGGCCCGAGGTCTGGGAGTACAGCGTGACCGATCGGGCCGCGCGCGCGGTTCCGATGGCAACGAGGCGGCTGCCGGCTTCGGCCTCCTCGACCGTCGCGGTAACCACCGATGGTGCCGGGCGGCCACGCGATCGGGCACCACGACGGCGTTGCGCCGCATTCTCGGCGTTCGAGTCGCTTGCGCCCTCGGCCCATCCCATTTGCTTCCCGGCGAAATCGGCGAGAGTGGGATGATAGTGCCAGGATGCAACCGCCAGCAGCGTGATCGCGGTCACGGCGAGCAGCTGTTTCCATAGCGCCATGGCTCGATGCCCCTTGTTCAAGCTTCACCTTCGCAGGCTCAAACGGGGGTGGGCGTGGATTCCGTCGCGGGAGGGGACAAAAAAATGAATGGTCGGAGCCGGCTCGCTAGCGGAATGAATTTGACATTTGATACCCGGTTCGGCGCGCGCGCTCGATCAGATGTCCATGGCGGGCGCGGAATTGGGATGCAAATGTCGGAATCGAACCACTA
>SKQW01000266.1 GCA_007118805.1 Rhodobiaceae bacterium | reverse complement strand
TCGGCCTGCTTGGCAACCGGCATCATATCGAGAAGGAACCAGGCCTCCTCAGGCTCCAGGTCGCCGAGAAAGGCGGCAAGGTCGACGGGATGCTCTTCGTCCAGAAACTCGCGCAGATTCGAGTCGTCGACGCTGCGGTCGCCGCCGCGTACGAGTTCAGACAGGAGCTCGTAGGTCATTTTGTATTCTCCCGGCCCGCGCTGAGCTTGCGTGGCCGGGAGGGGAATCGGGGCGGGCCTTAAACGGCGATGCCCACGTCCCGACCGGCCAAAACCCTTAGCAGGCTCTTCTCGAGCGTTGCCTTGGCATGCGCCGGCGAGCGGCGCTCGGTACTCATGTCGTCCATTGCCGTTTCGGTCCGTTACAGAAAGCCGGCATCTTCGCCGACCCGATGGGACATAAGAAGGAATCGGCACGCCATGCAAGCGAAACCGGCAAAAATCGTCACCGCGAAGACGCCGCCGCCGCGCCCCCCAAAACGCAAAAAAGGGGCCGTCCGGCCCCTTCCAAATTTCCTGAGCGCCTCAATTGCCGCGGGGCTCAGTTTTCTTCGCCCTCGCCTTCGGCTTCGGCAGCGGCACGGGCCCGGTCCTCCGCCCCCTTGGCTTCCGGATCGCGATCCACCAGTTCGATCACCGCAACCGGCGCGGAGTCTCCGCTCCGGAAGCCGGCCCGCAACACCCGGGTATAGCCACCATTGCGCTCCCGATAGCGCTCGGCCAGCGTGTCGAAAAGCTTGGAGACCGCCTCCTTGTCGCGGATCTGGCTGATCGCCTGACGCCGGGCATGGAGATCGCCCCGCTTGCCGAGGGTCACGAGCCGGTCGACCAGCGGCTTGAGCTCCTTGGCCTTGGGAACCGTGGTCGAAATCTGTTCATGCCGGATCAACGACGCCGCCATATTGGCGAACATGGCCTGGCGGTGGCTCGGCGTGCGGCCTAGCTTTCGGCCTGCCTTTGCGTGACGCATCACACTCTCCCTCGATAGTTCCCGGCCGCGGGGGTCAGGCCCGCCGGCAGCGTCGTCCTAGTAATGGTCCTCGTAGCGCTTGGCCAGATCCTCGATATTGTCGGGGGGCCAGTTCGGAACCTCCATGCCGAGATGCAGCCCCATCTGGGCGAGCACCTCCTTGATCTCGTTAAGCGACTTACGGCCGAAATTCGGCGTGCGCAGCATCTCGGCTTCCGTCTTCTGGATCAGGTCGCCAATATAGACGATATTGTCATTCTTCAGGCAGTTCGCCGAGCGCACCGACAGTTCGAGCTCATCGACCTTCTTCAAAAGCGCCGGATTGAACGCCAGCTCCGGCACCATTTCCTCGGCGACCTCAGCCTTGGGCTCCTCGAAGTTGACGAAAATCTCGAGTTGATCCTGCAGGATTCTGGCCGCGTAGGCGACCGCGTCCTCGGGGCTCAGCGAGCCGTCGGTTTCGACCTCCAAGGTCAGCTTGTCATAGTCGAGGATCTGACCCTCGCGGGTGTTCTCGACCTGATAGGAGACACGGCGGACCGGGCTGTACAGACTGTCCACCGGGATCAGCCCGATCGGGGCGTCGTCCGGGCGGTTACGGTCGGCGGCGACATAGCCCTTGCCGGTCGCAACGGTGAATTCCATGCGAATCTCGGCGCCATCGTCGAGTGTGCAGAGCGCCAGTTCGGGATTGAGCACCTCGATATCGCTTACGGTCTGGATGTCGCCGGCGGTTACGGGACCCGGCCCCTGCTTCTTCACCACCATGCGCTTGGGCCCGTCCCCCTGCATGCGCAGCGAGATATCCTTGACATTGAGCACGATGTCGGTGACGTCCTCACGCACGCCCGGAATCGACGAGAACTCGTGCAACACGCCGTCGATCTGCACAGAGGTTACCGCCGCACCCTGAAGCGACGATAAAAGGACACGCCGCAGCGCATTGCCAAGCGTCAGACCGAAACCGCGCTCCAGCGGTTCGGCGACCAGCGTTGCCAAGCGCCGACCGTCGCGGCCCGCACTCACCTCGAGCTTGTTCGGTTTGATCAGCTCCTGCCAATTCTTCTCAATCACGGTCTAGCCTCGTCGGGTTGTGGCTGCGCCCTGACAGCGGGATTCGGCCCGAATGCCGGGGCGCGCAGACGCGCCATGCGCGTCGTATGGTAAGCTGTCAGACGCGACGCCGCTTGCGCGGCCGGCACCCATTGTGCGGAATCGGCGTCACATCGCGAATCGAGGTGATGGTGAAGCCGGCCGCCTGTAACGCCCGCAGCGCCGATTCGCGCCCCGAACCCGGCCCCTTCACCTCGACCTCGAGGGTACGCATACCGTGCTCGGCCGCCTTCTTGGCGGCGTCCTCCCCGGCAAGCTGGGCAGCATAGGGCGTCGACTTCCGCGACCCTTTGAAGCCCATCGATCCGGCCGACGACCAGGAGATTGCATTGCCCTGGGCATCGGTGATGCTAATCATCGTGTTGTTGAACGTTGCGTTCACATGCGCCACGCCGGAGGTGATGTTCTTGCGCTCGCGGCGGCGTACGCGTGTTGTATCTCTAGCCATTCTCGGTTCCCTGTCGTGATCTCAACACCGCCGTGATTCCGGCGGCTCCACCAGATGCGCGTAAGGCGGCGACCTACAAGGCCGCCTCACCATTGGCGCAAGCTACTTCTTCTTGCCCGCAATCGGCTTGGCCGGCCCCTTGCGCGTGCGGGCATTGGTATGGGTCCGCTGGCCACGTACAGGAAGCCCGCGGCGATGCCGCAAGCCCCGGTAGCAGCCAAGGTCCATCAGCCGCTTGATGTTCATGGCCACCTCGCGGCGCAGATCGCCTTCGACCAGATAGCCGCTGTCGATCACTTCGCGGATCTGCATGACCTCGGAGTCCGAGAGCTGGTTCACTCGGCGCTCCGGCGCGATGCTGATCTGACTGCAGATCTCCTTGGCCTTGGTGTGGCCAATCCCATGGATATAGGTCAGCGCGATCTCAACACGCTTGTTCGTCGGAATGTTGACGCCTGCAATTCGGGCCACGTTCTTAAGCTCCCATCCGCCGGCCACCCTCGGGGCCGTATCCTTCGATCCGGTCTAGCTTGCCTGACCAACGCACAATAGGGCGAACCGGTGCTCGGAGCCCGGCGCCCTGGAAAATCTAACCACCTCAATGAGGAGTGCTGGATATAGCATTGTCGCTCGCCCCGTCAAGCACGCCCGCCGGCGGCGGTCTGCCGCCCCGGGGCACTGCCCAGCACGTCGACGATCTCCGACCACACCGTGTCGATGTCGGCCATCCCGTCCACGCGGCGCAGAAGCCCCAGTTCTTCATAATAGGCGATCAGGGGCTCGGTCTGCGCCCTGTAGACCTCGACGCGCTTGCGGAGGGCGTCGGCATTGTCGTCGGCGCGCGGCCCGTCGGCGCTCTCGCGTGCGCGCTTCTCGATGCGCTCAATGAGGATCGCCTCGTCGACCGAAAGCTCGATCACGGCCTCGAGCGCCAGCCCTTTCTCCAGAAGCAGCCGATCGAGCGCCTCGGCTTGCGCAACGGTCCGCGGGAACCCGTCGAGAATGAACCCGTTCGCACAATCGGGCTGATCGATGCGTTCCGAAATGATACCGACAACCACCTCGTCGGGGACCAGGTCGCCCCGCTCCATGATGTCCTTGGCCTTGAGGCCGATCGGCGTGCCAGCGGCAACCGCCGCCCGTAGCATATCGCCGGTGGACAGCTGACAGATGCCGTAGCCGTCGCGCAAACGCGCGGCCTGTGTGCCCTTCCCCGCACCGGGCGGTCCCAGCAGGATCAGCCTCATTTGCGTCGCGCCCCCCGGAGCTTCGCCTTCTTGACCAACCCTTCATACTGATGGGCAAGGAGATGTCCCTGCACCTGCGCGACGGTGTCGATCGACACGATGACCACGATCAGCAGCGAGGTGCCGCCGAAATAGAACGGCAGGTTCCAGTTGGCGATGAGGAACTCCGGCATCAGACAGACCAACGCCAGATAGAGCGCCCCAACGGTGGTGATGCGGGTCAAGACGTAGTCAATATACTCCGCCGTGCGCTCGCCGGGACGGATTCCGGGAATGAACCCGCCATGCTTCTTCAGATTGTCGGCCGTGTCCGCTGGATTGAACACGATGGCGGTATAGAAGAAGGCGAAGAAGATGATCATGGATGCGTAGAACACCATGAACAGCGGCTGTCCCTGCCCGAGATGGGCGGTAACCACGCCGAGCCAGTCCGGCCCTTCGCCAGCCGAGAAATTTGCCACGGTGATCGGCAGCAGCAGGAGCGAGGAGGCAAAGATCGGCGGAATGACGCCGGCCGTGTTCAGCTTCAGCGGCAGATGGGAGGAATCGCCCTGAAAGACGCGATTGCCGACCTGTCGCTTGGGATACTGTATGACCAGCCTGCGCTGAGCCCGCTCCATGAAAACAATGAAGGCGATGACGACGATCGCCATCAGGATGACGGCCAGGATGATGAAGGTAGAGATGGCACCCTGACGACCCAGCTCCAGCGTACCGGCAATCGCCGAGGGCAGCTCGGCCACGATACCGGAGAAAATGATCAGCGAAATGCCATTGCCGACGCCACGCTGCGTGATCTGCTCGCCCAGCCACATCAGAAACACGGTGCCGCCAACCAGCGTAATCGTGGCGGAAATCCGGAAGAACAAGCCCGGATCGATCACCACATTGCCGCTGCCCTCAAGCCCAACTGATATGCCGTAACCCTGCAGGGTGGCCAGTATCACCGTGCCGTAGCGGGTATACTGGTTGATCTGCTTGCGGCCCTGTTCGCCTTCCTTCTTGAGCTGGGCCAGGTGCGGCGACACCGCCGTCAGCAGCTGAACGATGATCGCGGAGGAGATATATGGCATGATCGACAGGGCGAAGATCGCCATCCGCCCCACGGCGCCGCCGGCGAACATGTTGAACATGCCCAGAATGCCGGTCGCCTGCTGGCGGAACATCTCGGCCAGCGCGACCGGATCGATCCCCGGCAACGGCACATAAGTGCCGAGCCGATAAACCAAGAGCGCACCCAGCGTGAACCAGATGCGCTTCTTGAGTTCGGTCGCCTTGGCGATCGCGCCAAAATTCAGATTGGCCGCGAGTTGTTCTGCTGCTGACGCCATCTCTCACTCCGCAGTTCCGGCCGCCTCGTCAGGCGCATCCGGCCCTGTCGTTCGCATTCACTCAGCTTGCGGCTGATCGCTCGTCTCGCCGGTCTCGGCCTTTGCCGGTGCAACAAGCTCGACCTTGCCGCCGAGCTTCTCCACCGCCGACACGGCACTCCTGGAGGCCCCGCTGACCCGAAATTCCACCTTTGCCGTCAGCTCGCCCTCGCCGAGCAGGCGGACACCGTCCCTCGCCCGGCGGATCACCCCGGCCGCCGTCAGGGTCTCGGCGGTGACCGGCTCCTTCGTATCGAGCCGCCCAGCATCGATCGCCTGCTGCACACGGCCGATATTGACCTCGACATACCGCTTGCGGAACGGGTTGTTGAAACCGCGCTTGGGCAGGCGGCGGGTCAGCGGCATCTGGCCGCCTTCGAAGCCATGGATCGCCACGCCGCTGCGCGATTTCTGGCCCTTATGGCCCCGTCCCGCTGTCTTTCCGGAGCCCGAGCCGATACCCCGGCCGACACGTTTACGTGCCTTATTGGCGCCCGGGCGGTCCGCCAGTTGATTGAGCTTCATCGTTGTGGCTCCGCTCACTTGTCCTCGACGACCCGCACCAAGTGCGCCACCTTCCGGATCATGCCGCGCACGGCGGGCGTGTCCTCCAGTGTCCTGCGCCGATGCATCTTGTTAAGGCCGAGTCCGACCAGGGTTGCCCGCTGGTCGCTCGGCCGCCGGATCGGACTGCCGATCTGTTCGACCGTAATCGTTTTTCCCGCCTTCGCCATGGCTGCCTGTCCCTGCTCCATCAGCCTTCGGCCGCCGCATCGGCCAGCGTATCGCGGCGCCGGCTCTGAAGCGTCGAGACCTTCATCCCGCGGCGCGCCGCGACGCTGCGCGGGCTGTCCTCGGTCTTGAGCGCCTCGAAGGTTGCACGGACCATGTTGTATGGGTTCGACGTGCCGAGCGACTTGGCCACCACGTCGTGCACCCCGAGCGTCTCGAACACGGCACGCATCGGGCCGCCGGCAATGATACCGGTTCCCGCCGGTGCCGCCCTGAGCAGCACCTTGCCCGCCCCCCAGCGCCCAGACACGTCGTGATGCAGGGTGCGACCCTCGCGCAGCGGCACGCGGATCATCGAGCGCTTGGCAGCGTCGGTCGCCTTGCGGATCGCCTCGGGCACCTCGCGCGCCTTGCCGTGGCCGAAGCCGACCCGGCCTTTCTGATCGCCGACCACCACAAGCGCGGCGAAGCCGAACCGCCGGCCCCCCTTGACCACCTTGGCCACGCGATTGATGTGCACGAGCTTGTCTGTAAACTCGCCGTCGCGCTCGCGCTCTTCTCTCATCGGACCCGCCACGTCACAATTCCCTTCATATAGGCGCCCTTTCAGGCATTGTCAGAAGTTCAGTCCGCCCTCTCGGGCCGCATCGGCCAGCGCCTTGACCCGTCCGTGGAAGAGATAGCTCCCACGATCAAAAATGACATCCTTGACACCGGCTTTCGTCGCCCGCTCGGCCACGAGCTTGCCGATCTCGGCCGCCGCTGCCGTGTCAGCGCCGGTCTTCAGTTTGCCCCGCATATCCTTTTCCAGGCTCGACGCAGCGGCCAAGGTGCGCCCCTGCGCATCGTCGATGATCTGCGCATAGATATGCTTGGACGAGCGGAATACACTAAGACGCGGACGGCCATTGGCCACTCGCCTCAGGGCCCGACGCACGCGCATGCTGCGCTTCTCGCTTCTCGTCAATCGCTTGCTCATGGCCTAATTCCGCTACTTCTTCTTGCCTTCCTTACGGAGGATGAACTCGTCCGCATAACGCACGCCCTTGCCCTTGTAAGGCTCCGGCGGCCGGAACCGCCGGATCTCGGCGGCAACCTGCCCGACGCGCTGCTTCTCGATGCCGGACACCACCACTTCGGTCGGCCGCGGCACCTCGATCGAGATGCCCTCGGGGACCGGATAGTGCACGTCGTGGCTAAATCCGAGCGCCAGCTGCAGCGTATTGCCCTGAAGCTGCGCCCGATAACCCACGCCGCTGATTTCCAGCCGCCGCGTGAACCCGTCCGACACGCCAACGACGATATTGGAGACCAGCGTGCGCGACAGTCCCCACATGGCGCGCGCCTTCTTCGACTCGTCGCGCGGGGACACCTTGATTCCATCGTCCGTCATCGCCACTGACACTTCGTCGTTCAGCACAACCGACAGCTCTCCCTTCGGCCCCTTGGCCGAAACCGTCTGACCATCGATTGCCGCCGTAACGCCGTTCGGCACGGCCACCGGCACCTTTCCAATTCGCGACATCGAGTGCTCTCCGTCGTTCCGTTCGTGCAGCGCCGTCAAAAGACGCGACACAATACCTCGCCACCGACATTCTCCTCGCGCGCCCGCCAGTCAGGCATGACACCCTTCGGCGTGGAGACGATGGAAACCCCGAGGCCGTTATTGACAACCGGCAATGTCTTGACCGAGGCATAAACGCGTCGGCCCGGCTTGGAAACCCGCTGAATCTGGCGGATGACCGGCTCGCCGTCGAAATACTTCAACTCGATCTCGAACTCGCTCTTTCCGCCGTCATAGTCGACGGCGGAGTAGCCGCGAATAAAGCCCTCGGCCTGCAGGACATCGAGCACGCTACGACGCAGTTTCGAAGCCGGGGTCGAAACTCGGTTACTGCTGCGCATCTGCGCATTGCGGATGCGGGTGATCATGTCGCCCAGCGGATCGGAGATGCTCATCGTGTCGTCCTCACCAGCTCGACTTCACCAGTCCGGGAATCTGACCCCTGGAGCCCAGATCCCGAAGGGCGATGCGCGACAGCTTCAGCTTGCGATAATAGGCGCGCGGGCGTCCCGTGACGGCGCAACGATTACGTATACGGGTCGGCGCCGCGTTACGCGGCAACTCGGCCAGCTTAAGCCGGGCTTGAAAGCGCTCCTCCATCGAGCGCGACTGATCGTCGGCGATCTCCTTCAGGCGCGCGCGCTTGCCGGCAAACTTCTTTGCCAGCCGCATCCGGCGCTTGTTGGTCTCGACCATGCCCTTCTTCGCCATGCGAAAGTCTCCTGAGTATCCTCGCCGGGCTCAGGCCCGGAACGGAAAGTTGAATGCCTTGAGTAGCGCCCGCGCCTCTTCGTCGGTCTTGGCGGTGGTGCACATGATCACGTCCATGCCCATGATCTGATCGACCTGGTCATAGTCGATCTCCGGGAAGATGATGTGCTCCTTCACCCCCATGGCGAAGTTCCCGAGCCCGTCAAAGCTCTTGGGGCTCAACCCACGAAAGTCGCGCACCCGCGGCAGCGCGATGTTGATCAGGCGATCGACAAATTCGTACATGCGCGCCCTGCGTAGCGTGACCTTGGCCCCGATCGGCATGTTCTCGCGCAGCTTGAAGGTCGCGATCTACTTGCGCGCACGGGTCACCACCGGGTTCTGGCCGGTGATCAGCGCCAGATCGCCAGCCGCCGACTGCGCCCGCTTCGAGTCCCCGACCGCCTCGCCAACGCCCATATTGACGACGACCTTGTCGAGCCGCGGCACCGCCATCG
>SKQW01000305.1 GCA_007118805.1 Rhodobiaceae bacterium | reverse complement strand
TCACCTTCTCGAGCATTGCCATCACCCGCTTGGCTGCGAAGTCCGTAAATTTCGTCTCAGTCACGATCTGCTCAACCACTGCAGCCACGCTCGCGGCATCGTGAGCAGCAAGATCGTTCTGAAGGGCCTGCACCAGTTGGTTCATCTGTGTCCGACGCTTGCTCAGTTCAGCGGCGGTCGGAGGCGGCGGTCGAATTCGGGGGCACCTGGGGAATGTCCGTTGAATGGCGAGATGAGCGGCGCACAGCCTTCAATCGTGCGCCGCTCACTCACATTCAATGCGCTTTAAGTGCGGGCGGTTCGTCGGTCGTGATGGCCTGCGACAGGGGGACGAGCTGCCATAGGGCCGAAACGCCGACCACCATGTACACAATCCTGGTTGGCCATGTTCCTGCACCTAAGATCATCGCCACCAAGTCGAAATTGAACAGACCAACAAGACCCCAGTTCACGCCGCCGACAATTACCAAGACGAGAGTGATGAGATTGACTGATTTCATAGGAACCTCCAACGGCCCCCGTTTCGCCGACTAGAAAGAATATCGGGATTGCAGAATGCGCTGTTGATCCAGATCAACGGAATGCGCTTGCCTAGTTAGGCGCCATGCGAACAGACCTCTCAAGGAGGGATCGTCTTTGAAAGAGTTGGCGGCGCGCAGGTCGAGGCAGAACTGTACGGGGATTGTTGGGGGCTCTGATTCTTGAGAAAAAGGAGCCATGATGATGAACGGCAACAGCTATTCGCCTGCGGTTCGCGAGCCTGCGGTCCGGATGAAGATGCCCGGCAGGGCAGGGAAAATATCAGACCTCGCCAGGACGATTCATGTGTTTAAAAACACCCGTGCCAGCCGTCATTGCTTCATACACTCGGCGAACAGATTGATCCCTTCGGCCTCGAACCGGATGTTGGTGCAAGGGCGCCCAAAATATGAAGCCGCGAACAGCCGGTTCATGTCATCCTCGGTACGATGGATGAGTTTCCAATCAAGGACATGATTTGAAAACTCTCGCGCCGAATTGCGTGGATGGAAGTTGCCAAGGATAACGCGCCCCCCTTCGTCGAGCATGCCGTGGATCAGGTTGAGAAGTTTCACGACCAGCTTATCGTTGAAATAATCAATTAGGCCAATGCTGTAGATTAGATCCTGCTTGGCAACGGGCGCTTCGCTACGACCCAGAATGAGGTTTATTAGGTTTTCGCTGATCAAGGATATGGATCGCCCTAAACGGGACTTGTCTCGCCTTTCTGCCACGAAGGCCAGCGCCTGCAAGTCGATGTCAAGCAGGTTGAACTTTGCCTGCGAGCGATCGTTGACGGTTTCGAATACGTCGAACACCTCGGAGGCCGGGCCGCAAGCAAGGCTCGAAATTTGAGCAGGGCTCTCCGTCCTGTCAGCAATTGTCGAGGCGATTTCTTCGGCCAGCAGCCCCCGGCGGTTGCGCACGGCGGCGCAAGCTGGCGCGCTCAGAAAGCAGCGGTCCACCAAAGCGCCAATCCGGCTCGTACCACTGGGCTGGTTGCGATACATCAGTTCGATCGACCAGTAGTCGCCGGCATAGCCTCGCGGCTTGGAATAAAAGCGCTCTGCCGTCTCGGTCAGTAACAGGTAGGGAAGGAACTCGTACTGAGACCTAAGTCCGATTTCCTCCACCAACCGATCGTCCCCCTCTGCCGCGTCGTGGACTTCGTTCATCAAGGGGAGGAACGTCAGGAAGCGGTCCACGACCCTGGTAGCAGCCTCCTCCGGCACGAGGTCCTCATTCTTGAGTGCTGTCTGATTGGCTTCGTGCAGTAACTCCTTGAACTCCTGCATGGCCATTGCCAACCGCTTCCACTCGGGATTGCCGGTGCGGTTCACGGTATCGGTATCGGTCTGCACGGCCAGTTGTCTATTGGCTCGCCGGAGGCGCTGCGACAATAGGCAAGCCAAGGCGAAGTGGAGGCGGGCGGAGAACGATGGATCCTCCTCACCTTTCGATCGAACAGCTGAGTGGGGCAGCGCCAGAATTTTCGTTGCTTCGAGAGCAATCACCGATTCAGTGGGTGGGCGGGCTTCCAGCAACGACATCTCACCGACGAGATCGCCTGGGCCCAGCACTGTCAGCTTCTCATTGACATTGGGCACGAATATGCCGAGGAGACCCTGCATGACGAAGTAGAGGAAATCTACCTGTCCACCTGCGGTGATGAGAATGTCATCTTGAGAAAGGTCTATTTCCGCAGCGGTCGAGAGGATCCACTCGGCATCCGACGTGCTAAAATGCTCAAAGATATCTACTGCAGATAGCAAGACGCCCCCCCATTCTACCCACTAATGCTCTTTTGATATGCGCGATCGATTGCGCCTCGATAGAGGCCGTCGCTGTGAGCCCGGTGAGCATATGTCGGCGCACCACTACCTTCAACCTGCAAGCTCGACCTCGAAGATAACAGCGGCATCGAGCTGAGTTCCCGACTTGCCCAAACACCGGGCCATCGAAGCTGGCGGTGGGTTCGCCGAATTCCAGATCGACAACCTGCAGATTGCCGATGTCGCCGTTATAGACCTCCTTGTCGTAGTCGTTCTCGATCTGCATGACCTTGTCGCCGGCCGCGAACGTCCAGCCGAAGCGTTCCACCTTCTGTTCGCCGGACCGTTGCAAGGCCGCCTGTAGCTCGATGTTGAGCGAGCGGGCGCCGACCCCGCCCCGGTTCATCGGACACAGCACCTGCACATAACGGATCGGATCACTGCCGCAATTTGCGCCAGACTGCGGGCCCGAAGTGTACCTCCAGAAGGACGGGGATTGGATGATGATTGCGTCAGCGGCGGCCCAGATGGCGAGCAATAGTGGGCGCCAGCCCCGGCGCGCCAGCCGAAGACTTCTTGCGGCAAGTCCGTTCCTGAAGGCGGGAAGATGGATGTCGCGCCGAGCCGACTCCCCGCGCTCTGCGCTCCGTACTCGCTTTGGCCACACGTGAGTCCGGTGATGTTCGAATGCCGCACATCGTGGGCGGTTTGATGCAAATCAGTGTTTTCAGAACACACTATGGCGATAAGCGGCGGAGCAGGCGTTTTACAGGAAAGAGCAACGAAGCGTGGACGCGAGACTGGAGTCGCCGCGCGCGAGCCCGCAGGACGTGGAGGCGGTGCTGTCAGCGCATGTCCGTGCCGGAAAAGGGCGATGGACTCGCCGGTTCGCCGTCATCGTCGTGGTGGGGCTCGCGATCGGCGGCGGCGCCTACTGGCTCCTGGGCGACGGCGAGCCTGCCATGGCCTACCTGACCGAGCCCGCGCGAATTGGGGATCTGACCGTCGTGGTCACCGCGACCGGCACGGTGCAGCCGACCAACAAGGTGGAGATCTCGACCGAACTCTCAGGCACGGTGCGCAAGGTACTGGTCGACTACAACAGCCCGGTCGAGCCGGGCGAGGTGCTTGCCGAGCTCGACACGGAACGGCTCGAGGCAACGTTGGAAAGCTCGCGTGCACAACTCGCCGCCGCTGAGGCGCGCGTCGCCGAGGCGCAGGCGACGATCGAAGAGATGCTGGGCAATTACGAGCGCCGGCAGACCCTGGCTGAGCGTAACGTTGTATCCGCGCAGGAGCTTGCGCTTGCCCAGGCGGCCTATGAGCGGGCACTCGCCGCGCATGCCAGCGCGGTCGCCCATGTGCGCGTTGCCCAAGCCGAGGTCCAGGTGAACGAGACCAACCTCTCGAAGGCTTGCATCTGTTCTCCGATCAGCGGCATCGTGCTCGATCGTAATATCGAGCCGGGACAGACAGTTGCCGCCTCGCTGCAGGCACCGGTCTTGTTCACGATCGCCGAGGACCTCTCTCAGATGGAACTGCAGGTCGATGTCGACGAGGCCGACGTCGGGCAGACGGGCGTCGGCCAGCGGGCGAGCTTTATGGTGGATGCCTATCCCGGCCGCAGGTTCCCCGCCGACATCCGCGACATCCGCTACGCGCCGGAGATAGTGGAGGGTGTCGTCACCTACAAGGCGGTGCTTATCATCGACAATTCGGAGCGCCTGCTGCGCCCTGGCATGACCGCCACTGCCGAGATCGTCGTTCAGGAGGTGGACGAGGTGCTGCTGGTCCCGAATGCAGCGCTGCGCTTCTTACCGCCTGCGGAAGAGGAGACCGGCTCGAGCTTGAGCGTTCTGGAGCTCATCATCCCCCGCCCGCCTCGCTTCCGCACTGCAAGCCTCCCCAGCCCTGATGGTCCAGATCGCGTGGTGTGGGTTCTTCGCGACGGCATCGCCGCCGGTGTGCCCGTGACGGTCGGCCAGAGCGACGGCCGTACTACCGAGATCGTGTCCGGCGATCTCAGCGCGGGGGATCCTGTCATCACCGGCATGCGCTGAGAGGCTCACCGTGACGCAGCCCCGCAGCTCCAGACCGCCATTGATCGAGCTTCGCAACGTCACGAAGGTCTACGGGAAAGGTGCCGCCGCCGTGCGCGCGCTGGACGGGATCGACCTGTCCATCGCGAAAGGGGAGTTCGTCGCCATCATGGGCGCCTCCGGCTCGGGCAAGTCGACCGCCATGAACATCATCGGCTTCCTCGATATGCCGACATCCGGAGAGTATGGATTTATCGGCACCCCGGCGAGCCGACTGATCCGCGATCAGCGAACACTCATTCGGCGGCATTTCCTCGGCTTCGTCTTCCAGGGATTCAATCTGCTCCCGCGTACCACGGCGCTGGAGAATGTCGAGCTTCCGTTGATCTATCGTGGCACTCCTCAACGGGAACGCCGTAGCTTGGGATTGCAGGCTTTGGAGCGTGTCGGGCTGCGCGGCCGCGAGCATCATACCGCCTCCGAATTGTCCGGCGGCGAGCAGCAGCGCGTCGCGATCGCGCGGGCCATCGTCACCAGCCCTGCGCTACTCCTTGCTGACGAGCCGACGGGAAATCTCGACAGCAGGAAGAGCCGCGAGATCATGGACCTCGTTTCCAGCCTGAACCGCGAGCAGGGCATCACGGTCATCATGGTCACCCATGAGTCTGACATCGCCGCCTTTGCGCATCGGGTGGTGCGTTTTGTTGATGGTAAGGTCGCCTCAGATCTGCCGCAGGTGGAGGCGGCCTGATGCTCCTCGAGGCCGGGAAACTGGCTTGGAAGGCGATCCGCCGAAATGCGCTGCGGTCATTTTTGACCATGCTTGGCATCGTCATCGGCGTGGGTTCGGTGATCGCGCTCGTGACTATCGGCAACGGCACGACAGCGAAGGTGACGGCCGATCTTGCACAACTGGGCAGCAACCTATTGTTCGTGCGGCCGGGACAGTTTGGCCCACAGGCGGTGGGAATGGAGGCAAGGCCTTTTACCGTTCGCGACGTCGAAACCCTGAAGTCGCAGCTCAGCGGCCTGCAGGCGGTCGCCTCGGTCGCCCAGAGAAGGCTCACGGTCGTCTCCGGCGCGCAGAACCGGCGGACGGTCGTCGTCGGCACGGACAATGACTACTTCATCACCCAGAACTGGGCGCTGGTGGCTGGACGCCAGTTCTCGGAAGGAGAACTGCGCGGCGGGGGAGCTGTCTGTATGATTGGCGAGACGGTGCGCGAGGCCCTGTTCGGCAGCGCCTCTCCTATCGGCCAGACCATCCGGGTCGGGAACATTCCCTGCGAGATCATAGCCCTCCTGGCGCAGAAGGGCGAATCGAGCATGGGTGTCGATCAGGACGACACGGTCCTGATTCCGCTGCGCACCTTCCAGCGCCGCATCGCCGGCAATTCCGACGTCAACACGATCTATGTCTCGGCGCGCGACGGCGTCGACACGCAGGGGGTGCAGGCTGACATCGAGCGCCTGCTGCGTGAACGCCGCAACATTGGGCCCGGGCGTGAGGACGACTTCTCAGTGCGTGACATGAAGGAGATTGTCGACATCATGGCCGGGACGACGGCCGTGCTGACCGGGCTTCTCGGGGCTGTTGCGGCGGTGAGCCTGATCGTCGGCGGCATCGGCATCATGAACATCATGCTTGTGTCGGTGACCGAACGTACACGTGAGATTGGCATCCGCCTGGCCGTGGGTGCGCTCGAGGGTCAGGTGCTGATGCAGTTCCTCGTCGAGGCGGTGGTGCTGTCACTGCTCGGCGGGGTCATCGGCGTCGTGCTGGGGCTCGTCCTCGCCGGCCTTGCGATCAGTGCGCTGGGCGTGCCGTTCGTGCTCGACCCGGCGATCGTGCTGGTCGCCTTCGGCTTCTCTGCGCTTGTCGGCGTCATCTTCGGCTATTTCCCGGCTCGCCGCGCCGCGCACCTCGATCCGATCGAGGCGCTGCGGCACGAATAGCATCGGAAGGGAGCAAATCATTCCATAGCCTGGAAAGGACGTCGGGTTCAGTCCCTCCTGCGGAGCATGTGCTCATGACCATTCGATTCCTGAGGAGCGGAAGGTACCTGGCTTTGAGCGCCGCTGTCCTGTTGCCGCAAGCATGCCGAAAAGCGCCTCCGCCGAGTGTGGATATGACAGAGTCTCCGTATCCGGCACGATCGAAGAGGTGGCGGTCGCTTGCCAGGCGCTGAAACGCGTTCTGTCCTATTTCGTCGGGATCGGCTTCGAGATCGAGCCGGAATTCAGCCCGTCATTTCACGAGCGCGTCGAGATTTCCGTCTACAATCCCAGCCACGAATCATCGCGAGCGCTCCAGGTGTCGGGGTTCTACGACAATCATGCCCATGAAATCCGTTTGACCTCTGCCAACAGTGCTTTCCAAGAAGGAAGGAGCCCGTGGGGGATCGCATGGGGCTCGGCTTTGGCCACCTCGATTCTTGAACATGAGCTGGTGCACATGACCGTAGCCGCAGTACTATCCGCAGCATACTACCGATTTGGCCATCGAGCTGATGAGCCCCACATTTCGAGACGAGGTCCTTTTACGATTTCCAGCCAATGGACCCTTCGAAGCCCCGAAGTAAACTCGATCACCTATCACTCCGGGCCATTCAAGTTTGGCGTGAAGTCCTACCGGCACACTCAGGCCAATGACGGCCGCGACTTCATCCGCCGCATCCTCGTCGGGAAGGTCGACTTCAGTACGGGAGAGCCCGGGGTGGCGGTGATGTCCACCGAACTTTCTCCGTCCTCGTGAGAATGTTGCCTTGACTGCCGCGCCTTAAACCGCGTCACGCCGGCCGCCAGGATCGCGGCCAGCTCGTCGAGTCGCTCAGAGGCGGTCAGTCGGTCGGGGGAGATGGGGTTCATCGTGCGGTATCGCTTGCTGTCGCCACCAGATGAACACGCCCAAACAGGAAAAAACAGCAAAATCCGATGTTTAGCGAGGTGTAGCGGAAAAGAAAGTGCTCGCGAGAAGCTCAGCGTGAGTGCCGCTGACTGCCCTTCGTCGAAGCAGAGCGAAGCCAAGCGAATCTTGCACGCTTCCGAGATTTGGCCGACAAAGCCGGCCATGCAGCCATTCCGATTCTCGCATCGGTATCGATCGCGCCAGCTCGTCACCGTGCTGTGCAAGGATGAGGCGTCAGACCGTCATGCCCTGGCGAGTGAGACAGCCCTGAAGCGTCCAGCAGTATCATGAGCGAAGCGCCCGCCAGCCCGCCTGCGGGAGCCATCCCATTGCGCGAGGCGGTCGAGCGGTTCAGCCCGACCGAACTGTGGCGCGCATATCAGCGCAAGTCAGCGCAGCGCCGCGCGCTGCAGGGGCGTTCGGCGGGACCGTTGCTGAGCGATGACGACACGGCGCCCGAAGCGCGAGCGGTGCACAATGAGCTCAACCGGTTGCGCCGGCAGATCAAGCAGGTGCTGGTCGATCGGTTGATCGCTGGCGAGCTAGTTGCCTGGGGCCAGGCCGAGCCGCCATTTGGTCCCTGGCGCCCCATTCCGGCTGCCGCCTGGCAGGACCTGCAGATCAAGGACATCCGCAGGGGCCGTGTGTTCGGACCGAGCGGCGACCTCGGCGGTGTCCATATCCTCAAGGCAGAAGGAGCTGCGGCCGCGGCCCACACCGATCGGCAGGTGCCGGGGACCGGCGCACCGGGACGCCCCTCGGCGATGCATAAGGTGGCGCAGGAGTTGCAGCGCCGCGCCGAGGCCGGCCGACTGGAGCCATCGCTCAACAGACAGGCTCAAGTCCTGGCGGAGTGGCTCACCGCCACCCATCCCGACCTGCCGCCGGCAACGGCGAAGACGATCGCCAACAGATTGCGCGAAGCCTATCGCGCTGCGGCGCAGTCCAGCTAACCCAAAAATGACCTGAAATTATCGTCGTCGCCTGCATTTTGGGCGGCTGTTTCAGGCCTCTCGCCTGTCGTCCCCTGTCCTCCTCAACGCCCAACGAGGAGGCTTTCCCGGCGCCGTGGCCCGCCTTCCCGACATACCGACGAGCCCGCGAGATGCGGCGGCGCACGGCGTCGTTGATGAGGCAGCTCGCAGTGAGCTTGCCACGGCGTTGCGCCATCGGGTGCCGGAGCTTGCCCGCGAGCTTCTCGGGCCACCCCGCATGCGCACGGGCCACGAGTGGCGCTGGGGCCGGCGCGGCAGCCTGTCGCTCGTTGTTGACGGCCCCAAGGCGGGCCAATGGTACGACCACGAGGCCGGCAAAGGCGGCGGGTTCGTCGACCTGATTGCCCGAGAGCTCGGAACCGATTGGCGGGACGCTCGACGCTGGGCCGCAGAGCGCATCGGCTTTGCGCAATGGAGACCG
>SKQW01000241.1 GCA_007118805.1 Rhodobiaceae bacterium | reverse complement strand
TGCGCCAGCCGCCATGGCGCCGATCCCATTCATCATGGGGCGGATAATGCTGATCCAGCCAGCGCTGATGGGCTTGGTAGCGCCGTTGCGCCTCGTCGCGCCGCTGCGCCGCGATGTCGCCGCGGCGATAATAGCCGCGCGGGGCGCGGTCCCATTGCCGGCGGGGCGTCCGGTAGGTGCGCTGCCGCTCATAGGGCGGCGGCGAATATCCGCGCGGCTCGGCATGATAGCGTGGCTCGGACTGTCGCCATTGCGGAATCGGCAGGCTCGGGTCGCGATACTGCGCCTGGATCAGCAGCCCTTCCTGGGCAGCGTCGGCGGTATCGGTAAGGGCCGGCCAAGCCAGGGCAATCGCCATGAGGAACGGTGCGATCCGGAACAAGAAGGACATGTCGATACTCCGCGCTGCGACTGACAACGGGCAGTCCTGCAATTGCCAAGGTCGCCGACCATGATGGCGATTGCTGGGCAATAGTAGCCTTCGCATGCGGTCCGCGCCACTGCCCTATCCGCCCAACGCATAGCTGTCGCCCTTTGACTCCCGCCGCGTTTGGCGCAAGTGATGGCGAGGAGTGCCGCAACTTATCCGGAGCGTTTCAGATGAAGCCCCTGTCCAATCTCGCCGTGCGCGACATAGAGACCGTCCTGCACCCCTACACCAATCTCGCCAAGCATCGCGAAACCGGCCCCATGGTGATCGAGCGCGGCGAGGGCGTCCATGTGTTCGACTCCAGCGGCAAGAGCTATATCGAGGGACTGGCGGGGCTGTGGTGCACCTCGCTGGGCTACGGCAATGAAGAACTGATCGAGGCCGCGAGCGAGCAAATGCGCAAGCTTTCCTTTTCGCATCTGTTCGGCGGCAAGAGCCACGATCCGGGCATCGCACTGGCCGAGAAGCTGAAGGAGATCGCGCCGGGCGAGATCTCCAAGGTGTTCTTCGCCTCATCGGGCTCGGAGGCCAACGATACGCAGATCAAGCTCGCCTGGTATTATAACAATGCACTCGGCCGGTCGGCCAAGAAGAAGATCATCTCGCGCCAGCGCGCCTATCACGGCGTCACGATCGCCTCGGCAAGCCTGACCGGGCTGCCGGCCAACCATACCGATTTCGACCTGCCGATCGCCAATATCCTGCACACCGACTGCCCGCACCATTACCGCTATGCGGCAGACGGTGAGAGCGAGGAGGCCTTCGCCGACCGCCTGGCGGCCAGCCTGGAGGAGATGATCCTGCGCGAAGGCCCCGAGACGGTCGCCGCCTTCATCGCCGAACCGGTGATGGGCGCTGGAGGCGTGGTCATTCCGCCGGCCGGCTACTTCGCCAAGATCCAGGCAATGCTCGACAAATACGACATCCTGTTCATCGACGACGAAGTGATCTGCGGCTTCGGGCGGCTGGGCACCATGTTCGGCGCCGAGGCGCTCGGCATCCGGCCCGACACGGTGTCAGTGGCCAAGGCGCTGTCCTCGGCCTATCAGCCGATCGGGGCAGTGATGGTGCCGGAGGCGATGTATGAGGCGATGGTCGAGGAAAGCCGCAAGATCGGGACTTTCGGCCATGGTTTCACCTATTCGGGCCATCCGGTGGCCGCCGCCGTCGCACTCAAGACGCTGGAGATCTACGAGCGCGACAACATCGTGGGCCAGGTGCAGGCCAAGTCACCCCTGTTCGCAAAGCGGCTTGCCGCGCTGGCCGATCACCCGCTGGTCGGGAACGCCCGGGGCTTGGGGCTGATGGGGGCGCTCGAACTGGTCGCCGACAAGTCGTCCCGACGCGGCTTTGCCCCCGCCGACGGCGTGGGCGCGAAAGTCATGGCGCTCGCCGAGGCGGAGGGGCTGATCCTGCGCTCGCTGATGGGCGACATCATTGCCCTGTGCCCGCCGCTGATCATCTCCGAGGCCGAGATCGACGAACTGTTCGACCGTTTGACCCGCGCGCTCGATCACGCCGAGGCTTGGGTGAGCGGGCAGGGCCTGCGCGGATAGCCAGACCGGGGAGAGCGGGCCAGCCGGCAGCGGCTCGGGATGCGCGGCTGCCCGGCGCCTGCCTGTCCCCGTATGTTGCAAGTGGGGCACAGCCGGTCGGGAAATGGGCCGCCGCGTTCAGGTTAACCCGTTGTTAGTGCGGCAGGGTGTCGCATTCACTTTCACTTTGTCGATAATTGTCCCGTTGAGCGGAGTTCGGCGAGTTGCCCGCCTTCATTAAGCCGCAGTCGGGCATCAAGACCGGGATCCTCGTAAGCAGGTTTGGTATCGGAGTATCGGTTATGCCTCAGCGATCGGCGCAGGACCGCGTCTTTCACGTTCCGCTGGAGCTTCAACAGTCGCACTGGTGCGGGATCGGTATTCATGCCGTTGCCGCAGCGTCAATCTATTGCCATCAGGAGGCCAAGCGCCGCGTCCCGCCCACACCCCGGCCGGAATTCGGCCGCGAGGCGGACTACGCCACCGACTGAGCGCAACTTTCGCGGTCGGCCGGATCGCCTGCAATATCCTGCATTGGCGATCCGGTGGGCCGCCCGCCTCCCGCGCCCTTTTCTCACGCGGCCCTCGTGTCAGACGTGCTGACCGCCATTGATGGCGATCTCTGCACCTGTGACATAGGACGAGGCCTCGGTGCACAGCACGTGGATGACACGCGCGACCTCCTCGGGGGTGCCAAGGCGGCGCAGCGGAATCTGCTCGATCAGCTTGTCGGTTCCCGGAGACAGTATGGCGGTGTCGATCTCGCCCGGCGCGATGGCGTTGACGCGAACGCCGTATGGGCCAAAGTCGTGCGCCATCTCGCGGGTCAGCGCGGCGAGGGCGGCCTTCGACGTGGCATAGGCGGCCCCGGCGAAGGGGTGGACCCGGCTGCCGGCGATCGAGGTGACGTTGACCACCGCGCCGCGCACCGCCTTAAGCTCCTCGATCAGCCCGCGGCCAAGCAGGATCGGCGCGAAGAAGTTGACCCGGAAGACCGTCATCCAGTCCTCGGCGGCGGTGTCGATCGAGCCCAGGCGGCTGCCGTCGGGCCCTTTCGGCGAGATCGCCGCATTGTTGACCAGCGCATTGAGGCGCGAGCCGTCCGCCTCGAGGCGTCGACGCATTTCTCCAATGGCGGCGGTCGTGCTGTCGAGGTCGGCAAGGTCGAGCTGGATGTGATCCTCGGGGCCGGCCTCCCACGGGCAGTCCTCGGGGAAGGCATGGCGCGAACAGGTGATGACCCGCCAGCCGGCCGAGGAGAATCGCTTGACGGTGGCATGGCCGATGCCGCGGCTTGCGCCGGTCAGGATCAGCGTCTTTCGGGGCTCGTTCGGCAGGGCCATCGGGTGGTCCTTTCAAGGTTGTCAGGGATAGAGGCGGGTGCTCTGCCATGGTCCTGCGGCGTCGGTGCGGCGAAAGACCCGCCGGTCGTGCAGACGGAACGGCCGGTCGCGCCAGAACTCGATCTCGACCGGGACGATACGGAAGCCCGACCAGTGCGGCGGGCGCGGAATATCGCCCACGCCGTATTTGGCCGTGTAGCGCGCGACCGACTTCTCAAGCGCCAGGCGGCTTTCCAGTGGGCGCGACTGGGCCGACGCCCAGGCGCCAATCCGGCTGCCGCGCGGCCGCGTGGCAAAATAGGCGTCGGCTTCTTCATGGGCCACCGCTTCGACCTTGCCGCGCACCCGGACCTGGCGGCGCAAGCTCTTCCAGTGGAAGCACATGGCCGCGCGCGCCTGTGCGGTCAGCTCCTGCCCCTTGGCGCTTTCCAGATTGGTGTAGAAAACGAATCCCCGTCCGTCGGCATTCTTGAGCAGCACCATCCGGACATTCGGCATGCCGTCGGCATCGACCGTGGCGAGCGCTGCCGCATTGGCATCGTTGGGCTCGGCGGAATGAGCCTCTACAAGCCATTCATTGAACAGCTCAATCGGGTCGTCCGCCGAATCGGGATCACGGAATGTTAAGGAATTTGTCGCTGACTCAGACACAAGTTACCCCTTGCGAACAGGCAATCGGCGACTGCCTGAGGATCTCCGCTTTCATGGTCTCTTCGACGATATATCCGAGGCGGTCGGGTTTGACGAGGTGGCGCCGCGTCCTCGGATGGGCCGTGGCCTTGCCGCTCACCGCTGCCACTGGCTGCTCCATGCCGGTCACGGTGCCGCTGGCGCCGCTGACGGGCATGTCGGACAGCCGCGAGGTTGCACCGGTGACAACCGGATCGATCGCGGTGACGGTCGAAGAGGAGGGCATCTCCGAGCAGCTTGGAGAGGATGCGTGGAGTGGCATGCGTTCGGCGGTCGCCCGGGCGGTCGAATACGGGGAGGACGGTGAAACCTTCGCCTGGCGCGGGCTTGCGGGCGAGCGGGGGAGTATCGTTGCGGTCGCGGTCTATTCCGCCAGTAGCGGGCAAACCTGCCGGCGCCTGTCGATTACCGCGGAGGACGGAGCTGACTCGCGGGAGGTCGTGGCGGATGCCTGCCTGCACGACGGCAATCTCTGGCGGGTAAGGCCGATCACCGAGCATGCGTAGGGCGCAGTCGCCCCCGTGCCCTTGTGAAACCGGTGGCGCCCCCCCAAATCTAGCGGTCGAAGGGCGTCGGCATTACCGGCGCCGCGACGATCCGTTCCGACCCTGACGCAATCCGCAATGTCGACCTCCATGTCGCGTGATCCCTACGAAGTCCTAGGCGTGTCGCGCTCAGCGAATGACACCGAAATAAAAAAGGCCTACCGCAAGCTGGCCAAGGCCTATCATCCCGATTCCAATCCCGACGATCCCAAGGCCCAGGAACGCTTCTCTGAGGCCACAGCCGCCTATGACCTGCTCACCGACAAGGACAAGCGTGCCCGTTTCGACCGCGGCGAAATCGACGCCGAAGGCAATCCGCGCTTTCACGGCTTTGAGGGGTTCGGCCCGCGTGGCGCGCGGACGCATCGCCGGGCAGGGCCGGGCGGGACGCAGTGGACCTATTCCAGCACCGGCGGCGGGGCCGCCGATATCGACCCGGATGACATACTCAGCCAGGTGTTCGGGCGCGGCTTCGGCGGTTTTGGCGGCGCCCGTCAGCGCGGCCGCAGCGCCCGGCAGGCGTCCAGCCGCGGCGAGGATGTAAGTGCGAAGCTGCAAATCGATCTCGTTGACGCCGCCAAGGGAGCCACCAAGCGGGTCCGGCTGGGCGGCGGCCGGGAGATCGACGTGAAGATTCCGGCCGGGATCGAGAGCGGCAAGCAGATCCGGCTGAAGGGGCAGGGGCGGGCGGACCCCATGGGCGGGCCGGCCGGCGATGCGCTCATCGAGGTGACCGTCCGGCCCCATCCGCAGTTCACCGTGGCCGGCAACAACCTACGCCATGAACTCAGCGTTCCGCTTGAGGATGCGGTCCTGGGCGGGCCGGTACGCGTGCCGACGCTGGACGGTGCGGTCGAGATGAAGATCCCGGCCTGGACCAGCAGCGGCCGCACCCTGCGCCTGAAGGGCAAGGGCTTGCCCAAACCCGGCGGCGGTCGTGGCGACCTCCATGTCAGTGTCCGGATCGTCTTGCCGGACAAGCCGGATGCGGAGCTCGAGGCCCTGATGCGCCGCCGGCGCGAGGCGAAGGGGGGCTGACCCCGCCGTCGAGTTCAGTGCGGCGGGTTATGCCGGTACGGGCGCTCAGCCATTCTTTTCGCGCCACGCCGCATGGATCGCCCCTGCGGTCATGAGGTCGAGATGGGCACCGCCGCCATTCTTGTAGATGGTGATCTCGTCGTCCGACTGGCGGCCCGCCCCGCCGGGAACGAGGTCGAACAAATCGCCCAGCACGTCGGATTCCGAGATTACGCCGGCTTTGAGCGGAATGATCAATTCGCCGATCTCGTGGATCGTCGTCTCGCGGGCGTCGACGAACAGCCGTCCGCGGGTCAGCGCGGCGTCATCGGCCTCCCGCATGTCGGGGGTGTAGGCGCCCACAAGGTCGAGATGGGCGCCCGGCTTGAGCGCCTCGCCCGGCACCACCGGATCCTTGCTCATGGTGGCGCAGGAGACGATATCGCCCTCGCCAATGGCGGCGGCGCGGTCCGCCAGGACTTCGATCCTGCGTCCGGTGTCCCCGATCCGCCCGGCGAGCGCTTCTGCCCGTGCTGCACTGCGGTTCCAGATGACGATCCGCTCGATGCCGGGGCGGACCGACAGATGGGCGCGCACCAGCGGCTCGGCCATGGCGCCAGCGCCGACCATGGTGAGCGTCCGGGCGTCCGCCCGGGCCAATAAATCGGTCCCAAGGGCGGAATCGCCGGCCGTTTTCCAGGCGGTGATGGCGGCGCCGTCAATGATCGCCTGAACAGAGCCGTCCTCGGTATCGAACAAGAGGAACTGGCCCTGCACAGCGGGCAGGGGCGGCGAGCGGTCCGGGTTGCGTGGAAATACGGTGACGGCCTTGAGGCCGATGCCGGTGCCGTCCGCCCAGGCGGCCCGCACCAGCAGCGACGAGCCCGACTGGCGCATCAACAGATCGTCGATCGCGGGGCGGGGCCCTGCGTGTCCCGCGCGCAGGGCAGCGACCTGGCGCGACCAATCCATCAGGCCATGCACGGCCTGCGCGTCGATGACGATCATTTTCAGCCCTCTTGCACTCGTCGGATCGGCTGGCAGCATATACGCCATGCCGCGCCTGTCACGGGGGCACGGGCAACAACAGATTTCCGCGCCGGCTGCGTCGAGGGCCGGTTGGAAGCGGTGCTCGGGTGGACTATCGTGCCCGGCCATCCTCTCCCCATCGCAGAGAAGGTCGAGCATGGACGAGCGCGTCAACACCACTATCGGGCTCCTGGGCGAGCTTGTGTCCTTCGAATCGCTTTCCCAGACACCCAATCTCGACATCGTCGACCATGTCCGCGCCTATCTCGATCACTACGGGGTGGAGTCGCATCTCAGCTTCGATGAGGGCGGCGACAAGGCAAATCTTATTGCCACCATCGGCCCTGATGCCGATGGCGGGGTAATCCTGTCGGGCCACACGGACGTGGTCCCCGCCGAGCCTCAGGACTGGGACACGCCACCCTTCACGCTGGTGAACCGCGACGGCCTGCTGCACGGGCGGGGGGCCACCGACATGAAGGGGTTCATCGCCGGCGTCCTCGCCGCGGTGCCGGAATTTTCTCAGACCGCCCTTGCGCGCCCCCTCCATATCGCCCTGTCATTTGACGAAGAGACAGGGAGCCGAGGGGCGCGCATCCTCGTCGACCACATGAAAAGTCTCGGGCTGAAGCCCGATATCGCCATTGTCGGCGAGCCCACGGAAATGCGCATCGTCGCCGGGCACAAGGCCGGCTTTGAACTGACAACGACGGTGAGCGGGCTGGAGGGCCATGCGTCCGATCCGGGAAAGGGCGTCAATGCGATCTTCTACGCGGCGCGGCTGATCGCGCGTCTGGAGGAGGTTGGCCGCCAGCTTGCCGAGCGCTACTGGGACACGCCCTTCGAGCCGCCCCATTCGACGCTCAGCGTCGGTACGATCCATGGCGGATCGGCGCGCAATGTGATCGCCGGCAGCTGCAGCTTCGATTGGGAGTTGCGCCCGGTTCCCCAGGAGGATGGCGAGGAGGTGTTGTCGGACATCGAGCACTGGATCCGGGAGACGCTGCTGCCCGAGATGCAGAAGATCGAGCCGCTGGCCGACATCACCACGGTGCTGGATGCGGCCTATCCGGGCCTGCGCTTCGACCCCGACAGCGAGGCGGTGGCGGTGTTGAAGGAGTTGACGGGGGCGAACGCGACGGAAGTCGTCTCGTTCGGCTCGGATGCCGGGCACTTTCAGCGCGCCGGCATCTCCACGGTGCTGTTCGGGCCGGGGTCGATCGAGCAGGCGCACAAGCCCAACGAGTTCATCGCGATCGACCAGATCGAAGCGCTGCACGGTTTCCTTGACGATCTGCGCGGCTGGATGTGCCGCAGCTGAGGGTTAGCCCGCGTCCGACTCGGCCGCACCGCGGTGCCAACGCGCGGCCAGGGTGACGGCGACCACAAGGCCGATCCAGCTGAAGCTCAGCGTCGCGAACCAAGTCGATTCCAGGAAGTTCTGGCCGATCATGTAGACGATCAGGGTGAGGAACAGCCAGGCCAGCCGCGGCGGCAGGGTGCTGCGCGCCGCCGCATGCACGGCGGTGGCCAGGAAGGCGGCGACGAGCACCAGGCCGACGATGCCGGTCTGAAGCCACACATCGATATAGCCGTTATGGGCGTGCGGCATCTGCGAGACGAAGCCCGGTGCCTCACGATGGGCCGGGCCCTCATGGCCGATCCCCCAGAACGATTCGAAGCCATAGCCGAAGATGGGCCGGCGGGCGATCATTTCGGTGGCAAAGCCCCAGATGTCGGTACGCGAGGTCAGGGTCGGGTCGCCGAACAGAGCCCCGGCAACAGTCGGGAAATCCCACAGATGCGACGCCTTGCCCAGATAGTAGACGAGGACGATGAAGCCGATGCCGAGGGTCAGCGAGATCGCCGCCGAAACACGCAGCACACGGCTTGCCAGGACGAGGCCAAAGGCAAGGACGGGCGCCATGACGGCTACGCCCAGCGAGGTCTTCGATTGGCTGAGCACCATGAGGACAAGGGCAATGAGAAGCAGCGGCACGCCGGTCAGCCACAGGCTCTGGCGGTTCGAGAACATGGCGTAGAGCGCCAGGATCATCGTCAGGGCCGCCGCCGCCCCCAGCGTGTT
>SKQW01000013.1 GCA_007118805.1 Rhodobiaceae bacterium | reverse complement strand
GGTGCCGCCCCCGGAGAAGCTGAGCCCGATCGCCGTCTCGCCGAACTGAGGCGCCGTTTGGTCTGCCTCGGCGGCGGCGAGGGCGGGTGAGGCGGCAATATTGATCGGCGCCGTGTCGAGCGCGGTGGCACAACCGGCAGCCAGAATGCCGGCCATGATCACCATCGCGAGACGCAGTACAGGCATTGACGGCCGAATTCCCCAGTAGACGCTGCACCCTGCCGCACAATAATGGAATTGCCAAGGCAGGATAGCCGGGATCGTTGACATTCGGTGCATTTGACGCGGTGCCTGTGACAGGGCAGCGTCCTGCTATAGCAATGGCCGATCTACGACACGGGGAGCGGAGCGCGATGATGCCGCCAATTTCGATCACGATTGGCGTCCGGGTGGTGGCCGGGCTAGCCATACTGGCGGCGGCGGCTGTTCCGGCCGCCGCGCTCGACCGGGCCGCGCCAGAACCGCCGACAGCCGTGCTCGGCGAGGCGGGCGAGCCCGTTTCCGGCACGCGGCACATGGTCGTGACCGCCCACCCGCTTGCCAGTCGCGCCGCCCGCGTCATGCTCTATAATGGGGGCAGCGCCGTCGATGCGACGATTGCCGCCCAAGCGGTGCTCGGCCTCGTCGAACCGCAGTCATCCGGGCTCGGCGGCGGTGCCTTTCTGCTGCACTATGCGGTGGAGACGGGCGAGATCACCAGTTGGGATGGACGGGAAACCGCGCCGGCCGCCGCGACCGCCGAACGTTTCCTCGATGAGCATGGTGATCCGATGGAGTGGCTCGACGCCGTTCCCGGCGGCCTCTCGGTCGGCGTACCTGGTGCCTTACGCATGCTCGGCGAGGTTCATGCCCGGCACGGCAAACTCGACTGGGCGGAGCTGTTCGAGCCCGCGATCGAGCTTGCCCGCGACGGGTTCGGCGTTTCGCCGCGGCTCAGTTCGCTGCTGTCGTGGATCGGTCCGGACGGCTTCTCGCCGGCGGCCCGCGACTATTTCTTCAACCCGGCGGGCGAGCCGCACCCCCTCGGCCAGGTCATCCGCAACCCGGCCTATGCCGCCACCCTGGAGGCAATCGCGCGGCAGGGGCCGGATGCGCTCTATGAGGGCGACATCGCCGAGGCGATGGTGTCGGCGGTGCAGGAGGCATGGACCAATCCCGGCGACATGACACCCGAGGATCTGCGCGGCTATCGCGCGCTGGAGCGCGAGCCGGTCTGTGCCGACTATCGGGGCTATACGGTGTGCGGGATGGGGCCGCCATCCTCGGGCGGGCTTGCCGTGCAGATGACGCTGGCAAAGCTGGAGCGGTTCGATCTGGGTACCTCACCCAGCCCACGGGCGCTGCATCTGATCGGTGAGGCGCTCAACCTCGCTTTCGCGGACCGCAACCACTATGTGGCCGACCCTGACTATGTCGACGTGCCCGCCGGGCTCCTCGATGCGGACTATCTTGCCGAGCGCAGCGGGCTTATCGACGAGGACGCAACGCGTGGCACAGCCGAGCCGGGAACGCCGCCCGGCGCTCGCGACAATGGCGAGGACGCCTCCTCCGAGACGCCTGGAACCAGTCAGATCTCCATCGTCGATGGTGATGGCAACGCCATCTCCATGACGACGACCATCGAATCTGCCTTCGGCTCGCGCCTCATGGCGGCCGGTTTCCTGCTCAACAACGAGCTGACGGATTTCTCCTTTGTCGCGCAGGATGACGAGGGGCGGCCGATCGCCAACCGGGTCGAAGCCGGCAAGCGGCCGCGTTCGTCCATGGCGCCGACCATCGTCATCGATGAGGCGGGCAATCTGCGCCTCGTGGCCGGCTCGCCGGGCGGGGCGAGAATCATTCCCTATGTGGTCAAGGCTGTCGTCGCCCATATCGATTGGGGGCTGGACGCGCAGGCAGTCACGGAACTGTTCAACTTCGGCAGCCGTAACGGCCCCTTCGAGCTCGAACGCATGCCGGGCATCGAGCCGTGGGTCGACGGCCTCGAGGCGTTCGGCCATGATGTCGTCGTTGTCGACATGACGAGCGGCCTCAACCTGATTGCGCTTCCGGGGACAGCGCTTGAAGGGGGCAGCGACCCCCGCCGCGAAGGCGCTGCGCTGGGCGATTGAGCCAGGCGAAGCGGGTTGTTCGGGTAACCAGGCGGAAAGGGTGGCCGGCAAGCTGGCTGGCCACGCCGGGGGCGACGCTGGCATGGTGAGGGGCCTGTCGAACCGGAGTTGGTCACCCGCAATATGTTCTCGACCGGGTCCATCCCATAATGCAGGCTAGAAGCGCACTTACATCCATCGTCCTCGCCGCCCTTGCGGGAGCTGTGGGCGGCTGTGCGGGCTATCAGGCCGATCTGGAGGCCCATGAGGAGCGGGTCGCGGCGGAACACCGCATCGCCGACACCGCCATGGGGCCGATTCAATATGCCGAGGCGGGCAGCGGGCCGCCGGTACTGGTCATTCACGGCTCAGGCGGCGGCTTCGACCAGGGGATGTTGCTTGCCGGGGCGCTGGTCGATGGCGACCACCGGGTCGTTGCGCCGTCGCGTTTCGGCTATCTCGGAACCCCGCTACCGGCCGACGCCGGTCCGCGCGCGCAAGCCGAAGCCTATGTGGCGCTGCTCGATTCGCTGGGCATCGAGCAGACAGCGGTCCTGAGCTTCTCGGCCGGCGCGCCTTCCGCGCTGGCGCTGGCAAAGCGCTGGCCCGAGCGGGTCTCGGCCGTAGCCCTTCTGGTGCCGGCCCTGGGACCCACCGAGTCGCCGTTCGGGCGGCTCGTGATGTATATGCCTTTTCTGTTCGACATGGTGCGCGGGGTCGGCGATTACGGCTATTGGGCGGCCAATCGGGTGAGCCGCCCGCTGGTCTTCAGGCTCGTGGGGGTCTATCCGGAGGTTGCCGCCGCCGCGCCGCGAGAGGAACGGGAGTTCGCCACCAGAATGCTCGACGAGGTGCATCCGATCGAGCGGCGGATTGATGGCGTGGAGACCGATGTGAGGGTCCTGCGGGCGCTGGCCGATCCCGACCTGGCCGATCTTGAGGTCCCGCTCCTCGTAATATGCGCCCGCGACGATCTGCTCGTCGGGTGCACTCCCGCCGAGCAGATTGCCGGCGCAGCGCCGCAGGCACAGCTTGAACACTTCGACAGGGGCGGCCATCTCCTGCTCGGCCGGCACAGCGTGGTTCGGGCGATCCTCCGGGAGTTTTTCACCGGCGCCGACAGTTAGCGGTGTCGCATCTTGCGGCGCCAGCGATGTCCGAGTTGGGCAAGCGCGCGTCGATCTACTGTCTTGGCCCGACCAGCCCGAATGCCGCCCCTTGCGGATCCGTGCAGTGAATGATCCAGGCGCTTCCGGGCACCTCGACGGGTTCGAGCGTTATGCCGCCGCCGCCAACCTCGACCTTGCGCCGGGCGTCGTCGATGTCCTCGACATTGAAGTAGTAGAACCAGTGCGGCTGGACCATGCCCGTTTCCATCGGCGATACGCCGCCGAACATCGTCCCGTTCAGGCCGACAAGCTGATACTTGCCGTCGGGGCCCATGTCGAAGGCTTCGCCCTTCTCCCAGCCGAACATGGCCGCGTAAAAGTCGCAGGCGGCGGCGGGATCGCTGGTGCGCAGTTCGCGCCAGCCATTCTGGCCGGGGGCGTTCGGGGCTGCGGCGGGTGGCTCCGGCGACGCCCATGCAAACAGCGTGAAGACGGCGCCCTGCGGATCGGCGGCGACGGCGAAGCGGCCGATCCCTGGGATGTCGTCGGGTGCTCGATAGATCGTGCCGCCCTGGGCCGCGATGCGTTCCGCGGCCCGGTCGACATCATCGACCTTGACATACCCCATCCACATCGTCGGCACGCCGGCCTCGCAGGCCTCGGGCGGCAGCGTCATCATGCCGCCGACCGGGATGTCGCCGGACGAGATGATGGTGTAGTCGCTGCCTTCCATGCCGGCATGATCGGCGCGCCAGCCGACAACGTCGCCATAGAAGGCTTGCGCGGCGTCGAGATCGGTTGTGATCAGCTCGCACCAGACGAAGCCGTTGAGCGTGCGATCCATGGTCTTCTCCTCTACTCAGGGATTGTGTCTGACTCAGTCGGCAAGTGCCTGATAGGTGGCGGTCCAGAAGTCGCGCAGGACCGGTGGCGGAACGGGGGAATCCCAGACCCGCTGGGTGATAAGGACGCCGACAAGCCCCTCGGCGGGATCGCAGTAGAATGAGGTGCCGTAGCCACCGTCCCAGCCGAAGCTGCCGGCCTGGCGGTCGACGCCGTCGCGCCGGGCCACCACGGCCATGCCGAGACCCCAGCCGCGATCGTCCCAGAAGCCGGGATAGAAATGGGAGGCGCCCTTCTGGTCTGGCGGGATGTGATCGCGCGTCATGACCTCGACCGCGGCGCGGGACAGAATGCGCGTCCCGTCGTAGACTCCCTGGTCCAGCATCATCGTGCCGAAGGCGAGCAGGTCCGTGACGGTTGAGATGAGTCCGCCGGAGGCCGACTCGAAGGCCGGGGGCGCGGCGAAGCGTCCGCCACGCGCCTCGTCGAACACCACCGCTTCGCCGCTGTCGGGATCCGTCCAGTAGCAGGTCGCAAGGCGGTCGAGGTCGTCCGCGGCGACGCTGAAGCCGGTATCGATCATGCCGAGCGGCGCGAACAGCCGCTCATTGAGGAATTCGCCGAGGGACATCCCGCTCGCGCGCGCCAGGAGAATGCCCAGGACATGCATCCCGGTGTCGTAGAGCCAGCGTTCGCCCGGCTGATGGGCGAGGGGCAGGCGTCCGATCGCGTCCATGTAGGCATCGGGAGACATTGCGGGCAGGTGCGGCCCCGGCGCGACACCGGCCTCGAGCATGGCCTGCTGGATGGGATATTCCGGCGGCCACGCCATGATCGCGCCGAGCCCGAAACGCATCGTCAGAAGGTCGCGCAGTGAGATGGGGCGGTGCGCCGGCACCGTGTCTTTGAGGTCGCCGTTAAGGCTGCGCAGCACCTTCCTATCGGCGAGCTCCGGCAGCCAGTCGTCCACCGGGTCGTCGAGCCGCAGGCGGCCTTCCTCGACCAGGGTCATTGCGGCTGCCGCGGCGATCGGCTTGGAGACCGAGGCGATGCGGCCGATGGTGTCGGGCCGCATCGGCGTGGCGCTGTCGAAGGCCATCGTGCCCGCGGCGGCTATGTGGGTATCGCCGCGCCGGCTGACCAGTGCGACTGCGCCGGGCAGGTGGCCACTGTCGACGTGGCGCTGGAGCGCATCGTCGATGCGCGACAGGCGGGAGCGCGCAAAGGCGCCGCCATCGGCGGATCGGGTTGCTGGTCCACGGGCGCTATCTGGCCCTGCCGGTTCCTCGGCGGGTGCGGCCATCGCGGCGGCGGGCGCGGCGAGCGCGGTGCCGGCGACGGCGGCCTTCAGGACGGAGCGGCGGTCGAGCGGGTCGAATGGCATCGCGGTTGCTCCAAGCGGGCGGGGAGGGGCGACGCCCAGATGACGCCGCCCTGCGGATCTTCGCGATTGGTCCGGAAAGGGTTAGCTGTCCGGGCTCAGATCGAGCACCTTCATCGAGGTGGGGTCGAAGGGCGAGGAATGATGTTCGTGGACGATCTCCCACGCGCCGTCCTTGCGGCGGGCGGCCATCGTCGCGCGCATCCATCCCGTGTGCTCGGTGCCGTCGACGCCGGTTGCGACGCAGCGCACGAGTGCGTGGGCCACGGCCAGGTCCCCTTCGACATGGACCTTCAGGTCGTGCGGCTGGAACGTCATGGCCTTGCACATGTCGAGGCAGGCCTTCCAATGCGCCTTGTAGGCGTTGCGGCCGACAAATTCGAGCTTTTCGATGGCGTCATAGGCGATGATATCGGGGGAATAGTGGGCGGCGATGGCCTCGACATCGAGCGCGGTCATGCTGTCGAAGTAGGATTTAAGAAATTTTTGCACGTCTTCTTCGCTAACGCGTGCTGCAATGGCATCCATTTTCGGTACTCCTCTGATGCAGGCAGTGAGACAGCTTGCCGGGACCCCCTCACTGCTGGGGCATCCGGCTCATATCCATGTAGACGGCGTTCCAGCGGTGGCCGTCGAGGTCGACAAAGCCCATGCCATACATCCAGCTCTGGATCTCCGCCGGCTTGCCAAAGACGGTCCCGCCCGCGGCCTCCACCTTGCGGGCGAGCTCGTCGACCGCGTCGCGGCTCTCTACGCCAATGGACAGCAAGACTTCCGAGCCCCGTTCCGGGTCTGAGACCTTGTGATCGGCAAAATTCGAGAACTTCTCTTCAGGCCACAGCATCACGATGACCTCCTTTTCGCCGATCACGAGCGAGACCGATTCGTCACTGTTGCCGAAATGTGGGTTGAGCGAGAATCCGATGCTGGTGAAGAACGCGCGCGCCCGGGCGACGTCGCGGGTGGGAAGGTTGATCCAGATGTCCTTGGGCATGGTGTCCACTCCTTGTGTCTCGTGCTGTTGACCGGCCGGCGAGGCGGCAAGGCGGAGCGGTTCGGTGGACGAACCCGCGGCGGCCGGGCCGAACAGCCCGAGACTGAGGGCGGCTGCGGTGAGGAGTGTGGCTAAAGGGGTCGAACTCATCCGGGCCTCCCAGTTTCGTGGTCGTTCCTGCAGCGGGGTTGGAACCAGGGCAGGCGGTCTATCCGCCGCTGATCGCGGTCAGGATGAACACCTCGTCACCCGGTTTGAGGGGTGTATCAAGCGTGGCGCGCCGGCCATCGACAAAGACGTTCATGTGGCGGCGAATGGCGGGGCGGGAATCGCAGATGCGGTCGCGCATGCCGGGCCAGCGGGCATCGAGGGCATCGATTAGTTCGTCCACCGTCGCCGCGTCCAGCGCGACCCTGCGCTCGATCCCGGGAAACAGGTCGACCAGGGCGCCGTGGAGGATCGCCACGACTGGCCGGGCGGGTTCGGGGGCGGGATGGAGGACCATGACGTGCCGTCTGATGTGTTCCGGTTTCAGGTTCGGATGACCATGGTCTCGACGGACAGGATCGCCGGCAGATGCTCGGCGATCTGCTGCCAGCTCTCCCCCTCGTCGGCACTGGCATAGAGGGCGCCGGTGCTCGAGCCGAAATAGACACCGGCCGGATCGAGGTCGTCGGTCGCCAGGGCCTGGCGGTAGACGCCATAGTATACATCTTGCTGCGGCAGCCCTTCGCGCAGATCGGCCCAGCTTTGGCCGGCGTCTCGGGTACGCCACACGGCCGCCTTGCCGTCGGGCATGTAGCGCCCGTGCATGTCGCCATTGAGCGGCACCAGATAGAGGGTCGAGGGATCGCGCGGATGGGTGGCAGCCGGGAAGCCGAAGGAGGAGGGCAGGCCGGCCTCGATGCTTTCCCAGCTCCGTCCACCATCATGGCTGCGATACATGCCGCAATGGTTCTGCTGATAGAGCCGCTCCGGCATCTGCGGTGCGATGACGAGGCAGTGCACGCACTGGCCGTATTCGGGATAGCGCTGATCGTCGGGCAAGAAATCGGCGCGCGTGCCGCGGTTGCGCGGCTGCCATGTGCGCCCGCCATCGGCGGTGTGAAACACGCCGGCCGCGGAAATGCCTACCCAGATCTGATCCTTGTCCACCGGATGGGGCACTAGCGAGTGGAGGATCAGGCCGCCGCCGCCGGCGTGCCAGTCGGCGCGCGAGGGATGGTCTGATAGCCCGGAGATATGGCGCCAAGTCTCGCCGCCATCATCGCTTGAGAAGAGGCCGGCCGGCTCGACGCCGGCATAAAGCCGATCATGGCCGCTCGCCAAGCTCCAGACCGATTTGATTGGCTCGGCGCCGGCGTCATAGGCCAGCCCAGCGCTCGAGTGGCTCCAGCTCTTGCCGAAATCGGACGTCTTCCAGACCGCCGGGCCAAACCACTCATTGCCGCCGCCTGCATAGATGGTCCCGGTGGCGGCATCGCCCACCACATGGTTCATCGGCCACGTTTCGCAGAAAGGACCACGCAGGGCCCAGGACCGCCTGGTGGTGTCGCCCTCGAGAATGAAGGCGCCCTTCTTGGTGCCGACGAGCAGCAGAACGCGCTCGGCCATCGCTTCCCTCCCTTACTGAGATGAGGGGGCGATGCCCCCGTACATCGTGATGTCCGAGAATGTGGCTGGACAAATATGTTGATATCAACATAATTGGGGCATGTCAAAGGCAACGGAGACGCGCTCCGCAATCTCCCGCGAAACCACCCTTCACGTTCGCGATACCTGTCTGTGCCTGCACACCAGGCGCGCCGCCCGGGCGCTGGCGCGGCGCTTCGACGAGGCGTTCCGCCCGCTCGGTCTGACCAATGGACAGTTCTCCCTGATGATGGCGCTCAATCGCCCCGATCCGCCCCGGATCGGCGACCTCGCCGACTTCCTCGCCATGGACCGCACCACGCTCACAGCGGCGCTCAAGCCGCTCGAGCGCCGCGGTCTTGTGACGGTCGCCGCCGATGCCAAGGATCGTCGCAGTCGCCGCCTCCGTCTCACAGATGCCGGCCGGGCCCTGCTCGCCGACGCGGTCCCCATCTGGCAGCGCACTCATGATGCCATCGACGCGCTGCTCGACGATGGGGCGCCCGACGCGGTGCGCGCCGCCCTCGGCGTTCTCGCCCGGATGGACGATGGCGGGGGGGACTCCCCACCGTTTAGCAAGAGGGCTTTTCGGTGATGGGATTGAAGATGGTTCCGGTTTTGAGCATGGCGCATGCGACGTTGAGGAGCCGG
>SKQW01000357.1 GCA_007118805.1 Rhodobiaceae bacterium | reverse complement strand
GGACGACCAACGCCGCGCCGCCGAAGCCGCCCTCGCCCCGCTCAACAAGGCTTGGCGCGACGGTGGAGGCGACTTCCCGAACGACCCGCGCGGGGTTGCGGCGGCGCGTCTGGCATTGACGGCGCAGGCGGGCGACTCGGCGCTGCTCGACGCGGCCGCGACAGCGGCGGTGATCTACCTCTTCAAAATTGCGCACGACGCTCCTGCCGCTCTGGCAATCGCGGAGCCCGCGCTGGAACGGCTCAAAGCGGCGGAGCATGCGCCCCGCCACATCCTGCTGGGACACACCATCAACGCCGCCGAGCGCGCCGGTAAAACCGCCCTGCAGGACAAGCTGCTGAAGGCTGCGCTGGCGTCGGAGACGCTCAAGGGCTCACCGCGCGCGCAGATGCTGAGTCTAAAGGTCAATCGGTTGGTGCAGCTTGGAGATCTCGACGCGGCGCTGGCGATCCGGGAGGAGGAACAACTGCCGGTGTTCGAGGCGCTGGGCGACAAGCGCTCGCTGGCGGTGACGAAGAGCGGGATCGCCGACATCCTGCAGGCGCGCGGCGATCTTGACGCGGCCCTGGCGATCCGGCGGGACGAGGAACTGCCGGTCTACGAGGCGCTGGGCGACAAGCGGGAACGGGCGGTGGGGAAAGGCAAGATCGCCGACATTTTGCAGGCGCGCGGCGATCTCGACGCGGCGCTGGCGATCCGGGCGGAGGAACAACTGCCGGTGTTCGAGGCGCTGGGCGACAAAGGGGAACTGGCGTTGGTGAAGGGCAAGATCGCCGACATTTTGCAGGCGCGCGGCGATCTGGACGCGGCGCTGGCCTTGCACCTGGAGCGACTGACCGGCGCACGCGAGATGGGCGACCTTGGCGTGGTCGGGCACATCCGCTTCTGTTGCGCGCAGATCCGGCTGCAGCGCGGTGATGTTGCATCCGGCGGTCTGGAGACCATCGCTGAAGAACTGCGTGAAGCCTGGGAAGCCGTCACGAAACTGGGCCGGCCGGACGGCATCGGCGCGGTTGGCGCCCTCTTCGGACAGGTGCTGGCAGGCATTGGCAGAGCCGACGACGGGGCGGCGGTCCTTGAGACCGCCGCATCGGCGTGGGAGAAGCTTGGCCGGGCGGAGGAGGCGAAGCACTGCCGCGAGCTTGCAACGCAGGTCAGGGGAGGCGCGGGATGACGGCAACGCTTCGAATTGTGGGCGCGGATCCGCACTCTGTGGAGCCCGCCGCGTCCGCTCTCTTGCGGGCGATCGGAGGGCAGGAGCCGGAGCGGCTGGCGTCCGATGCGGGCGAGACGGCGCGGCGGGACCTGGCGACGGGGATCGCCATGATATCCCTCGTCCTCTCCGTTCCCGGGGCAGCGCTTGCAGCCCTCGAAGTCCGCGACCGCTTGACCCGGCGCGACCTTGCCGCCCGTGTCGAAGCCGCGAAGACCGCCTTGTCGGCGTCCTCCTGCGACGCCGTTCTCGATCTCGAAAACGGCGGCAGCGTCGATCTGGTCCGCGAGCCGACGGATACCGTGGTGGACACGATTTTGGGCGACCGCGAGGGTTGAGGGGGTCCGGCGGGATTGGCAGATGCGTCTGGCGGTCGAGGTCCCAGGTCGGCAGGAGATGCGTGACCGGGTAGAAAGCGGCAGTCGACTAGCAAAATTATTTGGTTAATTTTCTCTATTCGACGTACGTTTTTTATGTCATAGTTGTGGCATCAAAGTAATCAGATATTCCGAGAGCCGGTATTCGGCCCGGTCGAGCGCTCTTTGCTTTCCCGCGCTGAAGTTCGTTGGATCGCCTTCGGCGTTGGAACTGTGGCGCCTGAACGTATTCGCCCGGCTGACGCGAGTCTTCAAGCGAACTCGGCGAAGGAAGCGGGGGCCTACGCCATGGCAAAGCGCATCATCCTGTGTCTGGATGGCACCTGGAACCAGCCCGAGGGCACGGGCGGCGAGACGCATCCCTCCAATGTGCTGAAATTCATGCGCGCCTTGCGGACGACCGGTCGCGACGGTGAGGCGCAGGTTGTCTATTACGGACGCGGGGTCGGAACCTGGAACGTGCTCGACCGCTATCTCGGCGGGATCGGCGGCGTGGGGCTTTCGCGGAACGTGCTCTCCGCCTATCGCTGGCTTGTGAACAATTACCAGTCGCCCGACGACCGCATCTATATTTTCGGCTTCAGCCGCGGTGCCTACACGGCGCGGAGTTTGGCCGGGCTGATCGAGGCGATTGGGCTGATGACCAAGCTCGAAGCCGGGGATCTTCCGCGCGGCTACGCTTATTACCGCACTCCGAAAAAACAGCGCGACGGCCATCCCTACCACGCGACGGCGAAGGCCCCCGAGCGCCGCTATCCCCGCATCGCCTGTCTCGGCGTGTTCGATACCGTGGGGGCGCTGGGCGTGCCGATCACCGCGCTGACGTTTCTGAACCGCCGCTACCGCTTCCACGACGTGTGCCTCGGATCGCTGGTCGACAACGCGTTTCAGGCGCTCGCCGTCGACGAAGTCCGCGGCCCGTTCGAGCCCGCCATCTGGGAGAAGCCGGACGGCTGGCAAGGGGGCTTAGAGCAGGTCTGGTTCGCGGGCGTGCACTCAAACATCGGCGGAGGCTACGCCGACGCGCGGCTTTCCGACATTGCCTTGCGCTGGTTGATCGCGCGCGCCATGCGCTGCGGCCTTAACTTCGACCGCGAGTACCGGCGCGCTCACATCGCACGCAAGGACTTGCACCAAGGTGCGATGGGAAATTCTTATCGCGGCGTTTACCGCCTCTACGGCCGCTGCGTCCGCAAGGTGCGCGTGGACCCGGCTCACGGGATGAGCATCCATCATTCCGTGTTCGACCGCATTAACGATAAGCCTATGAATTACCAGCCCGAGAATGTCGAAGGCGGCGGCCAGCTTCGCGCGGGTTTCGATCCGTCTTCAACGCAAACCCCCGATCGCCTGCCCGACACCACGTAAACGCACCGCCAGGGAAAACGCCGGGAAAGACGAGGGCACCATGAGCTATGAGGCTTGGCGAAACGAGGCGACCCGCAACGTAGCAAGCGTCAGAATCCAGGAGTTTCTCAAACACTATCGGCATGGGCGACCGACGGTCGTGCTGCTGCCCGGTGGCATGGGCTCGCGGCTCGACCGCTCGCTCGACGCTTATGGGCGCGGTGGGACTCCACCGCGAGAATACGACACTGTTTGGGCGGATATCGGCACCCTGCTGGCGCGCCAAGCCCTGACCTTGAAGATCGGACGGGATGGGCGGGACCGGGACGGCCACGCGATCGTGGCGAACGGCCCCTTGGAATTTCTTGTCAAGGCGTATGACGGAACAGAACGGTTCTTTGCCGATCCTGGGGTCGGCTTCAACTATATCGTATTCGGGTATGATTGGCGGCGGCCGTTGGCTGAATCCGCTGCGCTGCTTGAGGATTTTCTTTGGCAACTGCGCGCTCGTGTTCTGGACAAGCATCGTGAAGACCCTTTGCCCGACGTTACGCTGTTCGCGCACAGTCAGGGCGGTTTGGTCGCGAAGATATTCATCCACAGGGTCATCAGTAATCTCCATGAATGGATAAAACAGTTAGTCACCGTCGGGACTCCGTTCTACGGGACATGGGCGCACCAGAGCCGTTACTTCATCGGCGAACCGATGCTCAACTTCATCTACGCAGGCCGCGAGATGGCGCCGCTTATCGCAGCTTTGCCGGGACCCTATAACCTGATGTTCATGTCAAAAGGCATTTACCGGGAAAACCAACAAGCCCTGGGACTGACACGATATCCGATGCGCACTCTGGATGATGACAAAGACGGAGCGGACCCTTACGACGTTGCGGGTTTGGAACGGTATCCCCGATGGATCAATCGCCAGCATCTGCATGACGCTGGTGAGATATCGAAAACTCTGGCTTCCCCGCTCCCAACCGAAGTGGCGCGGCGCGTTTATAATATTCGATCCAGCGCCGATAAGAATACTCCTGTCGAACTGACTTGGGACTCCTTGCCCAACGGCTTTGACCCGGACAGGAACCCGAGCCCGGTTCAGCCGGGCGGGCGCGGCCTGGGCGACGGTACCGTCCCGGCGTGGTCCGCGTGGCACGCCGGTGTCCCTCAAGAGAACCGCATCGACCTCCACCAATCTCTGGACCACGCTTTCCTCATGGAGGACCCGAGGGTGCTGGAGATCGTCAAGGCGCTTATCTGCGATGGGCCGATCCCGGAGCCTAAAGACGTCCCGCCACAGCCGCCAGCCGCCGCAGGCTCGGATGAGGTCAAGCAACTTTGCGAGGCGATCGCGATGAACGAGATCGGGCGGGAGGACCCCAGGTTAGAGGACCCTCGCATGTGGCGCGGCGTCTTCAGAGAGTTGATGCGATGACCCGAACGGCGACGCTAGCCCTGGTGCTGGGCCTCACCGCATTAGCCGCCTGTACAACGGTGGTCGAACCGCAGCCCCGGCTGGACCTTCATCGTTCGCAGCCGCAGACGCTTGTCCTTCACAATAGCGGCGACAGTCCGAGGACCCTTCAGCCACAAGTTGAAGGCATTCCGCCGCTTCGGGTGGCTCCGGGCGAGAACGAGCGGATCGAGTTTACAGTTCTCACGGTCGTCGATCTGATCAAGCGAGAGGATCATGCCAATCGCTTCCGAGTTCTCGATCAAAGTGCGCGGAACAGTGTAGAGAAAACACATCCACAGGGTTATCTGAAAAAATCCGGCATGGACTTTACCTTGCGCGTCCAAGAGGGAAACGCGTCACCCAGCGAACACCGCATTAACCTCAATCGATGTCGTCCCGCCGGGTGGGAAGACGCCCCAGCCCAGCATGCAAAACATCCGGTTGATCTCGCAAACCCACCACATGCGGGGGTGCCGCTTCGGATTTGCCCGGACCGGGATCAGTGACCGTGCCGCGCCCATTGCCTCTCACGTCGATTGTGGCGTCCTATGAAGCGCGATCCGGCAATGCTCAGTGGTTAATAGGGCATAACAACTGCCAAAGAAGGAGCATACCATGAGTCGATCGCTGTTCGCCGTTTGCTTGGCCATCGTCGTTCTAGCACTTGGCGCGTGTACGACGCGGCCCACGCAAGAACCGGTGTCAAAGTTTGCCGTTGCGATGGAACAATCGCTGGTCGCGGTGGAGAGTGGTCTTCTCACGGTGGCTCATGCAGAGGTGAAGGCGGAGGACGAGAAATTGGCGCGGACTATCGTATCGCAAGAACGCGGTGCGAGTATTCCGCAACTGGGGGCAACCCGAATCACCATAAACGAGGAGCTAATCCAACCACGGATCAAGATTTTTCGTGCTCTTGGCGCTTACGCTACCGCGTTGTCGACAGCCGCGGGCAACCAGGAAACCGAGGCCTTCCGACAGCACGTTGACGCCGCAGGCCGTTCACTCAAGGACTTCAACGCATCAACGGCGCAATTCGGCATCGATCGTTCGGACGACGAAGCGACCTCGGGTGTAGCAACCGCCGCCGTCCGGGAGTTTGGCGTCTTCCTCATCGATCTGAAGCTGGACAGCGAGATCCCCACGATCGTCGACGACGCTCATCAGAATGTCGAAAGACTTGTCGCAGTGATCGAAGACGACCTTGGCGCGCCCGACAGTGTGGAAGGCGGCTTGCGGGAAATACTGAACATTTCGCGGAGGGAAATCGCTACTGCGCGACGCGGTGCCATTGGTCAAATCTACAACGATCCGGCGACGAGCAGGCTCGCCGTGTACGAGTTGGTGCTGCGATCGCAGGAGGACTTGCGCCTTCTCGATCAACTCGACGCGAGCCTCGCGGCGATCCCGCCAGCGCTGCAAAAAATGCTCATGGCGCACGCGGCTCTGAGAACTCCTGCCTCAGACGATACGAACGGCCAGATCGAGATTTTCGTTGAGCGCGCTCACGATTTGAAGCGTCGTTTCGAGGCCGTGACGGCAAGCCTTCAAGGGTGAGGTACCCTCTGGAAAACAGGTGAAGCGACATGAGCGAAGCCACGAACAAAGAAGCTTACGAAACGTTGTCCGATGCCGAGAGGGCTCTGGAGGAGGCGATGGACCAAGCAGCCACCGCTGACGATCAGGCAAAAATCATTGTTCTTCTTCAAGGTGTTCGAGAAGAGAAGAAACAGCTTGTGGCCCAACACCTCAAAAACAATAACAAGATATACAAGGCCCTGACGGCCGATTTCCGGGCTACCAAGAAGCAACTCGACGAGCTTCACGAGAACATTAAAAACCTTGTCGAACGCGCCGAAAAAGTCGCTAAGGCCGCCGGCGTGTTGGATCGATTGGTCAACCTCGCGGCTAAAGGCGTAGTGTAAGCCAGCTTGGTCTACGATAGGGCAAGCGGTGCGACAGTCCGACGGCTGTGGACAGTTGACGTCGCTAATCCTCTCGGGAGCAAGTAACTTGCGCAGTATTGAAAGTGTTCGGAGTTATCATGTCTGAGGTCCTGTTTCTCTCCCACGCCGGCAATGATACCGATACAGCAGACGATTTTGCGCAACGCCTGGAAAAAGCGGCGCGGGAGTCGGGGCGGGAACTGAAGGTTTGGATCGACTGTCGTGACCTCCAGACCGGCGACTATTGGAAAGACCAGATCGAGCGCGCCATAGAGCAGGACTCCACTGCATTCGCGCTCTTCGTCACCTCCGCCGGCGTTTACAACTGGGTTGGGATGGAGGTCCGTGCTGCGCTCGACAGGGCGGTGCATGCCGAGCGCTCCGAACGGCGTTATCCTCTCATTCCAATCCTGTCAGAAGGCGCTGGCGATCCAGCCAAGGTGCTTCCGCCCTTTGCGCGGCAGTTTCATGCAATCCGTGTCGACCGGCACGGCAACGGGGTCGCAGCCGTGCTGCGTGCCGTCTTCGATGTCGGCTCGCGTGAATCGATACCTATTATTGATGAACCGTTCCAAGGGATCCAGGCCTTCGATGCCGACAGTGCGCCCTTGTTCTTCGGTCGCGAGCAAGAGACTCAGGCGTTGATCCAGCAGGTAAACGCCAGGGAATTCGTGCTCGTCATGGGCGACAGCGGGGCCGGAAAGTCGTCGCTCGTTAAGGCGGGTTTAGTCCCGGCGTTCCGGGAAGGTCGCCTTGCCGAACCCGGAGATCGGCGGCCGGATCCGCGCTTATGGCACGTGGTGGAGATGCGGCCGTCGAAGGATCCGTTTCGGGAACTGGGCGACGCCGTCTCCGTCGCTGCGCGCAAACTCGACGTCGACAAGGATCTTCTCGCTGCGGCTGAACGAGACCTGAGAAGCGAGAAGAAGGAAGATCGGAATCTAGCAGTCCACCGGCTTCTGCGCGAGGGCGCTCCTGAGAAAGCGCAGGTGCTCCTCGTCATAGACCAGTTCGAGGAACTTTGGACCTTGACGCCGGATGAAGAGCGCAAAGCCTTCCTCGATGCGCTTTTCAAGGCCGTTCCCGCAGGGATGCCGGAGGGTACCACCCGGCGCATCGTCGCCACGATGCGTCGCGATTACGTGAACCTCTGCGCCAGTCATGAAGAATTGGAGGAACGACGGGCGAAGGGGCGGTTCCTCGTTCCATCGATGAGTCGCGAAGGACTGCGGGATGCCATCGAAAAGCCACTTGAGCTTGCTGGCGTTCGTCGGGAGGCGGCGAAGCGTTTCGCAGACGCAGTTCTCACGGACGTCACGGATCAGCCGGGCGATCTGGCGCTTCTTGAAATGGCGCTCACCGAGACATGGCGCCACCATCGCGAATCCGGCGACGATTTGCTCAGCGCTTATCAATATATCGGCCGTGTGGAGGGAGCCCTGGCCCAAGCGGCCAAGCGCGCCATCGAGAACAAGGCGAACGACGACCAGAAGATTACCCAGCAGGAACGTCCCCTGGCCGAGGCACTGTTCATGCGGCTCGTGCGCCTCGGGGACGGCCGCGGTGCTGCGCGCCGCATCCTTTACCAGGACCAAGAGGATGCAAGTCTGTGGAAGATCGCGCAAAAGCTTGCAACCCAGCCCTGCAGCCGTTTGGTCACCATCCGCGGCTTCGCGTCCGGCAAGCCGGGACCCGGAGATGCCGAAGCATCCAGCGACGGCACCTTGGAGGGCCCGGGGGACCAAGCCCTTTCGCAAGCGGAAAACAAGGCGGGCAACGGGCACCTGGAGCAGCCTGAAGCCTGGCGCGAGAGCGCCGAGATCGCGCACGAACAACTTGTGACCCAGTGGGATCAATACCAGAAATGGCTCAATAACAGCACCGAGGATCCTCATCGGCTCAATGACAAGTATGCCCTGGACCGCTTGATTGACCGCGTGGCTAAATGGCGGCGGGAGAAGCCGAAGGAAGATCTGGCGCTGGGCAGCGAACTCGACGACTACGCGCGCCTTCGCAAATATCGGCCCGACTGGCTGGCGCCTGTCGAAACCGGTTTCATCGAGGGGTCTCTGCAGGCGCGCAAGCGATCGCTACGGAGACGAAAGCTGGGTGTCGGCGCGCTTGCAACGCTGGCGATCCTGGCCACGATCTTCGGCATTATTGCGGCTGTTTTGCTTGATCTCACCACGGAGGGACAACAGCGCGCCGAACGAGCTGAGCGGGACGCCCGAGCAAACGAGACCCGGGCCCTTGTCGCGCTCTCGTCGAGCGAGCTATCCGGCGGTCGCCCGGCCACGGCCGTACGCATCGCGATGGCGGCCCTCGCCTCCGATCCCGCACAAGCATCTGCCTTGGAGGGTGGAGCCTGGTTTGCGCTTCGGAAGGCGGTGGAGGAGCACTACGAACTTTCGGTGCTATCCG
>SKQW01000095.1 GCA_007118805.1 Rhodobiaceae bacterium | reverse complement strand
GCTCCGCCAGCCGGTCGCCGACGCGGTGCTGGGGGCCCGGCAGGAAACTGGCGCGGACACGATAGGCGGTGCGGCCCAGCCGGAGATCGAGGCTTGCCGGCTGAATCTGGCCGGCGACCGGCTCATCCCCGATGATTGCGCCCTCGGCCACCAGCCGGTCAATCGCATGGGCCGGCAGGATGCCGTGCTCTCCAGACCTTGGCATGGGTGCCATCTCGGCCATGTGCCGCCTCCGTCGACCCGCTGGACGGCCCATCACTAGCCGAGCCCGCGCTTGACGCCAAGGCGGGCATGCGGCATGAGAGCGATGGTGTCCGTGGTGATTTGGGCCGGCCGGCTTGCAGCCACGTAAAACAATTCGCTAAAAGGCCGAGCTGAGACAAGCCCGGCCAGCCCATTGACGGGACGCCGGGCTTTTTTGTCGGCCGGCCTGCCGAGACCGCGTTGGCGCGGCACAGGAGGCTATTGCAAGATGAACGATCAGACCCCACTCGACGACGACCGCCTGGCACTCGATACCGTGCTGGTGCATGGGGGCACCGAGCGTAGCCAGTTCGGCGAGACCTCCGAGGCGCTGTTCCTCAATTCGGGCTTCGTCTACCAGACGGCGGCCGCCGCGGAGGCCAGGTTCAAGGGCGAGAGCCCGGGCTTCATCTATTCGCGCTATGCAAACCCGACCGTCGCCATGTTCGAGGCGCGCATGGCGCTGATCGAGGGGGCGGAAGCGGCGCGCGGCACCGCCAGCGGCATGTCGGCGGTGACCGCGGCTCTGTTGTGCCAGCTTCGGGCGGGCGACCACGTGGTCGCCGCGCGCGCCCTGTTCGGGTCGTGCCTTTATGTCGTGGAGGACCTTCTGCCGCGCTTCGGGGTACAGTCGACCCTGGTGGACGGCACCGACATGGCGGCGTGGCGCGCGGCGGTGCGGCCCGAGACCAAGGTGTTCTTTCTCGAATCGCCGACCAACCCCACGCTGGAGGTGATCGACCTGTCGGCGGTCTGCGAGATCGCGCATGCCGCCGGCGCCAGGGTTGTCGTCGACAATGTGTTCGCCACCCCGCTCGGCCAACGGCCGATGGCGCACGGCGTCGACGTCGTCGTCTATTCGGCCACCAAGCACATCGATGGGGCAGGGCGATGCCTCGGCGGCGTCATCCTGGCAAGCGAGGCGTTCGTCACCGAGGAGCTGAAGGATTTCTACCGCCATACCGGTCCGAGCATGAGCCCGTTCAATGCCTGGGTCATGCTCAAGGGGCTGGAGACGCTGTCGCTGCGCGTTGAGCGCCAATGCGCCACCGCCGCCCGCCTCGCCGACTGGCTGGCCGAACAGCCTGGCGTTGCCCGCGTCCTCTATCCCGGCCGCGACGACCACCCCCAGGCGGGTGTGGCACGGCGGCAGATGTCGAGCGGCGGCCCGATGGTGTCGTTCGACCTGGCCGGCGGCAAGGACGCCGCCTTCCGCTTCTCGGATGCGCTCAGGATCGTACGCATTTCCAACAATCTCGGCGATGCCCGCAGCCTGGTGACCCATCCGGCGACCACGACCCATCAGCGCCTAACGCCTGAGGCGCGGGCCGCGCTCGGCATCTCCGACGGTCTGCTGCGCCTGTCGGTCGGTCTTGAGGCCCCCGAGGACCTCCAGGCCGATCTCGGCCGGGCCCTCAGGGCGGCCACACGGGGGTGAGCCCGTCATGTATCGTGCCACGACCCGCGACATCATTGTGACCGTCGAGCCCGAATACAGCACGGAGCGGTCCTCGCCCGAATCCGGTGCCTACTTCTGGACCTATACGATCACCATTCACAATGCGGGGGCCGAGACCGTCCAGCTCATCAATCGCCATTGGCACATCGTCGATGCGCAGGGCAAGAGCTTCGAGGTCAAGGGCCCGGGCGTGATCGGCGAACAGCCGGTTCTCGCGCCGGGTGACTCCTTCCGCTATACCAGCGGGGTGCCGCTGGCCACGCCCTCTGGGATGATGTCAGGACACTACGAGATGGTCGGCAGTTCGGGAGCTGGTTTCGAGGTCGAGGTTCCCGGCTTTTCGCTTGACAGTCCCGACGAGGGCCGAAGCATCAACTGACCCTGGCGGGTCTTGGGCAAGACACTCTCGGCAGACAGACATTGCTCGATCTGCGTCCGGTCTTCCTGGTTATCGGCGCGTTCCTGGCAACGCTGGGCTGCGCCATGCTGGTTCCGGCGCTCGTCGATCTCGCCTTCGACCATCCCGACTGGCCGCTATTCGTCGCTTCGGCCCTGATCACGGTGTTCTTCGGCGTTACCATGTGGGTGACCTGCCGCGGCGCCGAGACCCGGCTGGGGCTGCGCGAGGCGTTCGTTCTGACGACGTTTGTCTGGGTGATCGGCGCCGGATTCGCCGCGCTGCCGCTCTACTGGGCGGGTCTCAACCTGACGTTCACGGATGCCTATTTCGAGGCGATGTCCGGCCTGACCACCACCGGCTCGACGGTGATCGTCGGGCTCGACAATGCCGCGCCGGGGCTGCTGCTGTGGCGCGCGATCCTGCAATGGATCGGCGGTATCGGCATCGTGGTGACCGCGGTGGCCGTCCTGCCGATGCTGCAGATCGGCGGTATGCAGTATTTCCGGGCCGAGGCGTTCGACACCCCGGAGAAGATCCTGCCGCGCGCCAGCCAGCTCGCCGGCAGCCTGATCGGTGTCTATCTCGTCCTGACCGCCGCGTGCGCGGTGCTCTACGCGGTGGCCGGCATGACCCCTTTCGATGCTATCGCCCATTCCATGACCACCGTTGCTACGGCAGGCTTCTCGACGAAGGATGCGTCATTCGCAGCCTTTGGACCGGCGGTGCAATGGATTGCGATCGTGTTCATGGCCGCGGGGGCACTTCCTTTCATGCTCTATGTAAAGGCAATCCGGGGAAACCCGCGTGCGCTCTTTGACGACGAACAGGTGCGGGCGTTCTTTGTCATACTAGGCGGGCTTGTCGTGTTGAGCCTGTTTTCCATCGGGCTGCAACCTGGCGCCGTCGATGCGCCCCTGCGCGAGGTCATGTTCAACATGGTCTCGATCATGACGGGGACAGGCTATGCCACGACGGATTTCAATCATTGGGGGCCGCTGGCCGTCGGCCTGTTCTTCACCGCGATGTTCATCGGCGGCTGCACCGGGTCGACGTCCTGCGGCATGAAGGTGTTCCGCTTCGTGGTCATGTTCCAGAATATCCGCCAGCACGCCCAGCGCATCGTCCACCCCTCCGGCATCTTCGTGAAGCGCTACAATGGGCGCCCGCTGTCGGACAACATTTCCGCCGCGGTGCTGACCTTCGTGTTCCTCTATCTGGTTGGCTTTGCGGTACTTGCCGTTGCCCTCAGCCTCACCGGTGTCGATGCGATCACGGCCGCATCGGGCGCCGCCACGGCGATTTCCAATGTCGGTCCCGGCCTCGGCCCTGTTATCGGACCGGCCGGCAACTTCGCCTCGCTTCCCGATACCGCGAAATGGCTGTTGACAGCCGGCATGCTGATCGGGCGCCTTGAGATACTCACCGTGCTGGTACTGTTCATTCCCGCCTTCTGGCACCGGTGATCCCAGACACAGAGGACCGGACAGGATGCCCTCAGGACCAATCTATTCTCCGCGCGCCATGGTCGAGCGCCTGGTTTCCTTCGATACCACGAGCAGCAAGTCCAATTTGGAGCTCATCGAGTTCGTGCGCGACTATCTCGCGGGACACGGGGTCGAGTCCGTCCTGGTCCCGAATTCGACGGGGGACAAGGCGAGCCTGTTCGCCACGGTCGGCCCCGGGGATGTCGGCGGCATAGCCCTGTCCGGCCATACCGACTGTGTGCCCGCCGATCCCGCCCAATGGAAAAGCGACCCATTTGCCGTCACCGAGCGCGACGGACGCCTGTATGGCCGCGGCACCTGCGACATGAAGGGATTCGTCGGCGTCGTGCTTGCGATGGTGCCCGAATTCGTCGCCGCGCCGCTCAACACGCCGCTGCATATCGCGCTGTCCTATGACGAGGAACTCGGCTGCACCGGCGTGCGCGACATGATTGCGGCCCTCGGCCACACCCTGCCGCTGCCCAAGGCGGTCCTCGTCGGCGAGCCGACCGAGATGGAGGTCGTCGATGCCCACAAGTCGATCTCCGACTTCGCCACGGAGGTGACGGGCCGGGAGGGGCATTCCTCTGCAATCGATAAGGGGGCGAACGCCATTTTCGCCGCTGGCGAGCTGTTGGGCGAGCTGTCACGGATGCGCGACGACATGATCGAGGCCGGCGATCCGAGCGGGCGCTTCGAGCCTCCCTTCACCAGCGTTCATGTCGGCATGATCTCTGGAGGAACGGCGCTCAACATCATTCCGGGCCAGTGCCGGTTCAATTGGGAGCTGCGCGCCCTGCCGAAGTCCGACGAGGCGGCGTTGGTGGATCGCTTCGAGCGCTTCGGTCGCGACATCGTGCTGCCCCGGCTGCGCGCCGTGGCGCCCGAAGCGGGCATTGTCACCGAGCGCCATATCCATGCCCCGGGTCTGGCGCCCGACCCCGGCTCGCTGGCCGAGCGTCTGGCCATGCGCCTGGCAGCGCGAAACGAGGCGCGTGCGGTCTCCTTTGCAACGGAGGCCGGTCTATTCCAGAAGCAGGGGGCCCCGTCGGTGGTCTGCGGACCAGGCAGTATCGCGCAAGCGCACAAGCCGGATGAATTCATTGAGCTAACGCAGCTGGCGGCGTGCGAAGAGTTCCTCCGCGCCCTCCTGGACCTCGCCCGCAAGGGGATCTGAATGTGCCCAAGAGGAAGAATCAGTAACGGCGGGAACTATCCACGTTCATCTTGCTTTCCGAGATTGAGTCGCCTCGGCTGTGCCTTGGTGTGCGCCGGGGACGATGCGGTCAGATGTGCGATGGAGAGATCATGCCTTCTGTCACTTGCTACAAACCGAGCTTGTTCGTCGCGGCTGCGTTTCTGGGCGCCGGGATGTTTCCAGGCTCGGTCGCTTCGCATGACTGGTATCCGCGCGATTGCTGTTCTGGATACGATTGCTACGCTATCGATAATTCAGAGGTCGAAGCAACGGATGAGGGTTGGCTAATCATGCGCACGGGCGAGGTGGTTGAGTATGGCCAGTCCCGTCGGCCCTCCGAGCGCAAGAGCGAGGACGGCGGATTCCACCGTTGCTCGGTCGGCGGAAACCCGGACGCCAGAACGCTCTGCCTATTCGTGCCCCGGATGGCCTCCTGACGGTCCACGTTACGGATCCGGCCAAGACGGCACCACCCGAGCCCTGCGGTTCGCGCCCGCGCGGGAACCGGCGGTGCTGAACCGTCGTTTAACGACTCAAATGTGCGGAGCTTGCGGGCAATGAAGCGACTATTGGTGTTCGGTGCGCTGCTGGCCGCGGCGTGGTGGCTGGCCGGGCGGGATGGGAATGGCGGTGCCAGACGATCCGCGCGATCATCGCGGCAGAACCGCCGGTCCAGGGATGAACCCACACCGCCGAGCGGGGCGGCGCGCTCTGAGGCGCCTGGTGCCACGTCCCGGGCAACCAGAGGTCGGACGGCGCGGGCGCGCCCCGCCGGACAGCGCAAGGATGCCGCCAAGGGAAAGGGGCAGGCAGCGGAGCCGCGCCGGGACTGGGACGCCGTGGACGAAGCCTCCGACCAGTCGTTTCCGGCCAGCGATCCACCTGGATATATCCGGATACACATTTGAGATTGCCTACGCGCAATCGGGTTTGCGCGGCTTGCCGCACGGGCGTTTCGCACGATGGTGCGGTCGCACCTACACGCGAACGAGCAGGACCACCAGAACGACAATCAGGAGCACGCCGGCGATACCGGAGGGGCCGTAGCCCCAGGCACGGCTATGCGGCCAAGTCGGCAATGCGCCCAACAGGACGAGTATCAGCAAGACGATGAGGACGGTTTCGAGCATGATTTGCTCCTCTTGCGGTTATCGGTCCAACGCTTGTTACGCCCAAAGACTCACAGAACGTGGCGCGCAGCGCCACGGTTCCCGTGTGGCGATGCTTGGCGCAGCGGCCGAAAAATTGTCCGGGGCTGGAACCCACTCGAGGTTTCCTCGTTGACGTGGTGCCCCTCCACACCGACGGACGCCAGTCCGTTTCAATTGGCCCGCAGTTCCTCCCCCACCTGCGGGCCAACCATCTCAATCGGACTCTAAGGGGCAATCGACGCGGGGCGGGAAAACTGGTTGAATGACTTTGTAAGGCGGAAACGGGGAGCGCACGGTCATGAACGCACGCAAGGCGCAGAACGCGACCAAGGACGATAAGAGCGAATCGGTTTCCGAGAGCTGGGACGAGCTGTCCGAACGCCTTGAGCAGTTGCGCAACGACATTGCGGGCGTCAACAACGCCGTTTCCGGCCTCGCCCGAGCCGGCGTCACGGAAGGCCGCGAGCGCGTCGTCGAACAACTCGACGAACTATCGCGCCGGGCCGGCGAGCTTGGCGATGAACTCGGTGCGCGCGGCCGCCAGGCGGCACGCGACGCGCGAGACCAGGCCGGCACGCTGACCCGCGACCTCGAAGAGGCGATCAATCGCAATCCCCTGACCGCCATGCTGATCGCCATGGGGCTCGGTTTTCTCATCGGGATGAGTTCGCGCGGGCGCCACTGACGCCGCGGCGGAGCCGATCGATGCTGGAGACAGTGCGCCGGATGATCAGCGACGAGGCCGGGCGGCTTGCGCGCGACGCGGTTCGCCGTCTTGCCTTTCTCGTCGTCGGTCTGGTGTTCGCCACGCTGGCCCTCGTATTCGGCGGCATCGCCCTGTTTCTCTGGTTCGCAACCATGATGCCGCCTGCATTGGCCGGGCTCGCCGTCGCTGGCGTTGCGCTTGTGCTGGCGCTGATTGCGCTGTTGCTGGCCGGACGCAGCAGGCCGTCTCCCCCGCCACCACCGCGCCCGGCAGAAGCGAGCGAAGAGGATCGGCGGATGGCCCAGGCCGAGGCGCTGGGCAAGGTGATCGGACGCGACCTCAAGGGCTTTCCCATGGTCATTGTCGCCCTGGCGGTCGGCATGATTGCGGGGCGCATGAGGCGCTGAGGATAGGCGCTTACAAGCCGACGCATCTCGTGCAACAACCGAAAAAACGGAAAACTTGCTGTTGCTCGGCGACGATTGATCCGGCCGTTGCAGATCGGACCAAGCGGTCGCTTCGTCCGTAAAATCAGTTCGATACCTCCGGCTGTTCAAGTCGAGCTGCAATGGCGCCTCGTCGCCTCGCCGGATCATGATGCGCGCCGCGCCTCGGCTAACTTAATGACGCCATTATCTTGACGTGCTTTTGGTTGTGCCGGCTGCGGCGCGCTGCGCCCGACAGTCTTGCAGCTGAGACAATGAGGTTGTGGCGGCGGATGAACCAGAAAGCACGAAGGAGCGGTGTGGCGCAGCATCTCATCCTACTGGTCGAGAACGAGCTGACGGTCGCCCTGGAAATGGAGGTTGCGCTGCGGGAGGAAGGCGTGTGCGACGTGCGCATTGCCGGTAACGAAGACGCCGCCCGTGACATACTGGCCTCCAATCCAGTCCTGTCGGGCGCTATTCTCGACGTCAATCTCAGCGGCGGCACGAGCCTGGAGCTCGCCGAGGAGCTGGTCGCCCGCGGTGTGCCGGTGGCATTCGCCACCGGTTATGATGCGACCTCTGAACAGCTCGCCCGCTACCCCGATATCCCCGTGATCAGCAAGCCCTTCGGCAGGCACGAGCTGATTGCGGCGGTGAATGCCCTGCTGTCGCGCGATCGGGAACGCCGGCGCGCCTGACGCGCGAAGTCAATGTTGCGCAATGTCGGCGTTCAACGCTAGTCCAGCGCAATCGTGCAGCGCCATGCCACCGGTTGGACCTGGCACGCCCGTTGACAGCCGGGGGCGTTGCGTTATGGCGGGCGTCAGTAGAACAAACGCGAGATAATGAGGGTCCTGACACGGCCCCCATCATCGGCTGCCATCATCTTGTCGCAACCGGTAGTGAGCCGTATATTCGTACCGGGCCGAACGAGTTGGCTATAAGCGCTGAATGAGAGCTGATACAGGAAATTCCGAGCCGCGGCGGTCGGCGAGTGTGGCGGAGCGGCTGCGCGCGGCGGGACTGCGGCCGACGCGCCAGCGCCGGGCGCTGGGCGCGCTGCTGTTCACCGGCGAGGACCGTCACGTCACCGCGGAAATGCTTCACGAGCAGGCGGTGCGGGCGTCGGTCCCGGTGTCGCTGGCCACGGTCTATAATACGCTGCATCAGTTCACCCGCGCCGGACTCCTGCGCGAGGTCGCTATCGACGGCGCCAAATCCTATTTCGACACCAATACGAGCGACCACCACCACTTTTACGTCGAGGACGAGAACCGCCTGATCGATATCGAAGGCGGCGACATTCGCGTGGACGGGCTGCCCGAGGCGCCTGCGGGCATGGCGGTGACGCATATCGACGTGGTGGTTCGGGTGCGGCGGGCCTCCGAGGGCTGAGCGGCGCACCTCTTAGCCGCATTCATGAAGCCGGGCTACCTGCCAGTGGCTTGGCCGCCCGGCGCTATATCTCGGTGCGGTCGCCGCCCTTGAGCTTGAGGATGTCGCGGGCCTCGGTGGGGGTGGCGATGTCGAGGCCGAGGTTCTCCAGGATGGCGCGCACCCGGCGCACCTGGGCGGCATTGCTCTCGGCCAGGGTCCCGGGCCCGTCCCACAGCGAGTCCTCCAGGCCCACTCGCACATTGGCGCCGATCGCCGCGGCCATCGAGGCGATTGCCATCTGGTTGCGCCCCGCCCCCAGAACCGACCACCGATAAGCATCGCCGAACAGCCGGTCGGCCGTGCGCTTC
>SKQW01000181.1 GCA_007118805.1 Rhodobiaceae bacterium | reverse complement strand
TGCTCGAGGTGGATGTGGCGCGCCAGCAGGTCCACGCGGCCGTGACATCGGCCTGGGGCGGGCTGGAAGCGGCGACCGCGGCCATTACATCGGCCCGCGCCCAGGTCGAGGCGGCCGAGATTGCGCTGGACGGGGTGCGGCAGGAAGCCGAGGTCGGCCAGCGTACCACCCTTGACGTGCTCAACGCGGAAGCCGAGCTGCTCGATGCGCGGGTCTCGCTGGTGGTGGCCGAACGCGATCAGGTCGTCGCTTCCTATGCGCTCCTATCGGCGGTGGGGCGTCTCGATTCCAGCCATCTGGGCCTGGCCGTCGCCGAATACCAGCCCGAGCAGCACTACCATCAGGTGCGCGACAAGTGGTTCGGGCTGAGAACCCCCAGCGGTCAGTGAACGGGGCGCCTTTGTCCTGTCATTCGCCACCTCGCCACCCAACGCAGCCCCATCCCAATTCCCGAACGGGCTCTAACGCTCCGATGCCTTACAGGGCTTCCCAAGAGCCCAGCGAATCGGTTCTGTCTGCAAAGTGGCGTGGATTGTCCGGCAGCGGCAATCAGCCGACTCGGGACATTAGAATCGGGAGCCGGTTGCCCCGCATTGATGCGCAAGCCCATCAAGGGCCAGAAGGGATATCAGGCGATGACAAAGGCGAATCCTGCGGTTGAGCCGTCAATGGAGGAGATCCTCGCCTCGATCCGGCGGATCATCTCCGATGGCGACGAATCGGCCGTGCCCGATACCGATCCCAGTGCCGCTCAGACCGGAGATGTGGCTGCGCCTGACCCTGAGGCTCAGGAGCTCGACACAGCGGACCCTTCTGCTACGGCGGGCATGGAAGAGGCATCTTTGGCTGTGGCTGACATCGTACCGGCTTCGGCCGAGGACGACAACGACAACGAGGATATCTTCGAACTCACCGACGATATGCTGGCAGAGGACTCCGAGGAGGTAACCGCGGAGGCAATGCAGGCACCGGAACCGTCTGAGGCGGGCTCGGCCGAGCCGCCGTCTGTTGACCACCAGCATGACGTTGAGGCGATGCAGCCCGTGGAACCCCGCCAGCCGGACGTTGAATTCGAGGATGGGGATGCGCTGGATACGTTGGCGATCGATGCCGGCACGGGAGAGGATGCGGAGACGGCCATGCCGGAGTTCGAAGCCCAGGGCGCATCCGCCACGGTTGATGATAAGCCGGCCGAGCCTGGCGGTATAGCGCAGCCCGCCCGAGCCAATGGCGGCGAACCTCATGGGGAAGACCTCCCAAACGAGCATCTGCTGTCGCCGGCCACCGATGCGAAGGTCAACGCGGCGTTCAGCCAACTCGCCAGCACCGTTCTGATGAAGGATGCGCGCACGCTGGACGATATCGTTCAGGAAATGCTGCGGCCGATGCTCAAGGAGTGGCTCGACGACAATCTGCCGCAGCTCGTCGAACGGCTGGTGCGCGAAGAGATTGAGCGCGTCTCGCGCGGGCGCTGAGGTCGAAAAGAGCTGCAACAAGCACCTTCCGGCGTCCCGATGCCGCCACTCGGTTGACTTCGCCCTGGTGGTGGGCTTTTAGGTCCCCCAGTCAGTCAGCAGTCGCCGACGGTTATCCGATGCTCGAAAAGACCTATCTGCCGGCCGAAGTCGAAACCCGGATCTACGACCAATGGGAAAGCCAAGGTGCGTTCCGGGCGGGATCAGCCGACCGCGCCGAAGCCAGCCCCTTCACCATCGTCATTCCGCCGCCCAACGTGACGGGTAGCCTCCATATGGGGCACGCCCTGAATAACACACTCCAGGACGCGCTGGTGCGTTTCGAACGCATGCGCGGGCGCGATGTGCTGTGGCAGCCGGGCATGGATCATGCCGGGATTGCCACGCAAATGGTGGTGGAGCGGAATCTTGCCGAAGAGGGTGTAGAGCGCCGCAGCCTGACCCGCGAGGACTTCATCGCCCGGGTCTGGGCGTGGAAGAATCAGTCCGGCGGCATGATCATCAATCAGCTCAAGCGATTGGGCTGCTCCTGCGACTGGAGCCGCGAGCGCTTCACTATGGATGACGGCCTGTCGCGGGCCGTCCTCAAGGTCTTCGTCGAGCTCTACCGGGCCGACCTGATCTACAAGGACAAGCGCCTCGTCAACTGGGACCCCAAGCTGCTAACCGCGATTTCCGATCTCGAGGTCCAGCAGGTCGAGACCAAGGGTAAGCTCTGGCATCTGCGCTACCCGATCAAGGGAGTGGCCGGTCGGCATATCGTGGTGGCTACCACCCGGCCGGAGACCATGCTGGGCGACACTGCGGTGGCGGTTCACCCGGAAGATGAGCGCTACCGCGACCTTGTCGGTGCAACCGTGGTCTTACCGCTTGTCGGGCGTGAGATTCCCATCGTGGCGGATGAATGGGCCGACCCTGAGCAGGGCTCGGGCGCGGTCAAGATCACGCCGGCCCATGATTTCAACGACTTCGAGGTCGGCCGGCGCCACGACCTGCCGATGGTCAACGTGCTCGACGCGGCGGCGCACATCAACGACAACGCGCCGGAGGCCTATCGCGGCCTCGACCGCATAGAGGCGCGCAAGCGGGTCGTCGCGGACCTTGAGGACCAGGGGCTGGTCGAGAAAGTCGAGGACCACGTCCACATGGTGCCGCATGGCGACCGTTCGGGCGTCCCGATCGAGCCGTGGCTCACCGACCAGTGGTATGTCGACGCCAAGACGCTGGCCAGGCCCGCCATCGCGGCGGTGGAGCACGGCGAGACGGTGTTCGTGCCGAGAAACTGGGAGAAGACCTATTTCGAGTGGATGCGCAACATCGAGCCTTGGTGCATATCGCGCCAGCTCTGGTGGGGTCATCAGATCCCGGCTTGGTATGCGCCCGATGGTGCGATCTTCGTCGCCGAGAGCGAGGAGGAGGCCCACGAACTGGCGCGCCGAGCGCTTGGCCGTGATGTAATCCTCGAACGCGACCCCGATGTCCTCGACACCTGGTTCTCCTCGGCGCTGTGGCCGTTCTCAACGCTCGGCTGGCCCGACGAGACGCCGAAGCTCAAGCGCCACTACAAGACCGACGTCCTGGTCACAGGGTTCGACATTATCTTCTTCTGGGTGGCCCGGATGATGATGATGGGCCTGCATTTCATGCAGGAGGTGCCGTTTCATACCGTCTACATCCACGCCCTGGTCCGCGACGAGAAGGGCCAGAAGATGTCGAAGTCGAAGGGGAACATTATCGATCCCCTGGATCTCATCGAGCGTTACGGCGCCGACGCGCTGCGCTTCACACTGGCGGCGATGGCGGCCCAGGGGCGCGACATCAAGCTCTCCGAAAGCCGGGTCGAAGGCTACCGTAACTTCGCCACCAAGCTGTGGAACGCGGCGCGTTTTGCCGAGATGAACGGCTGCGAGCGCCAGGCCGGCTTCGATCCCCGTCGGGTTGAGGCAACGCTGAACCGGTGGATCGTCGGCGAGACTGAGGAAGCGACCCGCGCGGTCACCGAGGCGATCGAAGGCTACCGCTTCAACGAGGCGGCGAGTGCGGCCTATCGGTTTGTCTGGAACATCTTCTGCGACTGGCATCTGGAGTTCATCAAGCCGGTATTGGCCGGGCCCGACGGTCCGGAGAAGACCGAAACGCGCGCAACCGCGGCCTGGACCCTCGACCAGATCCTCAAGCTGCTCCACCCCTTCATGCCCTATGTCACCGAGGAGCTGTGGCAGCGCCGTGGCGGCGAGGGGCTGCTCGCGCTTGCCGAGTGGCCGCGGCTCAGCGGCCTTGTCGATGCCCAGGCCAAGGCCGACATTGACTGGCTCATCGAGACGATCACGGCGGTGCGCTCGGTGCGCGCGGAGATGAACGTTCCGGCCTCTGCCCAGCTTCCGCTCAGCCTCGTCGGGGCGCAGGACGAAACACGCGCGCGGGCGCGGCGTTATGAGGAGCCGATGCGGCGCCTCGCCCGGCTGTCGGAGGTGACCTTCGCGCAAGACGCACCCGCGGGGGCCGTGCAGGTGGTCCTCGGCGAGGCGACGCTCGCCATGCCGATTGCTGATGTGATCAATCTCGACGCAGAACGGGCGCGGCTCGAGCGCGAGATCAGCAAGATCAGCGATGAGATTGGCAAGCTGGACGGCAAGCTCTCGAACGAGAAATTCGTCGCCCGCGCGCCCGAACACGTGGTTGAGGAGAACCGCGAACGCAAGGCCGAGGCCGTGGAGACCCGGGCACGGCTATCGGCGGCGCTGGAACGGCTCAAGGGCGCGGCCTAGGGTCGAGCTGTCGCGCCGCCGACTCGATACGCCGGTAAAACCGGCTCAGGCGACCGACGCGACCGCTTCGATCTCGATCAGGAAGTCGGGGTCCGCAAGACCGCTGATGATGAGAAGGGTGTTGGGCGGCCGGATGCCGGCCTCGGCGAAAACCCGGTTACGGACCTTGCGTGACGGCACGATATAGGCTTCGTCGGTGATGAAGGTGGTCAGCTTGCCGACCCTGGAAAGGCTGGAGCCGGCGGCCACGAGGACACTCTCCATATTGCGGAAGATCTGCTCGCTCTGGGCTTCGATGTCGCCCTTGCCGACGATGTTGCCGTCGCGATCGAGCGCGACCTGGCCCGCGAGGAAGATGAGATCGCCCATCCGCGCGGCGTGCGAGTACCCCTTCTCGCCGGTGTCGTGGACAGTGTCGGGATTGAAGATCTCGACTGCCATGGCGTTTCCCCCTCTTCTCGATTGCCGGGTTGATCCAGTGTGCTCGATTTCCGTCAAGCCATCTCGCCTTCGAGGATATCGCGTTCGCGGCGCTCCATCAGCGGTGAGCGCGCATAGAACTCGCGATAGCACTTGGAGAAGTGCGATGCCGAGACGAAGCCGCAGGCGACCGCGACCTCGACCACCGGCAGGTTGGACTGCAACAGCAGGTGGCGCGCACGATCGAGGCGAAGTTCCAGATAGTAACGTGCGGGCGAACGGCCCATGGCGCGCCGGAAGATGCGCTCGATCTGGCGGCGCGACAGGCCGGCGTAATTGGCGAGTTCGACAAGCGACAGAGGCTCTGAGATGTTCGCCTCCATGAGCTCGATAATGTAGAGCACCTTCGTGTCGTGGATGCCGAGCCGGGCGCGCAAGGGCAGGCGCTGGCGGTCATGCGGATTGCGCACGCGGTCGGTCAGACACTGCTCGCATACCCTGTTGACCACGGTTTCCCCGTGGTCCTCGTTGATGATCTGAAACATCATGTCGAGCGAGGCGGTGCCGCCGGCGCAGGTGTAGATGTTCCTGTCGACCTCGAAGAGGTCGGCATAGACGTCGACCTCGGGGAAGGCCTCGGAGAAGCCGGGCAGATGCTCCCAGTGGATCGCGCAGCGCTTGCCGTTGAGCAGCCCAGCGCGGGCCAGTATCCAGGCTCCGGTGCATAATGCGCCCACGGTCGCGGTGCCGCGCGACAGCTGCCGCAGCCACGAGTGCAGCGGCTTGGAGTCGAAACGCTCGACCTTCAGTCCGGAGCAGACGAAGACCATATCCGGGCGGTCTTCCCCATGCACCCGTCGCTTTTCCTGGTCGAGGTCGCCGTCCACGGTGACCTCGACGCCATTGGAGGCCTTGGTCGGCTGACCGTCGAGGGAGATCAGTCGCCAGTTGTAATAGGAATAGCCGAGATGGCGATTGGCCAGCCGAAGCGGTTCGATCGCCGAGGCAAAGGCGATGAGCGAGAAGTTCGGTGCCAAGAAGAATGTAATCGTTCGAGAACGCGCGACGCTGGCGTCCATGGCGGCCACTCCAGGACATGGGCGCTTGAGCTTAGCCGGCGCCCCATGTCGCAATCAGACCAATGCTCGCTCCTAGATGACAATAGGGTGCAGCGCAAGTGACACCTAGATGATGTTTATCACAATGGTTTGCGCGGCTTGGCGTGGTTGGCGGGGCGTTCCCGGTCGACCCGAATCACTGTCACGGCCAGACTTGCGGATGCGGTAGGGCAAGAAAGGGGCAGGGGATGGCGAAATACTCCGTCGTCTCGCTAATTCGCGAAGGTTTGCGCGGCCATGCCGGCTGGCGACGCGCGTGGCGCAATCCCGATCCCAGGCCCGCCTACGACGCAGTGATCATCGGCGGCGGCGGTCACGGGCTGGCGACCGCCTATTACCTGGCCAAGGCGCACGGCCTCACCGATATCGCGGTGATCGAGAAGGGCTGGATCGGCGGCGGCAATGCCGGGAGAAACACCTCCATCATCCGTTCCAACTATCTCTTCGACGAGAGCGCGGCGATCTACAATCACGCGCTGACGCTGTGGAAGGGGCTTGGGCGCGAGCTCAACTTCAACATCATGATGAGCCACCGCGGTGTGCTCAATCTGGCCCATGACGAGCATGAGGGACGCCAGCTAAAGCGGCGCATCGAGGCCAACCGGCTGAACGGTGTCGAGGCGGAATGGCTCGACGCCCGTGAGGTCAAGTCGTTCTGCCCGGTTATCAACATTGCGCGCGATATCCGCTATCCCGTGCTCGGCGCGACCCTGCAGCGCTCGGGCGGCGTGAATCGGCACGATGCAGTTATATGGGGATATGCACGCGCCGCGGACGCGCTCGGCGTCGACATTGTCCAGCAATGCGAGGTTACGGGCATCCGTACCGAAAACGGGCAGGTGACCGGCGTTGACACCACACGGGGGGCGATCCGCACGCCCAAGGTGGCATCGGTGACCTCCGGCCACACCAGCATCATCGCCGGGATGGTGGGGCTCAAGCTGCCGATCCAGAGCCATCCGCTGCAGGCCCTGGTTTCCGAGCCGATCAAGCCGCTTGTGCCCTGTGTCATCATGTCGAATGCCGTCCATGTCTACTGCAGCCAGTCCGACAAGGGCGAACTCGTCATCGGGGCGGGAATCGACGCCTACAACTCCTATACCCAGCGCGGGAGTCTCAACATCATCGAGCACCAGATGGCGTCGCTATGCGAGCTGCTTCCGGTGGTTGGCCGGCTGCGGATGATGCGCCAGTGGGGTGGCATCGTCGATGTCTGCCCCGATGCCAGCCCGATCATCTCAAAGACACCGGTCAAAGGCTTCTACATCAATGGCGGGTGGGGTACCGGCGGCTGGAAGGCGACGCCGGGCTCCGGACATGTCTTCGCCGATCTTATCGCCCGCGACGAACCCAATGCCATTGCTGCGCCATTCGCGCTCGAACGCTTCCACACGGGCGCGCTCGTAGCCGAGCATGGCGCGGCTGCCGTGGCGCATTGAGGAGCGTGTCCGATGTTCCTGATTCCATGCCCCTATTGCGGCGAGCGCGACCAGTCGGAATTCGCCTATGCCTATCAGGCCCATGTCCATCGGCCGAAGGATCCGGATCGGCTGACCGACAAAGAGTGGGCTGACTTCGTGTTCATACGCGACAATCCCAAGGGCGTATTCGCCGAGCGGTGGATTCATGCTGCGGGCTGTCGGCGCTACTTCAACCTGATGCGCAACACTGCAACCGACGAGATACTTGCGGTCTATCGCATCGACGAGCCCCAGCCGAAGGTGGAGCCCGCCTTGCCGGCGACGCCGTCCGGCGAGGCCCCCATCGGATCGGGCAACGATGCGGTTAAGGTCGTCAAGCCTGCGGAGCGCGGGTCGTGAGCAGCCAAGGTTACCGCCTCGATCACGGGGGGCTGATCGACCGCAGCCATGTTGTGCGCTTCCGGTTCGACGGCCGATCCATCAGCGGCTACGCGGGCGATACGGTCGCCTCGGCGCTGATCGCCAATGGCGAACACATGGTCGCGCGCAGCTTCAAGTATCATCGACCGCGGGGAATCCTCGGCTCGGGGTCGGACGATCCCGCCGCCCTGGTGCAAATCGGGTCGGAGCCGGACCGCACCGACCCCAACCTACGCGTGACCGAACAGGAGATCCATGACGGCCTGGAGGTGCTCTCCCAGAACGCTTGGCCATCCTTGAAGTTCGACATCGGCGCGCTCAACGATGCGTTCTCCCGCTTCATTCCGGCGGGTTTCTACTACAAGACCTTCATGGGGCCGATCGGCAACTGGATGCTTTATGAGCCCCTGATTCGGCGCGCAGCCGGCATGGGCAAGGCGCCACGTGAGCCGGACCCGGACCGCTACGAGGCGATCAACCGCCATTGCGATGTTCTTGTCATAGGCGGCGGGCCGGCCGGGCTGATGGCCGCGCTCAGCGCGGCCCGCGCCGGCGCGCGAGTGATCCTTTGCGAGGAGAGCGCGGCCTTCGGCGGGCGGCTTCTGGCGCTCGATCCCGAAGCGCACAGGCTCGGTGCGAAGGCGCCAGCCGACTGGGTCCACGCTGCCGAATTGGAGCTGCGCGGCATGGACGACGTGACGGTTCTGAGCCGCACCGCCGCGGTCGGCTACTATGCCCAGAACTTCGTCACCCTGTGGGAGAAGGTGACCGACCATCTGCCCGTTGACGAGCGCCCGGCGCTGCTGCCGCGCCAGCGCCTGTGGCGGGTCAGGGCGAAGGAGGTGGTGCTTGCCGCCGGCGCCATCGAGCGGCCCCTGGTGTTCCACAAAAATGACCGACCAGGCATTATGCTGGCCGGTGCGGCGACCACCTATGCTCATCGCTACGGGGTGTTGCCGGGCCGCCGCATCCTCGTATTCGCCAACAATGACTCGGCGTGGCAGGCCGCCTTCGATCTCCAAGCCTCGGGTGCCCGCATGGTCGGCATCGTCGATCTGCGAAGAGAGGTGGGGGAGGGACTGCTCGCCGCGGCCGCCGAGCGTGGTATCCCGATCCACCCCGGCGCGGCGATCGTCGAAACCAGCGGGCGCTACCGTGTCAGTAGCGCGCGGATCCGCTCGCTGGACGGCCTCGGCGGC
>SKQW01000020.1 GCA_007118805.1 Rhodobiaceae bacterium | reverse complement strand
GTTCAGCCTGAGATGCCCGGCCAGCGAGATCGCCTCGTGGCTTATCCCTTCCATGAGATCGCCATCGCTGGCCAGAACGTAGGTGTGATGGTCGACCAGATCGTCCCCGAACACTGCGTTGAGATGGCGCTCGGCGATTGCCATGCCGACTGCGGTGGCCAGCCCCTGGCCCAGCGGGCCGGAGGTGGTCTCCACCCCCGGCGTGTGGCCGAATTCGGGATGGCCCGGCGTCTTCGAGCCGAGCTGCCGGAAGCGCTTGATCTCTTCGATCGTCATGGCTTCGAAGCCGAGCAGGTGCAGCATCGCATAGATCAGCATCGAGCCGTGGCCGGCCGACAATACGAAGCGGTCGCGGTCTGGCCAGTCCGGTGCCTGAGGATCGAATTTCAGGAACCGCGTGAACAGCACGGTGGCGACATCGGCCATCCCCATTGGCATGCCGGGATGGCCGGACTTGGCCGCTTCAACCGCGTCCATGCTCAATACGCGGATGGCATTGGCCATCGCCTGGTGGTCGACCTGTTGGGATTTGTCGTTCATCTGGTGAGGATTTCCGCCGCGCCGCCTTGCGGGGCTGGTTTGCCGGGACAGTCGGATCGGGCCCGTCGCACCCGGCGGCCCACAGGGGCCGCAGGTCCGCTGGGTCGCGGCGATGAATAGCACCTCGCCCGAACGAGTCAATCGACGAGCGAACGGCCCGCCCGGTCCTTGCGGTGCCACATTGTTGGACTTCAATATTGGCCGCACGGGGAGTCGGTGAACCGCGGGGCTTGCTGGGCGTGGCCGTCAAGGCGGTTGACCGGCGCTTCCAGCGACGCCTAATCTTGGTGTCATAATATGTTGACCTGCCGGCATTCCCTTATATTGCGAGGGCTAGGCAACGGCGACTCCGGGCGCGGTTGCGGGGTTTGAGACGGGGGAAACGGGATGGAGGACGACTCCGATGCGGTGGAGCGCGCCAATGCGCGCTTTGTCGCCGCGCTGGACGCGCTGGAGGGTGCCATACGGCGGCAACTCTCGTCGCATCGCGAAACGCGCGCCCATGAGGCCGAGATCCAGCAACTGTCGGAGGACCGCTCCCGTCTGGCCCAGGAGCTCGATCTTGCGCAGGCGCGGGCCGCACGGCTTGAATCGGCTGCCTCCCATGTCGGCGAACGGCTGGACACGGCGATCGCCTCGGTGGGAGAGCTTCTGGACCGTGGACGTGCCTCGTGAACGGATCGACCAGTACAGCGTAACAAAGGCGGAGTACGACATCCGATGGCCCAGGTCAGTGTGACGATCAACGAACAGGTCTTCCGGGTCGGGTGCGAGGAGGGCCAGGAAGAGGCGCTGCTCGACCTGGCCGACGACCTCAATCGGCGCATCGAGACGTTCAGATCGACCTTCGGCGAGGTCGGGCCGATGCGGCTGATGATCATGGCCGCGCTCGAGATCGGCGACGAACTTGGTGAGGCGCGGCACCGGCTCGCTGCCGCCGAAGCCGAGCTTGCCAATCTGCGCGATGCCCAGGGGACGATCGAGCAGCAGGTCTCCGAAGCGCAGCGTGCCATCGTGGACACCCTCGACTCGGCCTCAGAGCGGGTCGAGAGACTGACTGCGACGGTGAACGCCCAATCGAATGGCTGAGCCGGACCGCAGCCTTGCGCCTGTGCGCCGGCACAAAATTTCTGTTCCGCTGTTGGCATGGCGTGTGGCGAGCGACTACATATCACCTCCGACGAGGCTGCTCGGTGCGACAGGAGACTTCAAACTCCCCGGGGCCTTATCGATCTCGAAGGGAGCTGTCCCTGATTGGGCTCGTGGGTCCTTTCAAACGGCGCCCACCTACTTGCGTAGGATCCCGGGATCGAAACCTCCATCGGCCGGTGCGGCCTCGTCGACTTCCCGGTCAGAATTCCCGACTCGATTCCCGGCGGCATGACGGCAAAGGACAGCGAGAAGGCCCGTCTTCGCGAGGCCGTCAAGGCCAAGCGGCAGGCCCTGTCGGTCAGTGAGCGCGAGCGCGCCGCGCAGGCCGTGGCGCGCCATGCCACGATGATTGCCGGCATCGCCGCCGGCAAGACGGTCTCGGGATTTGCCACGTTCGGGGACGAACTCGATACCGGGCCACTCCTCAGCGAACTGGATCGTCTCGGGGTTCGTCTCACGCTTCCGGTGGTCGGACGGCGCGGCAATCCCTTGATTTTCCGGCCCTGGCGGCCCGGCGACGAGACCGCGCCCGGCCCGTTCGGCATACCGCAGCCCTTGCCGCAAGCGGGCACGGCCGAGCCTGCCGTGTTCCTTGTGCCCTTGCTGGCCTTCGATCGGCGCGGCTACAGGCTCGGCTATGGCGGCGGGTTCTATGACCGTACCTTGGCCGCAGCGCGCGCACACCGGCAGATCGTCGCCCTGGGGCTGGCGCTCGCCCTCCAGGAAGTGGCGATGGTGCCGACCGATCCCTTCGACGAACCGGTAGACGGCGTGCTGACCGAGTCCGAGACGATCCGGTGCAGGGGAGGCGCGCGTGCGGCTGCTCTTCCTTGGTGACGTGGTCGGCCGCGCGGGGCGTCGCGCGGTGGTCGACCTGCTGCCGCATCTGATCACGGGGTTGAAGCCGGACTTCGTCGCCGTCAACGGTGAGAACGCCGCCGGCGGGTTCGGCATCACCGAGGAGATCCACGAGGCGCTGATCGGGGCCGGGGCCGATGTCATCACCACGGGCAACCATGTCTGGGATCAGCGCGAGGCGCTCGTCTTCATCGAGCGGGTACCCAACCTCCTGCGACCGATCAACTACCCGAAGGGAACGCCGGGCAGGGGGAGCGGCCTGTTCGAGGCGCGGAACGGCGCGCGCGTCCTGGTCGTCAACGTCATGGGGCTCGTCTTCATGCCGTCTCTTGACGATCCTTTCGCGGCACTTGAGCGCGAGGTTGCCGCCTGCGCTCTGGGGGCCGGCGCCGATGCTATAATCATCGACGCGCACGCGGAGGCGACGAGCGAGAAGCTAGCCATCGGGCATTTCCTGGACGGCCGGGTGAGCCTCGTTGTCGGCACGCATACCCATGTGCCGACGGCCGACCACATGATCCTCAATGACGGCACCGCCTATATCAGCGATATCGGCATGTGCGGCGACTACGATTCGATCATCGGTATGGACAAGGAAGAGCCCCTGCGCCGCTTCCTCACCAAGATTCCGGAGGGGCGGTTCGAGCCGGCCATGGGCGAGGTGACGATCAGCGGCGTCGTCGTCGACACCGACGACTCGAGCGGCTTGGCCACTGCCATCGCCCCGCTGCGATTCGGCGGCCGGCTGGCGCCCGCCTGGCCCGACTTCACCGGGCCGGCGCCCGACTGGCTGAAAGAGCGGCCCTGACGGATCACGCGCCGACGGTGGATTTTGCCATCGTCGGCTCCTATAACCCCCGGCAGTTGATTGGGGGTTCGCGATGGCAGGACATTCGCAGTTCAAGAACATCATGCACCGCAAGGGGCGCCAGGATGCGGTGCGCGCCAAGCTGTTCTCCAAGCTGGCCCGCGAGGTCACCGTGGCGGCCAAGGAGGGGCTGGCCGACCCGGAGAAGAATCCACGCCTCAGGCTCGCCATCCAGAACGCGCGCGCCCAGAACATGCCCAAGGACAATATCGAGCGCGCCATCAAGAAGGCCGAAGGCGGCGACGCCGACACCTACGAGGAGGTGCGCTACGAGGGCTACGGGCCGGGCGGCGTCGCGGTCATCGTCGAGGCACTCACCGACAACCGCAACCGGACCGCCGGGGCGGTCCGCGCCGCGTTCTCCAAGAATGGCGGCAGTCTCGGCGAAACCAATTCCGTTGCCTTCATGTTCGACCACGTGGGAGAGGTCGTCTACCCGCCCGAGGCCGGCGATCCGGAAGCGGTGCTCGATGCGGCGATCGAGGCGGGGGCCGAGGACGTCAAGAGCGACGAGAACGGCCATGTCATAACCTGCGCCTTCGAGGATCTCGGTGATGCGTCCAAGGCGCTGGAGGAGAAGCTTGGCGAGGCGAGCCAGATCAAGGCCGTGTGGCGGCCCCAGACGCTGAGCCCGGTGGACGAGGAAAAAGCGTCGACGCTGATGAAGCTGATCGCCGCGCTCGAGGACGATGACGACGTGCAGAACGTCTATTCGAACTTCGAGGTCTCCGACGAGGTCATGGAGCGGCTAACCGCCGCCTGACGCGCTGTCGTTTGAGCGCGGCCTGCGCTATCCAAGGGGTATGAGCGGGCAGGCGATTCGCATTCTGGGCATCGATCCGGGGCTGAGGCGCACCGGCTGGGGGATAATCCTGTCCGCCGGAAGCACATTGGAATTCGTGGATGGCGGGGTGGTCACGTCGGAGGCGGCGCTCTCGCTTGCCGAACGGCTGGTACAGCTTCACGATGCGCTGTGCCGGATCGTCGACGGCCATGGACCCGACGAGGCCGCGGTGGAGCAGACCTTCGTCAACCGCGATGCTGCGGCCACGCTCAAGCTTGGCCAGGCGCGCGGGGTCGCGCTCCTGGTCCCTGCCACGCGGTCAATTCCCGTCGCCGAATACGCGCCCAATCTCGTCAAGAAGACGGTCGTTGGCAGCGGCCATGGGGACAAGCGCCAGATCCGCATGATGGTGCGCACCCTCCTGCCGCGCGCCCGAATGGACAGCGACGACGCCGCCGATGCGTTGGCCATTGCCGTCACTCACGCCCATCACCGCCGCTCGCGGATACAGGCGGCGGCGCTGCCATGATCGCCAAGCTGAAGGGCATGGTTGATTCCTACGGCGCCGACTGGGTGGTGATCGATGTTGGCGGCGTCGGCTACCATGTGTGGTGCTCGGCCCGCACGCTGAGCGCGCTGCCGCCGGTCGGGGAGCCGGCGGTCGTGTTCGTCGAGACCTTCATCGCCGACGACCATATCCGGCTCTACGGCTTTGCCGGCGAGGCCGAGCGCGAGTGGTTCCGCCTGCTGCGCACCGTGCAGGGGGTCGGCAACCGCGTCGCGCTCGCCGTCCTCGGCACCCTGTCGACGGCCGATCTCGAGACCGCCATTGCCATGCAGGACAAGGCGATGGTGTCGCGGGCGCCGGGAGTTGGCGCCAAGGTGGCGGGTCGCATCGTCTCCGAGTTACGCGACCGTGCCCCGGTCTTGGATGCCGATCCGGCCTTTGCCAAGGTGTCCGGCGACATCGCGGCAGGCGCCGGCTCCAGCCCGGCGCGCGATGCGGTTTCGGCCCTTGTCAATCTCGGCTACGCTCAGGCCCAGGCGGGCGCCGCGGTCGCCGCGGCGGCCAGCGCCGCCGGCGAGGGGGCGACGACGGAAACCTTGATCCGTCTCGGACTGAAGGAGCTGTCGCGGTGAGCGAGCGGCTGATCGATCCCGCCGGACGGGAGGAGGATGAAGCTGGCGACCTGCGCCCACAGCGCCTTGACGACTTCGTGGGGCAGGCACAGGCGCGGCAGAACCTCAAGATCTTCATCGAGGCGGCGCGGGCGCGCGGCGAGGCGCTCGATCACGTCCTGTTTGCCGGCCCGCCCGGGCTCGGCAAGACGACGCTGGCCCAGATTGTGGCCCGAGAGCTCGGCGTCGGCTTCCGGGCGACCTCGGGGCCTGTGATTGCCAAGGCCGGGGACCTGGCGGCGCTGCTGACCAATCTCGAGGAACGCGACGTCCTGTTTATCGACGAGATCCACCGGCTGAGCCCCGCGGTGGAGGAGGTGCTCTACCCAGCGATGGAGGATTTCCAGCTCGACCTGATCATCGGCGAGGGGCCGGCGGCGCGCTCGGTTCGCATCGATCTTGCGCGCTTCACCTTGGTCGGTGCTACCACGCGCACCGGGCTCCTGACGACGCCGTTGCGCGACCGCTTCGGCATCCCGGTCCGCCTGAATTTCTACGATGTGGCCGACCTGGAGCGTATCGTGCGGCGCGGCGCCCGGGTGCTGGGCATTGCCATCAGCGATGACGGGGCCAGCGAGATCGCCCGCCGCGCCCGGGGCACGCCGCGCATCGCCGGCCGGCTCCTCAAGCGCGTGCGCGACTTCGCGGCCGTCGCCGGTAATGGCGATATCGACCGGGCGCTCGCCGACCGGGCGCTCGGCGAGCTCGAGGTCGACGGCCTCGGGCTCGATGCCCTCGACCGGCGCTATCTGTCCACCATCGCCGAGATGTTCAATGGCGGGCCGGTCGGAATCGAAACCATAGCGGCGGCCCTGTCGGAGCCGCGCGATGCCATCGAGGAGATCATCGAGCCGTTCCTGATCCAGCAGGGGCTCGTTCAGCGCACCCCGCGCGGCCGGCTGCTGATGCCCGAAGCCTTCCGCCATCTCGGCCTTGCCGTTCCACAGTCGGCCCCCGCCGCCCAGATGGGGCTGTTCGCCAGCCGATGACTGAGCGTCGCTGGCCCGACCTTGCCGGTCGGATCGAGGGTGACCGGCACATACTTCCGGTGCGGGTCTACTTCGAGGACACCGACTTCTCCGGCGTCGTCTATCATGCCAGCTATCTGCGTTTCATGGAGCGCGGCCGGTCCGACTTCCTGCGGCTGGCCGGTGCCGATCACGCCGAGTTGTTCGAGGGCGATGAGCCGGTCGCCTTCGCGGTGCGCCGAATGACCTTGTCCTTCGAGCGCCCGGCCCGGATCGACGATATTCTGGAGATCGTCACGCGGACGAGGGAAGTCCGCGGCGCCTCGATGATGCTGGACCAGACGGTTACGCGGGAGGGCGAGACGCTGGTCGGGGCCGACGTCCAGGTGGCGCTGGTGACTCGGTCGGGCCGCGCTCGCCGTATTCCGGCCAGCCTGCGCTCGATTCTCGGCCGGCACGCCGACGGCGAAGAGATTTCTCGCTAACCGAGCGTTAACCAAATAACTCTTTTCATAGTCGCGCGAATATGGGGGCGTTACGCCCTCGTTTGGACACATTCGGCCGCAACGTGACGGTCTGCCGCAACAGCTATTGCATGCCGGAGGCGACCGGCGATCCGAAAGGCCGCCAGAGATATTTCGGCGCGGCGGTCGGCCGGGTCGACCGCTCGGCTTTAGCACAGCGGCGTCGGCCGCTTTCATGAGGTTCTGGGTATGGATCCGCTCGACGCAACGTCGCTCGGTGCGCCTACGGGCGACATGTCGGTCTGGTCGCTGTTTCTGCAGGCTGACCTGGTGGTCAAGCTCGTTATCATTGGCTTGATCCTGGCATCGGTTTGGACCTGGGCGATCGTTTTTGAGAAGTTCCTCCTGTTCGCGCGCACCCACCGCCACATGGACCGGTTTGAATCGACCTTCTGGTCCGGCCAGTCGCTCGACGAGCTCTATCGCAGTCTGGCAGGGCGCACCAATCAGGCCATGGATGCCCTGTTCGTCGCTGCCATGCGCGAGTGGCGGCGCAGCCACGAGGCGGGCGCCAACTCGCCGACGGGGATGCAATCGCGCATCGAGAAGGTGATGGATGTCACCATCGCTCGCGAGACCGGGCGCCTGGAGACGCGGCTCCTGTTCCTTGCCACGGTGGGCGCCTCGGCGCCGTTCATCGGGTTGTTCGGCACGGTGTGGGGGATCATGAACAGTTTCCGCGCCATCGCCGTGGCCGAGAGCACCAATCTCGCGGTTGTCGCCCCCGGCATCGCCGAGGCGCTGTTCGCCACGGCGTTGGGCCTGTTGGCGGCGATCCCGGCGGTCATCTTCTACAACAAGTTCTCCAGCGATGTAACGCGGGTGGCGCAGCGCCTGGAGGGCTTCGCCGACGAGTTCACCGCCATACTTTCGCGCCAATTAGATGAGCGCATTTAGGGGGATGGCATGGGCGTGAGTTTCGCCGGACCGAACGGTGGCGGGCGGCGCAGCCGGCGGCGGTTGCGGCCGATGAGCGAGATCAATGTCACGCCTTTTGTGGACGTGATGCTGGTATTGCTTATCGTCTTCATGGTCGCGGCACCGCTGCTGACCGTGGGCGTGCCGATCGACTTGCCCGAATCCGCGGCGCGGCCGATCGAGGGGGACAGGGAACCGCTGAGTGTGAGCGTCGACACAGAGGGGCGCGTGTTCATTCAGGACACCGAGGTGGAGATCGACAACCTCGTGCCCCAGCTCACTGCCATCGCCGAGGCCGGCTATGACGAGCGCATCTATGTGCGCGGCGACCGCACGGTCGATTATGGCACGGTCATGCGCGTCATGGGCCGGCTCAATGCCGCCGGTTTTCGGCGCATCGCGCTGGTCACCGATGTAGAGCAGACGGGACAGTAGCCGGAGATGCGCGTCGGCCTCTCGATCTCCGCTGTCGGCCATGGGGCATTGCTGATCTGGGCCGTTGTCGGCCTGCCAGGGGCGAGTTCGCACCAGCTCGATCGTCAGCAGCCATTGCCGATCGATGTGATCTCCATGGAGGAGTACACCCAAATTACCGCCGGGGTGCGCGACGGCGAGGACGAGGCCGAGACCGCCGCGGCCGAGCCCGAGGACGACGGTCCAGACGCCGAGCGCACGCCGGACAATCCCGAGGTTCGCGAACAGACGGCGGCGCCTGAGCCCGCGCCGCCTCCACCGCCGCCGGCGCGGCCCGAACCAGAGCCGGAGCCCGAGGAGGTGCAGACCGCGGCCATTCCGCCCGAGCCGGCGCCTGACCCCGAGCCAGCCGCGTCCGAGCCGGAGCCTGCACCGGCACTATCCGAGGCGCCCCTTCCGCGTGCGCGCCCCGACATGCCGCAGCCCCAGCGCGAGCCTGAGCCCGAGCCCGAGCCGCGTCCGGTGGAGCCCGAGCGGCCGGCCAGCGATTTCGACCCGGACCGAATCGCGGCGCTCCTCAACCGGACGCCCGTGTCGGGCGGCGGAACCGTCCAGGGGCAGTCCGAGGAGGCCGGCGACTCAGTTGGCCGCGGACTGCCGAGCGGGCGCGACGACCGGCTCAGCATGAGCGATATCGACGCCCTGCGCCGCCAGATCGCCCAATGCTGGAATCCCCCGATCAGCGTGCGGGACGCGCAGGACCTCATCGTGCGGGTGGCGATCGAGCTCAATCCCGACGGCAGCCTGTCGGCCATGCCTCGGGTGATCGGCGGAACCTCGCATCCGTCCTTCAACGTGGCCGCGGAAGAGGCGACACGCGCCGTCAGCCGCTGCGAGCCCTATCGTCTGCCGGCGGAGAAATACGACCTCTGGCAGGAGATCCATATCAACTTCGATCCCCGGGAGATGCTCGGCGGATGACGCGTCGCCAGGACGCCACAGATCGGTTGTAGATGAATGATGAAAACACTTCTGATCCTAGTTTTTGCAGTCGTACTGGCGGGCACGTTCAGCGGGCCGGCCCATGCCCAGCTTGAGATCGACGTGACGCAGGCCCATGTCGAGCCGGTGCCCATCGCGATAACGAGCTTCGGCGGCGACACTGAGTATGGCGACAGGATTGCCGAAGTCGTGGCCGACAATCTGCGCCGCTCGGGCCTGTTCCGGCCGATCGACCGGGCCGCCTTCATCGAGCAGCCGGGCTTCGATTCGACGCCGAATTACGCCAATTGGCGGATGATCAACGCCGACGGCCTCGTCGTCGGCCGGGCCTCGCGCCAGCCGGACGGCCAGCTGCTCGCCGAGTTCCGGCTATGGGACATCTACGGGCAGCGCCAACTGACCGGGCAGCAGTTCCAGACCTCGGCGGAGAATTGGCGCCGTGTCGCCCACATCATCTCCGATGCGATCTATGAGCGGCTGACCGGTGAATCAGGCTACTTCGATACACGGGTCGTCTTCGTCAGCGAGTCAGGACCGAAGACCGAGCGCGTCCGGCGATTGGCCATCATGGATCAGGACGGCCACAATCTGCGCCACCTGACGAACGCCACCAACGAGATCGTCCGCAATCCCCGGTTCAGCCCGACCCGGCAGGAGATCACTTACGTTTCGCAGGAGTTGGGCGATACCGCCCGGGTCTATCTGTTCAACATCGAGACCGGACAGCGCGAGGTGGTCGGCGAGTTTCCCAATATGAGCTTCGCGCCACGCTTCTCGCCGGACGGTCAGCGTATCGTGATGAGCCTGCAGCAGGGCGGCAACGCCAATATCTATATGATGGACTTGCGTACCCGACAGACGACGCGGCTGACCCATTCCCCCTCGATCGACACAAGCCCGTCCTTCTCGCCGGACGGCAACCGGATCGTGTTCGAGTCGGACCGCGGCGGGCGGCAGCAAATCTACGTGATGAATGCCGATGGCTCCAATCAGGAGCGCATCAGCTTCGGACAGGGCTCCTACGGCACGCCGGTATGGTCTCCGCGCGGCGACTTGATCGCCTTCACCAAGCTGTCGGGCGGCCGGTTCTCGATCGGCGTCATGCGCCCGGACGGCTCGGGCGAGCGCATCCTCACCGAGGGCTTTCACAATGAAGGGCCGACCTGGGCGCCCAATGGGCGGGTCATCATGTTCTTCCGCGAGGTGCCGGGGGCGGAGGGCGGCCCGCAACTGTGGACCGTCGATCTGACGGGCCGACACGAACATCCGGTGCGCACGAATTCCTTCGCGTCCGATCCGGCCTGGTCGCCGCTGCTGAACTGATCGCTGGACCGGCCGAGCGGTCTTGGGGCAACCGGGACGTTAACCACGTTTCGGAACGCTCGATTAAGGAAAACCGATTAGGTAAACCGGACGTGTTTCCGGTCGAGATGAGGAGTTACCGGGATGTCGAGTATCGTGGGTTTGGGTCGCGGCCTGCGCTGGGTGATCGTGCTGTCATTTGCGCTGGTCGTGGCGGCCTGCGCGCAGTCGCCGACCGATCACAACATGGCTGGCGCCGGTGGCGGAAACGTCACGCCCGGCACCAATCAGGATTTCGTGGTCAATGTCGGCGATCGGATCTTCTTTACGACCGATTCCACTTCGCTGAGCAGCCAGGCTCGCGAAACCCTGAATCGGCAGGCCCAGTGGCTGCGCCTCTATCCCCAGTACCAGGCGGTCGTCGAGGGACACGCCGACGAGCGCGGCACGCGGGAATACAATCTCGGCCTGTCGGCGCGGCGTGCCAATGTGGTGCGGGACTATCTCGTCTCGCAGGGGATCCCCGCCTCGCGCCTGAGGACCAATGCCTATGGCAAGGAGCGTCCTGTTGCTTCGTGCAACGACGAATCCTGCTGGTCGCAGAACCGGCGGGCGGTCACCGCGATTTCCTCGGGGCCGACGAGCTGAGATCCGTGGAGGCTCCACGGTCCGATTGGGCCGCCGGTCTGCCGCCCGCCAAGGGCGGCGGGGCGGTGGCAGCTCGCGATAGCGTGATTCGCCAAAGTTTGGACAAGCTCGCCCCGGATGCTATGTGCCTGACCTGAAGACGGGACGTTCGGGGGAGCCGAAACGCCCCGAATGGTTCGTCCGGCAATGAGTGACCCATGTTCGACCGCTTGTTCACAGCGCCGCGGATGGCGGGAGTGGTGTTCGCCGCTTTTCTCGCCACTTCCGCGACGGGCGCATTGGCCCAGTCCAATCCCGATCTGATTCACCTTCAGGACCGCGTCGAGCGGTTGGAGGGCCAGCTCAGGCTTCATGGCGTGGGGCAGGGCGTGCCGGACGGGGACTCGGCCAGCGCGGCCGCCCTGTCCATGCGCATCGGCCAGCTCGAGGAACAGCTGCGCCGCCTCAATGGCGAGATTGAGCAGATGGCTCATGCGGTCCGCCAGATGCAGCAGCAGCTTGGCCAGGGCGGGGAGCTTCGCGGGTCCGGAGACGACTTTGCCGGGAACCGGCAAGGCATGGACTCCGGTGGCTGGCGGGATCTGCCGCAGGTCACCGACCAGCCCGGACAGCGTTCCGATTCTGACCGGGGCGAAGCGCCGCGCATCCTCGGGCAGGTGCCCGGCCAGCCCCTTGATCTGTCGGGCTCGATCGACTTGCCCGGCGGCTTCGGCCAGTCTGGACAGCAGCAGGACGGGCAGGTCTGGAGCGGAGATGCCGGCGGCGGGTCGCAGCTTGCCTCGGTGCCGATGACCGGCGATCCGCGCGACGACTACGACACTGCGTACGGATATATTCTGAGAGGCGATTTCGGCGCCGCCGAGGCTGGGTTCCGCCAATACCTGGCCCACTATCCGGACAATGAGCTGGCCGGGAACGCCCAGTTCTGGCTCGGCGAATCGCTGTTTGCCCGCGCCCGCTATCGCGACGCCGCCGATGCCTACCTCGCTGGATACACCGAGTATCCCGACAACGCCAAGGCGCCGGACAGCCTGTTCAAGCTTGGCCTGTCGCTGAAGGAGTTGGGCCAGCGCGAGGCGGCTTGCGCCACGCTGGCGGAGATCGACCGGCGCTACCCCAATGCGCCGCAGGTGGTGCGCGACCGCGCGCGCAGCGAGATGGACAAGAGTGGCTGCTGAGATGCTTGGTCGGGCGATCGGTCCCGAGGAGGCCGATCGCCTGTTGGCATGGCTGGAAGGCGCGCAAGGGGTAGCCCTCGCTGTCTCTGGCGGCGCCGACAGCGTGGCCTTGATGCGGCTTTACGCGGCTTGGCGGGATCGCCGGCGGCCGGGCGTTCCGTCGGTCGTCCTGACGGTCGACCATGGCCTGCGGCCCGACTCGGCCCGCGAAGCGGCGCAGGTGGCGCGGTGGGCCGCGGATCTTGGCCTTGCCCACGAGTTGCTGACCTGGACGGGTGACAAGCCGGCAACCGGCATTCAGGCCGCGGCCCGTCGGGCGCGCTACCGGCTGATGCGGGCGCGCTGTGTATCGCTCGGACTGACGCATCTTATCACCGCTCACCATCTCGACGATCAGGCTGAGACCGTGCTGATGCGGGCTGCGCGGGGCTCGGGGCTCGACGGCCTGGCGGCGATGGCCGCACAGGTGCCGCTGGGCGGACCGATGCTGGTGCGCCCGCTGCTCGAAATCCCGAAATCGCGGCTCCTCGCCACCCTAGACGAACTCGGACAAACTTGGGTGGACGATCCCTCCAATGACGACCGTCGGTTCGTCCGCGCGCGCTGGCGCCGGCTGATGCCAGCCCTGGCAGCTGAGGGGCTGACGCCCGAGCGGCTGGGGGAGCTGGCCCGCCGGGCGGGGCGCGCCCGTGCCGCGCTCGAGGCGGCGGCCGATGCCCTGTGTCGCCAGGCCGTTTGCGCCGATGCGGCCGGGTTCTGCCGCCTCGATGCCCGTGCGCTGACGGAGGCGTCGGAAGATACCGGGCTGCGCGTGCTGTCGCGCGTTGTCAGGGGTGCCGCAGGTGCTGAGCGCGCCCCGCGCCAGCATCGCCTGGAGCGGCTCTATGCGGCACTCGCCGCCCACGCTCAGGGGGCGCCGTTTCCGGGCGCGACCCTCGGCGGGTGCCGCCTGATGCCGACCGGGCAGGGCATCGTGGCTTTGCGGGAAGACGGGCGGTGCCCGCCACAAACGGTCCGGCTCACCCCGCGGGAGAGCCTCCTGTGGGACGGTCGCTTCCGGATCAGCGCGGACGATATCGCGCCGCGGGCAGTGGTGCGGCCGATCGGAGCAGAAGGCGTCGCGGCGCTGCGCCGCAACTCGGCATTGCGGCCTATGCCCGTCGCCGCCGCGCGGATCAGCGCCGGCATCTTCATTGGTGATGAGCTTCACGCCGCGCCTCATCTGGAAGCCGAGCCCGGCCGCTATTCGCCGCCGGGACTTAAGGTCCGCTTCATCGGCGCTGGCGGCACCGGTTAAGGATCCGGAGATCGGAACCATCCAATGGCGCGCGCATTCTTGGCAATGACACGTACCGGACCTATGTTAGCCTCCAGGAGGCGCCGCAATCGGGCCGCCGGATGCCGTCGCGGCTGCACGGCGACGGGAACAGAACGCGCAGGACACGCATGAACTCCAATTTCCGCAACTTCGCCCTGTGGGTCATCATCGGCCTATTGCTGATTGCGCTTTTCAACCTATTCCAGAGTCCGACCCAGCAAGCCCAGCCCAACGAGATCAGCTATTCGCAGCTGCTGTCCGAGGTGGAGCAGGGCAATGTGCGCTCGGTGACGATTTCCGGGCACAAGGTGACCGGCCAGCTCGACGACGGGCGCAATTTCCAGACCTATGTGCCGGACGATCCCAACTTTGTGCAGGATCTCCGTGAAATGGGCGTGGCGATCAGCGCCGAACCGCCGGCCGACGACGTGCCGTCGCTGCTCGGTGTCCTGGTGTCCTGGTTCCCGATGCTGCTGCTGATCGCGGTGTGGATCTTCTTCATGCGGCAGATGCAGGGCGCAGGCGGCCGCGCCATGGGCTTCGGCAAATCCAAGGCCAAGCTCCTGACCGAGCATCACGGCCGTGTGGTGTTCGATGACGTGGCCGGCGTCGACGAGGCCAAGGAGGACCTTCAGGAGATTGTCGAGTTCCTGCGCGATCCGCAGAAGTTCCAGCGCCTGGGCGGGCGTATTCCGCGCGGCGTTCTGCTAGTCGGCCCGCCCGGCACCGGCAAGACGCTGATCGCCAAGGCGGTGGCCGGCGAGGCCAATGTGCCGTTCTTCACGATCTCAGGCTCCGACTTCGTCGAGATGTTCGTGGGGGTCGGCGCCTCCCGCGTGCGCGACATGTTCGAGCAGGCTAAGAAGAACGCCCCTTGCATCATCTTCATCGACGAGATCGACGCGGTCGGGCGCCATCGCGGCGCTGGCCTTGGCGGCGGCAATGACGAACGCGAGCAGACGCTCAACCAGCTCCTCGTCGAGATGGACGGCTTCGAGCCCAATGAGGGAATTATCCTGATCGCGGCGACCAACCGGCCCGACGTGCTGGACCCGGCGCTGCTGCGCCCTGGCCGGTTCGACCGGCAGGTGGTGGTTCCCGCCCCCGATGTCGTTGGTCGCGAGAAGATCCTGCGGGTTCATGCGCGCAAGGTGCCGACCGCGCCCGATGTCGACCTGAAGGTGGTGGCGCGCGGAACGCCCGGCTTCTCCGGCGCCGATCTTGCCAACCTCGTCAACGAGGCGGCGCTGCTGGCCGCCCGGCGCTCCAAGCGGCTGGTGACCATGGCCGAGTTCGAGGACGCCAAGGACAAGGTCATGATGGGCGCCGAACGGCGCACCCTGGTGATGACCGACGAGGAGAAGAAGCTGACCGCCTACCACGAGGCCGGTCACGCGCTGGTGGCGCTGCATATGCCGGCTTCCGATCCAGTGCACAAGGCCACCATCATCCCGCGCGGCCGTGCCTTGGGCATGGTTCTGCGCCTGCCCGAGCGCGACCAGATTTCCTTGACCCGCGCCAAGTGCAACGCCGATCTTGCGGTGGCGATGGGCGGACGGGTCGCCGAGGAGCTGATCTTCGGCGAGGACAAGGTGACCTCCGGGGCGGCGGCCGATATCCGCATGGCCACCAAGCTGGCACGTGCCATGGCGACGCAGTTCGGCATGTCCGATAAGCTCGGCCCGCTGATGTATGGCGAGAACGAGGAGGAGGTCTTCCTCGGACATTCCGTGGCCCGCCAGCAGAACGTCTCCGACGAGACCCAGAAACTGGTGGACGAGGAGATCAAGTCCTTCGTCAACAAGGGCTATGAAACCGCCAAGCACGTGCTGACCGAGCACATCGACGATCTGCACACGGTCGCCAATGGGCTCCTTGAATACGAGACGCTCTCGGGTGACGAGATCCGCGGCCTTCTGGCCGGGCAGCCGCCGATTCGCGATACCGAGGACGCATCGGAGCCGCGGCCGCGTGCCGCAACCGTGCCGACCACCGGCAAGGGCAAGCGCGGTGGCGAGGAGCCCGACGCCGGCGGCATGGAGCCCCAGCCCCAGGCCTGACCACCAACCGCGTGTCGTGCAGGATGCGGCAAGGGTTGGGCCGGACATGGCCGCTGTCGCTTCCGGCATCTGCTTGTCCTGCCCGCCACGCCGGCAACGGGACGTCCAGAGATTTCGGAGATTGGCGTCCAGACGGTGAGTGGTGTACCTCCCTCGCATTCATCCACGAGCGCCCCGCCGCCCGCGTATACTTTGTTTACAAGATTTGAACGCCGAGCATACCGCCGATGTGCATAATGCGGCCGCCAATGCTGGGGTGGCGGGCGACGCGCAAGACGGGTGACTGACGATGACGCAGACCTATTTCGGCACGGACGGCATCCGGGGGACGGCCAACCGGCATCCCATGACTCCGGAAATCGCCCTGAAGGTCGGGATGGCGGCCGGCGCCTCCTTCCGGCGCGGCAATCACCGCCACCGCATCGTTATCGGCAAGGATACGCGCCTTTCGGGCTATATGATCGAATCGGCGCTTACTTCGGGTTTTACCGCGGTCGGCATGGACGTCTTCCTGCTCGGTCCGATGCCGACGCCGGCCGTGGCCATGCTAACCCGCTCGCTCAGGGCGGATCTCGGGGTGATGATCTCGGCCTCGCACAATCCTTATCAGGATAACGGCATCAAGCTGTTCGACCCCGAGGGCTACAAGCTGGACAGCGACGTGGAAAAGCGCATCGAGTCGCTGATCAATGGCGGCGACCTCGACGAATATCTCGCCAAGCCGGTCGAGGTCGGCCGGGCCAAGCGGGTCGACGGCGTTCACGACCGCTATATCGAGTTCGCCAAACGGACCCTGCCGCGCGACCTTCGATTCGACGGGCTGCGCGTGGCGGTCGATTGCGCCAATGGGGCCGCCTATCGCGTGGCCCCAGAGGCGTTGTGGGAGCTAGGCGCCGAGGTCGTGGCGATCGGCGATGACCCCAATGGTTTCAACATCAACCTCGAATGCGGCTCGACCGCGCCGGAAGCCCTGTGCCGCAAGGTCCACGAGGTGCGCGCGGATATCGGCATCGCGCTCGACGGCGACGCCGACAGAGTGATCATCGTCGACGAGCGGGGGCGGATCGTCGACGGCGATCAGCTCATGGCCGTAATCGTCCAGTCCTGGCAGGAGGACGACCGTCTGACCGCCCCCGGAATCGCGGCAACCGTGATGTCCAATCTCGGCCTTGAGCACTATCTCGACAGTCTCGGCCTGTCGCTCACCCGCACGCCGGTCGGCGACCGACACGTCGTCGAGGCGATGCGGCAGAACGGATATAATCTTGGAGGCGAGCAATCCGGCCACATAATCCTGTCCGATTACACGACGACAGGTGACGGCCTGCTCGCCGCATTGCAGCTCCTGGCGGTGGTGGCGCGCTCCGGCCGTCCGGTGAGCGAGGTGTGCCATCGCTTCGAGCCGCTGCCCCAGGTTCTGCGCAGTGTGCGCTATACGACCGGCAGGCCATTGGAGGCCAGCACGGTGCGCCAGGCGATCGAGGCCGGCGAAGGGCGGCTGAACGGCATGGGGCGCCTTGTGATTCGGCCGTCAGGGACCGAGACCGTGATCCGCGTGATGGCCGAGGGAGAAGATTCGCGTCTCGTCGAATCGGTGGTCGGCGACATCGTTTCGGCACTGGAATCGGTCGCCGCCGAGTGAGCGCGATGCGCGCTGGCGGCTGCGTCAACGTTGCCGCCCGACCGCTCAACCGATCTTGAAAGGAGGCGAGCCGGTAGTTGTCCGCCGAAAGCCTCGGCGCGGGCATCCGCGTCGCAGGTTGTGCCCCTAGCATGCGCCGTTTTGGGGCAAGTGCAAATGCACAGTTTTCATGGCGCCACAAACAACATGGTTAAGCGTTTAGGTTAATCTGCTTTTAACCATCTTCCCGCAATCCTTGCTCGCACAACGGGACTCCTGGAATGGGGAGCGCCCGGTCCGACCGAAAATGAAGGAGCGCGGGCGATGAGCAGCTTCAGGACGGTGGCCGTGGCCGCCGGTATAACGATTGCCGCGGCGATGGGGACGGCGCAGGCGGCCGACTTTCCCCAACCAAAGGAGCCGGACTACATCGAGCCGTTGCCACCGATGGAGATGCGCGGCGGGGTATATATCCGCGGCTTTGTCGGGATGACGAACCAGGATTTCCGCGGGCTCGATTTCATCGAGCTGCACGATCCCAACTATCAGTTCACCTTCCTCGACAAGGGCAGCTTCGACAGCGGCCCGCTGTTCGGCGGCGGCCTCGGCTATCAGTTCAACGAATGGTTCCGCATGGACGTTACCGGCGAGTATCGTGGCAAGGTGGACTTCACCGCGCTCGACCACGCCATGTGGGTCGGTGAGGGCTTCCCGCTGGAATGGACCAACGACCACCGGGCGAAGAAGTCCGAATGGTTGATCCTGGCGAATGCCTATCTCGACCTCGGCACCTGGAAGGGGCTGACCCCCTATGTCGGTGCCGGCATAGGCGCCTCGCGCAATACCATAAGCAATTATCGCGATATCAACGTCTCGCTGAACGGCGTGTGGTATGGCGACTCTCACTCCAAGTGGAATCTTGCCTGGGCCCTGCATGCCGGGCTCGGCTTCGAGGTTACCGACCAGCTCACCCTGGATCTGGCCTATCGCTATGTGAACCTGGGCGATGCCCAGACCGGGACCGTCCGTCACGCCTGGGATGATCAGACGCTGACACCGATGCACTTCAAACGGCTCACCTCGCATGATGTGATGCTCGGCCTGCGCTGGAATTTCGGCCATGAGAAGGCCTACGCGCAGCCTAAGAGTGGCTTCTTCAAGAACTGATCAGCGTCCCCGCGCTCCAGCGGACCGAACAATCGCCGCCCCCATGCAGGGGCGGCGATTGCCGTTCGATGCCGCCGTCCTTCCGGGTGCAACTGCAATGGCTGTGAATGCGTTGGCCAAAGGCCTGTCATGAACAAGCCGCAGGAGCAGTCGAAACCATGTCCCTCAAGATCCCCACCCGCACCTGGGTTTTGATCGGAGACGGCGAAAAGGCAATCGTGCTGCGCAACGCTGGCGATGAGGAATATCTCAATCTCGTCGTGGAGCGTGTTCTGGAGCACGAGAATCCGCCGACGCGCGAACAGGGCAGCGATCGGCCGGGACGGCATGCCGATGCCCCAGTCCCTGGCAGCGATCAGCGCAGCGCCTTCGAGGAAGCCGATTGGCATCGCCTTGAGAAGACTCGTTTTGCCGGCGAGATCGCCAAGCGACTCTACAAGCTGGCGCATCAGGGCCGGTTTGACAGGCTCGTCGTCGTCGCGCCACCGCAGACGCTCGGCGATCTGCGGCGCACATTTCATGACGAAGTCAAGCGACGAATTATCGGCGAGCTCGACAAGTCACTGACCCACCATCCGGTCTGGGAAATCGAACGCCACTTGCAGCGCGGCTGAATGCCGCCCCGTGCTTGCGCGCATGGCGCGGCCCGTGTTTACCTCGGCAGCGAATCGCCACTCCGAGGGGGACATCCGATGCTGTGGGATTTCTCGATCTCCACGACCTTCAATGCGCTGGTGCGGACTTGGCCGTTCATCGTCGCGCGCATCGTGGTCTATGTCGGCGTTGCCTTTGCCTATGTCTTCATCACCGGCACCGGGGCGTCGGTGGGCTGGGGCATCGGGCTTGCGGGCGATGAGGGCTTCCGGGCCGCCAGCACCTTCTGGGGCGGCGTGGCCGGTTTCGGGATCGTGTCTGCCATCCTCTACTTCCTGCGCGAGTGGTTCCTCTACATGCTGAAGGCAGGCCACATCGCGGTGCTCGTCGAGGTGCTGGACAACCGGCCCCTGCCGGAGGGGCGTGGTCAGATCGCCCACGCGCAGGCGGTCGTCAGGGAACGCTTCCTCGAAGCCAATATCCTGTTCGTCATCGACCAGCTCGTTAAGGGCGTGATCAAGGTCATCACCGGAATCGTAGACTTCGTCGCCCGGCTGCTGCCGATACCGGGCCTCCAGGGCCTGACCCGCTTCCTGCGCACGGTGGTGCGGATCGCGGTGGGGTTCATCGACGAAGTGATTCTGGCTCACAATATCCGGGTTGGCTCGACCAACCCCTATCAGACCGCGCAGGACGCACTGGTGCTCTATGCGCAGAACGCCGTCCACATCCTCAAGAACGCGGTGTGGCTGGCGGCGATCGTCTGGGGCCTGACATTCGTCCTGTTCCTCATCCTGCTCGGGCCGGCCATCGGGATCGCCTATCTGTTCCCCGGCAGCTATGCGAGCCTTGGCATCGTGCTGGCCATCGTCTTCGCAATCTGTCTGAAGGCGGCGATCCTGGAACCCTTCGCCATCGTCTCGCTGATGCAGGTCTATTTCGCCGCCACCGAAGGCCAGACCCCGCGCGAGGACTGGAGGGGGCATCTCGACCAGGCGTCCGAGCAGTTCCGCGAATTGGGCGAGAAGGCGCGCGGCCTCGTCACCACGCCCGAGCCGGCGGCCCCCGAACCGGCCGCCGCCGGCGCCGGGACACCACCGCCGCCGCCCCAGAGCTAATGAGGAAGCATCGATCCATTGAGCGATAGCCATGGGCCGGCGGGTTCGCCGGCCGGCAGTATTCTGGCGCTGGGGCTGGCGCTGGCGGCATGCTTCATCGCCGCCGGGATCGGCGCCATGGCGACGCCGGCGCCCGAACTCGACCCGTGGTACCGCGACCTCGCCAAGCCGGCCTTCACCCCGCCGCCGGCTGCCTTCGGAATCGTCTGGCCCGTCCTCTACACCCTGATGGCGGTTGCGCTGTGGCTGGTGTGGCGGCGCCGGCATGCCGGCCCGAACGCGCGGGCGGCATTCGTGGCGTTCGCGGTCCAGCTTGTCCTCAATGTCGCCTGGCCGTGGGCGTTCTTCGCGGCGCAGAGCCTTGCCCTCGGCCTGGCGGTGATCGTGCTGCTGATCCTGGCCCTGATCTGGACGATCGCGCGCTTCGCGCTGATCAGCCGGCTTTCGGCCTGGCTGCTGGCGCCCTATTTTGCGTGGGTCGTTTTCGCATCTGTGCTAAACGGGACCATCCTGGTCCTGAATCTCTAGGCTCGGCACCTCTGGAAAGGCGAACTGACCATGCTGGAGATTGTGGCACGCTTGGCGGTCCCCGTGGCCGTCGGCGCCGTCGCGGTGGTGCTGCTGCTCGGCCTGTGGAACATGATGCGCGGGGGCAGCGCAAACACCTCGCAGAAGCTGATGCGCATGCGGGTGCTGCTGCAGCTAGCCGCCATTATCGTCATCATGGCGGCGGTCTGGATCGCCGCGCGAAGCTGATATCCGGAGCAGGCTCATGGTGGTTCTCAACAAGATCTATACGAAGACCGGCGACGACGGGTCGACGGCGCTGGCGACCGGCGAGCGGCGGGCCAAGCACGATCTGCGGGTGGCCGCCTACGGCACGGTCGACGAGGCCAATGCCGCCATAGGCCTCGCCCGGCTTGCCACCGCCGCCGATCCGGGCCTGGGCGAGCTCGACGCGATCCTCGGCCGGCTGCAGAACGATCTCTTCGACCTCGGCGCCGATCTCTGCACGCCGGAGGGCGACACCGACCTCGGCTGGGAGCCGTTGCGGATTTCACAAGCTCAGGTGGAGCGGTTAGAAGCTGAGATCGACAGGCTGAACGGCGACCTTCAGCCGCTGCGCTCCTTCGTGCTGCCTGGCGGTACGCCGGCCTCGGCCCATCTCCATCTCGCCCGCACGGTGATGCGCCGGGCCGAGCGCCACATGGTGGAGTTGGCGGGACGATCCGACGAGCCGGTCAGCACGCCGGCGCTTAAGTTCGTCAATCGCGCCTCGGACCTTCTGTTCGTGGCCGGACGCTGGGCCAATCAGAAGGGGACGGGCGATGTCCTCTGGGTAAAGGGCGAGAACCGCTAGACGCGGCAGGGCCGGGAGTGTCGCATGTTCCTTCCGATCAGCGACGACAACCCGCTTACACATCTTCCCTTCCAGTATGTCACGGCCGGGCTCATCGCGGTCAATGTCGCGATCTTTCTGGTCTTCCAGAGCGGCATCGTCTTCGACGGGCTGGGGGCCACGGCAGTGGGCTATGGCATGATCCCCGTCGTGGTGATGGAGGGCGCGCCGCCGCCGGTGGGCCATGGCGCGGTGCCCGGCGCGCTGACCCTCGTGACCTATCAGTTCGTTCATGGCGGCTGGCTTCATCTGATCGGCAATATGGCCTTCCTTTGGGTGTTCGGCGACAATGTCGAGGATGCCATGGGCCACATGCGCTTTCTTGCATTCTACCTGCTTTGCGGCGTCGCCGGTGGTCTCGCCCACGGATTGTTCGACCCGCAGTCGGCTGTGCCGCTGGTCGGGGCCAGCGGGGCGGTCGCCGGTATCGTCGCCGCCTATCTCATGCTCCATCCACGGGTGAAGGTGTGGGTGCTGGTGCTGTGGCGCGTGCCGCTGCGGCTCACCGCCTTGTGGGTGCTCGGCCTCTGGGTGGGCACCCAGTTTGCAATGGTGCTGGTCCCGGTCGATGACGGCGTGGCGTGGTGGGCGCATATCGGCGGAATGGCTGCCGGCGCCTTCCTGATTGTCTTCCTGCGCCGGTCCGGCGTGCCGCTCTTCGACCGCGGCCTCGTTGCCACGCCGCCGCCCCGCCGCCGCGCCGCGCCTTGGGGCTGATCGGATCCTCACCGGTGCGATCGCAGCAGGGAACCTAGCGCGTCTTAGAATCGTTATTGCAAATCATTCTCAATTGCATTACAGGTGATGGGGTCAATTTGGAGACCTGACATGCGCCTTCTCATTCTTGCCGCCGCCGCAACTTTCTACCTGGGCCTCGCCGGCCTGGTACCGGCCGATCGCGCCGCGGCCGACGGGACTTCGCGGCTCGACGTTGTGACTACCACCTCGATGATCGGGGATGCCGCCCGCGCCATTGCCGGCGACCGGGCTGAAGTGACGCATCTGATGGGGGAGGGGATCGACCCCCATACCTACCGGCAGACCCGGTCCGACGTGGTCCGCCTGGGAGAGGCCGATCTCGTATTCTGGAACGGGCTGTATCTTGAGGCCCAGCTCGAGGAACTCCTGCTTCAGCTTGGCGAGCGCAAGTCCGTGGTTGCGGTTGCCGAGGCGCTGCCGGCGGAGGTGCTGCTCGAGAGCGAGGAATTCGAAGGCCGCTTTGACCCGCATGTCTGGATGGATGCCGGCCTGTGGGCCGAGGTCGTGGGTGCGATCCGCGAGACGCTGATCGAGCACGATCCCGATGGCGAACCGGTTTACCTCGCCAATGCCGAGAGCTATCTGGAGGAGGTCGCCGAGCTGGACGACTACGCCCGGTCGGTGCTCGCCAGTGTTCCCGAGCGTGCCCGCGCGTTGGTGACGGCCCATGACGCCTTTCAGTATTTCGGGCGCGCCTACGATTTCGAGGTGATCGGCATCCAGGGCATTTCCACCGACAGCGAGGCCGGCCTGCGCGAAATCGAGGATCTCGTTTCGCTCATCGTCGAGCGGGAGATCGGTGCGGTATTCTTCGAGAGCTCGGTCACCGACCGCAATGTGCGGGCGCTTGTCGAGGGCGCGCAGGCGCGCGGCCACGAGCTGATCGTCGGGGGCGAGCTGTTCTCCGATGCCATGGGCAGCCCGGGCAGCTATGAAGGCACCTATGTCGGCATGATCGACCACAATGTGACGACGATCACCCGGGCGTTGGACGGCGAGGCGCCCGAGCTCGGCATGAACGGCCGTCTCGAAGCCGCGATGTGACCTGATGTCGAAGCTGTCCGTCGCTGCCGTGGATGGCCACACGCGGCCCGTCCTCGACCCCGAGAGCCCCCTTGCGGTGGCCGGGCTCACGGTGGCCTATCAGCGCCGTCCGGTGTTGTGGGACCTCACCTGGTCGGCGCCCGAGGGCGGGCGCACGGCCATCATCGGCCCGAACGGCGCCGGCAAGACAACCTTCCTCAAGGCCGCGCTCGGGCTGATTCCACGATTGTCGGGCGATATTGCGGTCTATGGCCGCCCGCTGCGCGAGAGCCGCCACCTCATAGCCTATGTGCCGCAGCGTTCGGCGGTGGACTGGGAGTTCCCGGCGACCGCGCTCGATGTCGTGACGATGGGGCTTTATCGCGATGTAGGCTGGCTGCGCTGGCCCGGGCGGCGCCATCGCGACACCGCCCGGCGGATGCTGGACATTGTCGACATGGCGGGATTCGCCGACCGCCAGATTGGGCAATTGTCCGGCGGCCAGCAGCAGCGCGTCTTCCTTGCCCGTGCGCTGGCCCAGGACGCGCGGGTCCTGGTGATGGACGAGCCCTTTGCCGGCGTCGATGCGGCGACCGAGCGGGCCATCGCCAAGGTTCTGGAATCGCTCCAGGCCGACGGCTGCTCGATCCTGTGCGTCCATCACGATCTTGAAACCGTGGCCGCCTATTTCGACCATGTGCTGATGCTCAACGGGCGGAAGATCGCCGCCGGACCGGTGACGGAGGCGTTTACCGCGGAGAACCTGCAAAGGACCTATGGCGGCCGCCTTGCCCCGACCCAGCTCGCGGGTCTTGGCGCGGAGGCCTGAGCGGCCCACTGAAGCGGGATAGGGATGGATGACATTACCGCGTTTGTCCGCTCATGCTCGCGAAGGCGTGCCTCTGGCACTGGGTCCCCGCAATTGCGGGGACGGGCGTAACAGGGAAGCGCTGCGACCTGAACGCATGATGCCCTAGCCCTTGCAAAGATAATGGTCCCCCTCCTCGAAGCGCTGTTCTTCCAGGCCGGCTACAACACCGCGGTCGTCACCATCGGGGCGGCGCTGCTCGGCGCTGGCGCCGGCGCCATCGGCGTCTTCGTTCTTCTGCGCGGACGCGCCCTGATCTCGGACGCCATCAGCCACGCCACCCTGCCGGGCGTCGTTATCGCCTTTATCCTGGGCGTGTTGATCGCCGGGGAGGGGCGTTACCTGCCGGTTCTGATGCTGGGCGCCGGCCTTAGCGCGCTGGCCGGGGTGCTGGCGGTGGCCTGGATCGCCAATTATACGCGCCTGCCGGAGGACGTGGCGATCGGCACCGTCCTGTCGACCTTCTTTGCGCTCGGCGTCGTGTTGCTGACGGTGGTCCAGTCGATGCCGGCGGGGGGCCAGGCAGGGCTCGATGCCTTTCTGCTGGGGGCGACCGCGGGCATGCTGCGCGGCGAGGCCCAGGTCATTGCCGGGGCCGCCCTGATCGTGCTGGCAGCCGTCATGGCGCTTCACAAGGAGCTGGGCCTCATCGCCTTCGATCCCGACTATGCCGCCTCGCGCGGCTATGACGTGCGCCGGCTCGATCTGGTCACGCTCGGCCTGCTGCTTGCCATCGTCGTTATCGGGCTCAAGACCGTCGGCCTAATCCTCATCATTGCGCTGGCCATCATTCCGCCCGTCGCGGCCCGGCTGTGGACCGAGCGGCTGATCCCGATGGTTCTGATCGCGGCGCTGATCGGGGCGGGGGGCAGCTATCTCGGGGCGGCGATCTCGTCGACGGCGCCGCGCCTGCCCACCGGCGCCATTATCGTGCTCACCCTGTTTGCCATCTTCTGCCTTTCCCTTGCCGTATCGCCGGTGCGCGGGATTGTCGCCTGGGGGCTGCGCCATCGCCGGTTCCGCCGTGTTGTTCATGAGCGCCAGGGGCTCTTGGCGCTTGCCCGTGGCGAGCCGGTCTTCGACCCTTACGCCCGGCGGCTGCTGCGTCGCCGGCGCTATATCCGCCGTTCCGGCGAGCCGACGCCGGCGGGACTTGCCGCGGCGTCCGCCATGGCCCGCGACCAGGCATTGTGGAACCGCTACCGCGAGACCTGGCCCGACGAGGCCGACGCGCTTGCCGATTGGTCGCTCAGGCCGATCGAGCACGTCTTGCCGGGCGACCTCGTGGCCGAGCTCGAGCGCGGTC
>SKQW01000191.1 GCA_007118805.1 Rhodobiaceae bacterium | reverse complement strand
TGCTCGAGGTGGATGTGGCGCGCCAGCAGGTCCACGCGGCCGTGACATCGGCCTGGGGCGGGCTGGAAGCGGCGACCGCGGCCATTACATCGGCCCGCGCCCAGGTCGAGGCGGCCGAGATAGCGCTTGACGGGGTGCGGCAGGAAGCCGAGGTCGGCCAGCGTACCACCCTTGACGTGCTCAATGCGGAAGCCGAACTGCTTGATGCGCGGGTCTCGCTGGTGGTGGCCGAACGCGATCAGGTTGTCGCCTCCTATGCACTGCTGTCGGCGGTGGGGCGTCTGGATTCCAGCCATCTCGGCCTGGCCGTCGCCGAATACCAGCCCGAGCAGCACTACCATCAGGTGCGCGACAAGTGGTTCGGGCTGAGAACCCCCAGCGGCCAGTGAGCCGGTCCGGCACGTCCGCCCCCGCCATGCTGGCACGGCCTGACTACAGGGAGAAGGATCGATCGGCCGGGATACGAATGCATGGCGGCCAAAGCCTTGCGCCTCCGGCGCGGCATGCGCTCGCGAAGCGAAGTCAGGAATCTGCTGATGACGTTGCTTCGCCCATCACTTTGCCGGTCTCCCAGCGCACCAACGGTAGTAGGGGTGGGTGGTGAGCGCCTGCCACGTTCCTCGTTTGGGATAACCCCGGCTCGGTACTCCGTCGCTGGTTAACAAGCGGTCTGCGTGACTGATCGCGGCATGAGGGCGCGCCAGTTGCCGGCGAGGATGAGGCGCAAGAGAAACCTCAGCCAGGTGAGGATGAGGCGGAGGTTGTAGCCGACGGCGGTGAGCACGGCGTTGGCGTGGTCGCCGTGGCGGCCTTTGAGGTAGTTGCGGCCGGCCGAGATGTCCGTCGGTCTTCATGTGGCCGATGACGGCCTCGATGGCCGAACGTCGCCTCAGCTCCTTCTTGATGATGCCGAAAACGCCGCGCTTCTGGCCGGAGCGGAAGACGCGCCAAGGCTGGGGCACGTTATGGCCGCGATCGCCCTTGTCGACATAGATCCGCTCGATGGCGCGGCCGGTGAGCACCTCGGTCTCCTCGATGACACCGGCGAGCGTGTGGCTGTTCCCCGGGTCCAGCCTTCGGCTGGCCCGAGGACAGGCGCCGGGGTTGCCCGGCAGCGTTTTGGCGTGGAGCACGAACTGGCCGCCCTTGGCGCGCCGGTTGGTGGTGGTGAGCAGCAGATCGAGCTTGTCGCCGAGGCGTTGGCGCCAATGGGTCAGCCCGGAGCGCTCATGCGGGAAGCGGTGCTGGAAGAACGCCTCGCCGGTGAAATGCTGGAAATAGGGATCGTAGACCCACCTCTCGCACACCCCCTCATCCGACAGGTGATAAATGTGCTTGAGCAGCAACAGCCCCACCATGAAGTGGCTCTCGGTCGCCGGCCGACCCTTGTCGCTGAAGCGCTCGGCCAGCTCGCCGTCGATCCACGCCCAGTCGATCGCCTGTGCAAGCCGCACCAGATCGTGGCCCATGTCGATGATCTGATCGAGCCGCGCCCGGAACAGGTCGCCCGCCCCGCTGTCTTCCTGCTTGCGTGGCCGCAACGCTTCGCCCCCTTCGGCTCAGCCTGAAGAGGACAGAATCATAGATATCGATTCGCGGGTACCCCCGGCGCCCAATTCGCAAGAAACTGGCCCGCAAAACCCCAAATTCGGCAAAAACGAACACTTCGAAGCGCCCGATCAGCACGCCAAATCAAGGCGTTGCGCATTTCTCACGGGGAACTATTCCGCCTGAGCCTGCTGTTCGCATGCCGATCTGGGCGGGTTTGCGGGTTCCCGAAATCACGCCCAAGCAGACGCAAAGTTGGCTACTCTGCCTGTTCCTCCGGGACGGGCACGTTGAGGACTTGCCCTGGATAAATCAGAGCAGGATTAGCGATCTCGTCGCGATTCGACTCGTAGATCAGTCGGTAGCGGTCGCCTCGACCGTAGATTGAGCGCGCGATGTTCCACAGATTGTCGCCTGGCTCGATCGCCAACTGATGCGAGTGCGGAGGCTGGATCCCGTCCGCTTCACCAGCAACGAGTTCCAGTCGGTCGAATTGCAGTTCGGCGCTTGCCAGAACTCTGCCTGCAGTGTTGACCAAATCGGCGCGAACCACGTGCCGTCCCGGGGTCAGCACGCGTTCGCCCAAGACCGTCCAGTCTCCGTCCTGGTCCGCGCGGGCCTGTCCGAGCCGCCCACCGTTCAGCCCCACCCGGACCGTCGAGCCGGGCACCGTTCGTCCCGCAACGCGGATCCGGCCGGGCGCATCGACGCTAACCCCGCCAATGAAGATCGAGGGCGAGGGTGGGAAATCATCCTCGGCCGCATCCGGATCTGCCCGGTACCCCTCGCCTGCGGGCATTGCCCGCTCGCGGCTCACTGTCGCCGTTGACCACGGCCTTTCCCTTGTCTCCGATACTTCGATTGTCAAACGTTCGCCGTCGAACGGTCCGCCCAGGCCGTTCTCGCCCGATGCCCGAACCTCCAGTGTGTGGCGGCCTGCCGGTGCCGGCTCGGTAGGCTGCACCGCCCATTCGCCGTCCGCGTTTGCATTGTCCGAACCAAACGGCGCGCCGTTGAGCAGCAGCTCAACCTCCGCACGCCGCGCCGCCCGGCCCGCGGCCAAGACCTCGCCGCTCGGCTCGACCAGGACAATGTCGAAGGTCGGACGCACCACCGGATCCGCGCGCGTCTCAACGGCCGCTTGCGCCGATTCTTTGGGCGCGTGCTCCTCGCTACTGGCTTGCCTTTCTCCTGTCTGCTCCACTGACTCGAACAGCGCGACATGCTCACTGAGCCACCAGCCACCGGCAACTGCCGCGACAAGAAAACCGACGAGCAGGAGCTTGCCTTGGGAGGTCATACCGAACTCCGACTTCTGCTTCAAGCGATGCGCCTATGTCCCCGCGCACAGCCTTCCCCAACGGCAAAAAAACACACTGGCAGATTATGTCATGAAAGGCCAGAGAACTTGGGCGACGTCCGCGAAATCGCATATGCATGGGAACGGGACGCAATCGGCGGCGGGCAAACGCGCAGCCCCTTGGAATGCGCCGCGGGCGACGGGTAGATTTGAGCCGACATTGCCAGTCAAACTCAGGAGGAACTTTGCAAATGCCAACTGGCACCGTGAAATGCGCGGTGAGCCTCTCCTTCTTGCCGCGCCGTGCGGCTTGCCGTACGCGTTCCAGCGCCAGGGACACGCTTGCCAGGTCCTGTGCCCGGTGCGTGCTTTTCTATTGCACTGACACATTCAAAGGATTCACATGGCTGTGGGGCGATGCGAGTCTGCGGCCATGGCCCAGACCCTCTCTGTGATTCTCTGCTGTCGAACATCTGGGCCAGATGGGCCGAAGACGAGAGAGAGGCGAGGTGATCGAAGAAGGCTTCGAACACACCGGCCTCGCTCAGCCGGTCAAAGCGCTTCCAAACGCTGTTCCATTTGCCGAAGCGTTCCGGCAGCGCACGCCAGGTGATGTTGTGGACCGAGAAATAGTGCAAGGCGTCCCGAACCAGCTGGTCGTAACGACCCTTGGCGCCGCGCCGTGGCAGCGCGGCCCGGAAGACCTGCAGCGCAACCGCCCGTTCCGTCTCCGCCATCTTCGTAGACATAGCCGACCTCCCGTATCAGTCGGCATCCCATGATCACATTGGATTCTCCACCGGAATCTGGAGGCTTCCGTGAAGTCGTGCGGGCTTTGGGTTGGCGGCGGATGCCGGCGCGACCTCATTGAAGCCGGGTTGAACCAACCCGTGCTTGGCGTGCGGTGCTATGGGGTTTGTGCTGCGGCGTGGTCGGCTGCGGGGTGGGCGATATGGTGGCGACGAAGCGCCAGGAATGGCGGTTGCGGCGAGCCAAGGCTGCAGCGGGTAAGCGTTGCCTGGCCAGGGGGCAGGATATGGACGGCGGTAATGACGAAGGCCGGCATGATGGGTGAAGAGCGTGATCTCTCGCTCGTGATCAGCCGACTGGAAGACTTCGCAGCCAAAGTCACGAGCGGGCTGGACAGCCGGGAGCGGATCGAGATGCAGGAGATCATCCGCACCCTCGTTCGCAGAATCGAAATCGACGAGGCCGGCATGGAGATTGTATTCCGGGTTCCACCGCCCAGCAGCCCATCCCGACCAGGCACATCAAGGCTGGAAAACGCATCGTGGCAACATCGTACAACGGTTTATCGAACGTACCTTCGGAAGGCTCATTCGGGCAATCAGCGGCGCGGTTGAGGGCCGCAAGGCGGGCAGCACCATGCGCGCGTGACGCGGATGGCGCAAGCGGAACCCCTTGCCGCTGTCGTCAAGTCAAGTCGAGCGCGCCCGCCAGGCGCGCATGCAGTTCCTGGCAATTGCCGGCTGCGATGGCCAGCTGCGTGTCCGCGTCGAGCTGCGGATTCCCGTGCAACACCTGGCACGCAATGGCCGGATCGTCATGGGCCAGGAGCCGCACGATGGCCAGCGGGATCGACAGGCTCGCGCCAAACCGTTTCGCAATTTCGAGACGATCGCGGCTCGGCAATCGCGCCAGGATGTCGGTGAAGATTGCAGCCTTCGCCGCGTCGTGCCAGCGGCCGCCAGAGTGGGAATGCTCAAGAACAACATCGACGAGCCTGGCACGCGCGGCATCAGCGGAGCGAGGCGGCGCTGCCGACGCATCCGCACGAACCTTGGTGGAAGCCGGTTCGCGGCGGCGCTCAAAACGCCTGGCTGACTCTTGGTCCATGGTCACTGTGTCAGGCAAGTCTTGGCCAACACTATCTCCCCAGATGTTTAGGAATCGTAATCAGTCCGCAAAGCGGGGTTCCGGCGCCTTTGTCGAGGCGGGCGAACAGGTTCTCGACCGCCTTCGCCTGCATGAGATGCTCGCGGAACAGCCGGATCGTCTTGGTGTCTGGCACTCTGCCACCGGGCCTCCCCCTGGTGGGCAGCCCATGAAGGACAGCCGGTCCTGGATCTGGACCGCGGCCTCGTCGTCCGACAGGCCATGGAGTGACTCCAGAACACATGAACATCATCGCCGGATCGTAGGGACGGTTCTTGCGGTTGATGTTCCACAGACCCAGCTCAATGTTGCAGGAACTTGCGGGCACGGTCAGACTGAAGCGAATGGTCCGCTGGCGAACTCGGGCCGACGAGGGCTCTCCGGGCAGCCCTCGCCGCCACGCCGGAAACGATGATTGGCCACCACATAAGCACGCCGAGGGTGCTGGTCGGCCGGCGCGCAAGCAAACCTACTATATTCAATGCCGTCCGAAGGTTCCCCCTGGACGAAGTTATCACGAGTGTGCGCAATAGATAATCAGCAAATCCTTTCCTAATACATGGAGCATGTTCTGGAAATCGGTCCAACGCCCATCTTCTCACCAGCTCGTGCGACCTCAGCATCTGGAAGCGATCCGTTGACATCCGGCCCGGACCCTGACGGTACCCGGTAAGATGCTCCTTAACCACCCCGAACCGATAACGCGACGCTATTTCAAGGTACAGCTTCCAGTCTTCGCAACCCTGCGCCTGCTGGGCCAGGAGGGCGCTGTCGTATCCGCCAACCTCGTCCAGCGCCTCTTTGCGAATGAGGGCCAGGCTGCCGCTACCCAGAAAGTTCCCGTAGAGGAGCCGCGGGGTAACATCTCCTTCGTAGGCCGGTCCCGGTCTCTGGTCGAGGATCCTGCCCGTCGCATCGATACGCGCCTGCCATGTGTAGACAAGCCCGCAGCGCGGCCCGCCGGCAAATATCTCAGCCATCTGCTTTTCGATCTTGGTCGGACGCCAGAGATCATCGGCATCGACCGGCGCGACGAAACCCCCTTGGGCTGCCCTGATGCCGCAATTGCGAGCTGCCGCGACACCTGAATTGTCCTGACGGATGAGCCGCACGCGCTCGTCTTCGCTTGCATTGGCCTCGACGATTGACGCCGTGGCGTCGCTCGAGCCGTCATCGACGACGATAATCTCCAGGTTGCGATAGGTCTGGGCACGCACACTGGACAGCGTCTCGCCAATGGTCCGCTCGGCATTGAAGGCCGGCACCACCACGGTCACCAGAGGGGCGGTCAGGGCCGTCGACGCTGCCCGTTCAACCGCCCCTGCCGCGCAGGTCTGCTTTCCGGCCCGGATTTGCGACGCCTTGTCGCCCACACTATTGCGCTGTCGTGTCAACAGGGCCTATCGGCGCTCCAGCAGGCTCCGGGAGGTGTGGGTGGGGCAAAACTGTCCTTGCGCGTTCGGCAATGAAGGCATGCACCAGGCGGCTGACCCCCTGTTCAACGGTGGTTTCAGCTCTCCATCCCAATAGCTGCTCGGCCCGTCGCGGGTCCCCGACGAAGCGGTCGACGTCGAAACTCCTCGGAGGGCTCAGCACGACAGATGACGATCCCCCCGCAGCTCGTCGGGCGAGTTGGGCCAGTTCCATCAGGGACGTCGCGCGGCCGCTGACGAAGTGAATTGGCGGTGGTCCCTCGGCCTCCCTCATCATATGGCAGAGCGTCGTCAGGCCGCCGCAAACGTCGGCAAGCCAGGTGAAGTCGAAGACGTTATCCTTACCGTCGACCCGCATTGAATCACCATTGGCGGCCGCCCGTGAAAATGCCGGCACCACCCGGTCGGGATGGTCGTCGATGTCGCCAAAGACATTGGAGAACCGGACCACCGCGGTCCTCAGGCCGGCATCTCGTGCCGCTGCGAGCAGGCCTTCTGCTGCTGCCTTGGACCGGCCATACACATTGATGGGGGATAGGGACGCGTCCTCTTGCACGGGAAGTCGGTCCGGCTGGCCATAGACTTCACGGCTGCTGGCCGAGATGACCCAGGGCCGCCCGTTGCGTGACTGCTCGAATGCAGCCGCGAGGACATTCTGCGTTCCCTTGACGTTGACCTCCCAACATGTTGCTGGGTCACGTTCACCCCAGATAACACGCGAAACGGCTGCCAGATGGACGACGCCAGCACACCGGGCCATGCGGGACCTAAGCTGGCCGACATTGCAGACATCGCCTAGCGTGCCCGAGGTTGGCGTGCCGCGCTTATCGAGGATCTCGACATCAACACCGGCTTGTCGCAATGACTGAGACAGGCACTTTCCAATCAGCCCCAGTCCCCCAGTAATGAGAATGCGCACCCGCGGGAACTCCCTCTTACTGAAACTACTTATGACGCGCGGCTGGGACTCGTCCTGAGTATCAAACCTTCATCGCTCCCAGCCCTGGCCGCCTAGCGCTGGCATCACCGAATTCCATTCGGCTGAAGCAGTCATGACAGGTCCATAAAGAATTACTGATTTCTTACGATACCCGACGGACTTGATTTAACGCAAGGGCACGTACCCGTTGAGGCGGCTCGGCTTACGGAATGGTCAGCTATGCCGTGTAGACGAATTGAGGAACTGGTATCTAAAGCGGGTTCGTGATTTTCCGATTCCAGGGTGATCCCCAAATCGGACGAACAGTGCGAGCCCTCGATGGCTTGATGACTCGGTGGACGAGGCATGGCACGGGCATACAGCCAAGATTTGCGTGACCGCCTGATTGATGAGGCGCTCGCTGGATTGCCGGCGCGGCAGGCAGCAGCCCAGTTTCGGATCGGGCTGGCAACGGCGATCGGCTGGGTGCGGCAAGTGCGGGAGACGGGCAACCGCCGGCCTAGCCGGCAGGGCAAGCCACGCCGCTCGAAGCTCGATGAGCATCGTGACTACATTCTCGGGCTGATCGAGGCGAAGCCGGACATGAAATTCTCTATTTGCTCTCTTCGTCATGACGAGGTCCCCCTGTCTCATACGCCGCTGATCCCTTCCCGACGTTGCCGGCCCGGCGGTGTGGATCATGCCAGCGTGCAGAGGCACCCATGGCACTCCCCCGATTTCCTCAGGTCCCCGAGACACTGTCGCTGTCCGCGGCGTCGATACGTGCCGCCGCGCCCTGGATACGAGCACCCGCGGACGCCTGAGCGCATCCTCCGATATCCCGGAAGCGCGCCAGCCCACTCGACATGGAGGATGAATCGGCTGCCCCGTCGTTCCGGCTTTGGCTGCTCGGCCGCTAGCGCCAGCGTCTTCGGCCGCGGGGGCTTGCGTTTCCTGTGTTTCCGGGCGGGGGTCCGGTTCCGGCACGCCGTCGAAATCCGAGTCACAGTCGGCACGAGCGAGCGGATCCCCGTCCCCCGAGGCGGCCGATCCGCCACGCTAGGCTTTCGAGGAAGAGGACCTTGATGGACGGGCAGGGTGCGATCATGCCCTGTGACGCCCGCTGCCCCCGCGCCCCCGACGATCCCGACGATCCCGACGATCCCGACGATCCCGACGATCCCGACGATTTTAGTCTTTTCTCCCACGAATCCGCCACTTCCCGTGGGGCAGGATGGGCCCGTCACGTCTAGAAGGAGCGACAGATGCACGACGACGCTTTCGATTCCGGTGCTTTCGAGCCCGCCGAACCCCCAGCCGCGGCGGGCGGGACCGATCCCGCCCCGTCCGCGCCCCAGGCGCGCAAGGCGCACCCGTCCGCGAAGCGGGTCCTCGACCCCGAAAGGCGCGGCTTGCTGCAGAAGGGGCTCTCGAAGATGCGCCGACAGGCGATCGGGATGCGCCGGGGAGCGCTCGCCCGCACCTTCGATCTCGCCGAACGCTGCCGCGAAATGGCGCAGGACCTGCCCAAGGCGCACATTTTCGCCTTTCTGGAAGAGGAATGCCGCGTGCCGCGCAGCGAGGCGCGGCGCTATCTCGAGCTGGCCGAGGTGCTGGGCCCCGAACGCACGGTCATCGAGCGCTCGGCCATCGACGTCACGTTGCTTTTCCAGATCCTCCGGCAGCCCCAGCCGGTGCGCGAGGAGGCGCTGAGGATGCTGCGCGCCGACCGCAAGCTGTCGCTTGCAAGCCTGCGGGCGATGCGCCGCG
>SKQW01000001.1 GCA_007118805.1 Rhodobiaceae bacterium | reverse complement strand
GGCCGCAGGGAAATGGCCGCCTCGGGCCGCGCCGGGGCCGGGTCCGGGTCGACATGCGCTGCACGAGAGGCGCGGCCCAGCCCGGCGACCTTCTCGCCGAGCTCGCGGCGGAATGTGTGCTGGGCCGCAAGGCCCTGGCTGCCGTCCGGTTTGGCGATGTAGTCGCGCGCGCCGAGCGCCATGGCGCGCAGGCTCACCTCGGCATTGCGCCGCGTCAGGGTCGACGCCATGATTACTGCGAGGGACGGCTTCTTCTTGAGCAGCAGCGGCAGCGCCGTCAGGCCGTCCATCTCCGGCATCTCGATGTCGAGGATCACCACATCGGGGTCGACCCGGCTCATCGCCTCGACCGCCGCCTTGCCATTGTGCTGTCCCGAGACGACCCGGATGCCGGGCAGCTCGCTCAGCCACCGGGAGATCAGCCCGCGAACCACCGCGGAATCGTCCACCACCATCACCTTCACCGGCCCGGTCGGATCCCGGCCACCCGACGTCGCGGCTACTCCATTCGCCATGCTGCGCTGTTCCCCCTGCCGACAATCCGCTGCGAGATGCCCCGCTGCGAACCATCGCTCTGCCCAAGTTACGAACCTGACCGCGACGCTGGCCGGCCCGTGAGGCCGCCGGGGCGCGATCGGCTTGAACCTATCGGGAATGACCTTCCGAATGGTTACACTGCCGGCGCGAGATGAGGGGAAGTCTGCCGGTTCGGGAGTTGCGGGGCGGCGGCCAATGCAAGACCGCGCCGGCCCGGCGGGGGACAGGCGCGGTCATGGATGGCGGCGTTGGCGCGCCCGGCACGGCGGGCCAGTGCGGGGGAGGCGGCCTCAGGCCGCCTTGATGTCGTCCAGGACGGCCCGGATCCGGCCGTTCATGGCTTCGGCCTGTCCCGACAGCTTGCCGGCGACCTCGAGGACCTGTTCCGAGGCCGCCTTGGTCTCGTCCGTGGCGGTCGACACCTCGTTGATGCCCGACGTCACGCTGTCGGTGCCGCGCGCGGCCTCCTGCACGTTGCGCGAGATCTCCTGGGTCGCCACCGTCTGCTGCTCGGTCGCCGCGGAGATTGCCGTCGCCGTCTCGTCGACCTTGGACATCTCCGCCGAGACCTGCTGGATCGCCGCCGCCGTCTCCGTGGTCTCATTCTCCACGGTCTGGACGATCGAGCGTACCTCCTCGGTCGCGGTGTGGGTCTGGGTGGCCAGCTGCTTGACCTCGGCGACCATCAATTTTAAACATACCTTTTCAAAGTATGCGTCAAGTTATTATAGATTATGAATTCTATATCCTGATTTTTATCGCGCCTATCTATACTTTTTCTCAGAAAATTAGATAGTAAGAAATGAGCGTTCGCAGTCAATTATAATAAGCGATAGATTTCCCATCGCGCTATCACAATAGAACGCTAGAGTCGCCCCGCATGATTGGGTGACCACCTCACGCAGCGATGTCGTCAAGCACCGCCAGTACGCGCGTGACATCGAGTACGATCATCAAGCGCTCGTCCAGCCGATAGACGCCCTGGGACAGTTCGGCCCAGCCGCGGTCCATGTTCACCGGATTGGCGTCCAGGCTGGTGGTCGGCAGGCGCAGCACCTCCCCGACGCGGTCGATGATCAGCCCGTAGGATTCGCCATTGGCCTCGATGCCGACCGCCATCGCCGTCTCATCGGCCTTGCGCGGAGGTAGGTCGAGGCGGCGCCGCATGTCTATGGACGTGACGATCCGTCCGCGCATGTTGAGTACGCCGGCGATCTCTGGCCTGGACCGCGGCACCGAGGTCATGTTCTCGGGCCGGAAGACATCGTGAACGCCCTCGATCGGCAGGCCGAACAGCTGCTCGCCGATCTCCACCGTCATGTATTCGCGGTGGTCTTGATCCGACGCGGTCTCGCTCATGCTGCTTCCTCCAGGGCGCGTGTCATCTCTTCAAGCGTGGCCACCAGGCGCGTGCGATCGAACTTTGCAACATGGCCCCGGAAGCCGGCCCGCCGGCCTCGCTCGACGGCCGCCTCCGTGGCATGGGAGGACAGCGCGACGATCGGCAGGCCGGCAAATCTCGCATGCCCGGAAAGCTTCTCGGCGAATGCGTAGCCGTCCATCTCGGGCATCTCGATATCGGTGACGATGACATCGAAGCGATGCCCGGCCTCGAGCGTCGTCAGGGCTTCCGCGGCGCTGGAACAGGGGGCAACCTGGTAGCCGGCAGAGCGCAGCACGGGCGCGAGCATGTTCCGGAAAAAGGCGCTGTCGTCGACCAGCAGCACGCTTCGGCCCGCGGGCTCCTTGTCCTTCACGCCGAACCAGTCGGTGAATGCCTGTTCCAGATAATGCGCGACATCGACCGCCTCGGTCGCCACTTCGCGGATGATCGCCGTGCCCAGCACGCCCGGCCGCTCCGAGCCCAGGGAGATGTCCAGACTGGCCTCCACGATATCCACGATCTCGTCGATGACTAGGCCCATGGCGCGGTCGCCATCGGTGAACACGATGATGGGCTGCTGACCTTCCTCGCGCAGGCGCACCTCGCTGTTGACGTACACCAGCGGCATGAGCTGTTCGCGATACTGCACCACGTCGCGGCCATCGACATGTTCGATCCGCTCGACCTCGAGTTCTTCCAGGCGGGTGACGAGCTCCAGCGGCACTGCCTTCGGCGCCCGCCCGCCCGCGCGGAACAGCAGCAGCGACATGGTGTTGTCGGCACTCCCGACGGACGGTTTATCCTCTACGCTGGCACCAGCGGTCTCGCCGCCGGTTTCGCTCGCAACGGCTTCGGCGATTCCCCCCGGATCGAGGATCATGATGACCGATCCGTCGCCGAGGATCGTGTTGCCCGAGAAGGCCTGAAGGCCGCGCAACAGCGTCGACATCGGCTTGACCACGATCTCCTCGGTGTGCAGCACCGAATCGACGACAAGCCCGAAATTCTGCGAGCCGACCTGGAGGACGACGATGAAGCCCGCGGACTCCAGGATGCGATCCGTGGCCTCCCCGCTCCCGGCGCCGGCGGCGCCCTCGTCGAGCCCCAGAATGTCGGCGAGCCGGACCAGGGGCAGCAGCCGGTCGCGCAGGCGCAGCACCGGCGCATCCTTGATGTATTCGATCCTGGTCTCCGAGCCGGATTGTGCGCGCACCAGCTCGATCACCGCGATCTGGGGAATGGCGAAGCGCTGCTCGCCGCACTCCACCAGGAGCGCGGATACGATGGCGAGGGTCAGCGGGATCTTGATGGTGAAGGAGGTGCCTTCGCCCTTGGTCGACTTGACATCGATCGAGCCGCCGATCAGCTCGATATTGCTGCGCACCACGTCCATGCCGACGCCGCGGCCCGACACGCTGGTCACCGTCTCCGCCGTGGAGAAGCTCGGCGCGAAGATATAGCGATGGAGCTGCGCCTCGCTCAGCTTGTCGAGCTCGGCTTCGCTGGCCAGCCCGTTCTCCAGCGCCTTGCGGCGGATCCTGTCGGCATCGAGCCCGCGCCCGTCATCGGCCACGGTGATGATGATGTGACCGCCCTCGTGGTGGGCGCTGACGCGGATCCTGCCGGTTGCCGGCTTGCCGGCCTCGCGCCGTCCTTCCGGCCCCTCGAGGCCGTGGTCGGCCGAATTGCGGACCATGTGGGTCAGCGGGTCGCGGATCAGTTCGAGCACCTGCCGGTCGAGCTCGGTATCGGCGCCCACCATGTCGAGCTCGATCTCCTTGCCGAGCTCGCGGGACAGATCGCGCACGATGCGCGGTAGCTTCTGCCACGCATTCCCGATCGGCTGCATGCGCGTCTTCATGACGCCTTCCTGCAGCTCGGCGGTCACGTTCGACAGGCGCTGGAGCGGGACCTTGTAGTCCGACTCCTTCTGGTTGCGCGAGATTTCCAGAAGCTGGTTGCGGGTCAGCACCAGCTCGCTCACCGTGGTGATCAGCGTTTCCAGCGTGTCGACATTGACCCGGATCGATTGCTGGGCCATGCCGCCTTCGGTGGCGCCCATCCGCGGTGCGCCGTCGGCGGGGCCGTCCGCCCCGTCGGCGGCATTCGGCGCGGCCCCGTTCCCCGCCATCGCATCCTCCGGGCCGGGGGCGTTGCGGAATGCCACTTCCAGCTCGTCGAGCGGGACCGGTTCGTCCACCGGTTCGTCCACCATGACGGCCGCCGAATCAGCCGGTTTTGCGTCCTCCGGAGGTCCTTCCGCGGCAATCTCGAGCCGCGCGATGATATCCTCGTCGCTGCCCGCCGGCTCGCACCCCTCGGCCTCCAGGCCGGCCAGGATAACCTTGAGCCGGTCCATCGATTCCAGAATGAGGGTAACCGCCTCGGGGGTGACCGTCTCGCCGTCGCGGAACCGTCCCATGACGGTCTCGGCGGCATGGGCCAAGGCCTCGAGGCGGGGCAGCCCCAAAAAGCCGCACGTGCCCTTTACCGTGTGGACGAGGCGGAAGATGTTGTCGAGAATAACCGCGTTGTTGGGATCCTGCTCGAACCGCACCAGTTCAACGTCTACCGTGTCGAGACTCTCATTGGTCTCGGTCAGAAACTCTGCAACTAGATCATCCATCGTCGGCCCCCGGCGCCCACTTCGCAGCACGGGGGAAAACCTGCAATTTGTGCGTTAATTGCGGCTTAATGGCGTGCTGTGCCCCCGGCAGCCTTGGTCGGGAGCCGCTCAGCCCGTCAGCCCACCTCGGTGAGCAGCGCTTCGGCGCCGCGGCGCAGCAGGGCAATGTCCGACCCCACCGCGACGAAGCCAAAGCCCATTTCGAGGTAGCGTCTGGCATCGCTCACCACGGGCGCCAGGATGCCGCATGGCTTGCCCGCCGCGCGGGTGGCGTCGCATGCCTCAGCGATGGCCTGCTGGACCTCCGCATGGCCGGGATTGCCGAGATGGCCGAGATCGGCCGCCAGATCCGAAGGGCCGACAAAGATCCCGTCCACGCCGTCCGTTGCCGCGATGCCGTCGAGATTGTCCAGCGCCTGTCGGGTCTCCACCTGAACCAGCACGCAAAGCTCGTCGCCCGCGCGGGCGTGATAATCCGCGATACGGCCATAGCGATTGGCGCGGTGGCTGACGGAAACTCCGCGGATGCCATGTGGCGGATATCGCACCGCCGCAACGGCGCGTCGCGCCTCCTCGGCATTCTGGACAAAGGGGATCAGCAGGGTCTGCGCGCCGATATCCAATAGCCGCTTGATCAGGACCGCGTCATTCCACGCCGGCCGCACGACCGGGTGCGACGAGGCCCCACGCATGGCCCTGAGCTGGGCCAGCACATCCGGCAGCTCGTTCGGGGAGTGCTCGGTATCAAGCAGCAGCCAGTCATAGCCGACATCGGCCAGGATCTCGACGGCTGTGGCACTGCACAGGCTGTTCCACAGTCCGATCTGGGGGCGATTGTCCCGAAGTGCCTGCTTGAAGCTGTTGCGGGGAAGGTCCATGGGGCGTCTCCGTGATAAGCAGTCAGCCGCCGTCCGGCTTCAGCAAGGCGTCGAGCCACCGGAAGCTGCCGGTAACGGGCTTGTACTCGGCGCCGAAATAACCTTCATATCCAAGGGCGGCGATGGCTGGCAGGAGCCATTCATAGTTGACCTCACCCTGATCGGGCTCGGCACGGTCGGGAACGCTGGCGAACTGGATGTGGCCGATCCGGGACAGCGTGTTTCGCACCGTGTGGAGCAGGTCGCCGCCCATGATCTGCATGTGGTAGCAGTCGTACATGACCTTGACCGAGGGGCGGTCTGCCTCTTCGACGAGCGCCAGCGCGGTCTTTATGTCGGGCACCAGATAGCCCGGCGCATCGCGCTGGTTCAGCGGCTCGACCAGGATTCCGACCTCGTGCTCGGCCGCCCGGTCCGCCGCATAACGCAGGTTCTCAACGAATGCCGCCCTGGCTTCCGGCCCCTGTGCGCGGCCTGCCATGACATGGACGTTGCGGCAGCCGATCCGGTCCGCATAGTCGATCGCCTGGTCGATCGCTGCCCGCGCCTCGTGGCGGCGCTCGGGAAGGGCGGACAACCCCATATCGCCCGCCGCGACATCGCCGCGCACCGTATTGAGCCCGATCATTGGCAGGCCAGTTTCGGTGAGCGCTTCAATAATCGCGTCGGGGTCGTATTGGTACGGCCAGTGGCATTCCACCGCGGCGAAGCCGGTTTCGCCGGCCCGCCGTATCGCGTCCGGCAGGGGTGAGTCGGTAAACAGGAAGCCGAGATTGGCGGAGATCCGGATCATTCGTCCCACTCGATATCGAAGGTTTCCACAAGCTCGCGGATCTGCACCTCGTCGAGCATGCGCGGCGCGAGGCTGCGGGTAAGCAGCGTCAGCTTGGCCGTCTCCTCGAGCTCTTCCATGGCGAAGACGGCGGCCTCGAGATCCGCTGCGGCAACCACCGGCCCGTGATTGGCCAGCAGAACGGCCGAGCGCCGGCCGGCGAGGCTGCGCACGGCCTCGCCCATCGCCGGGTCGCCCGGCCGGTAGTAGGGCAGCAGCTTCACCTTGCCAAGCCGCATGACGGAATAGGCGGTCAGCGGCGGGAAGACGCAATCGGGGTCGGTCTCGGGCAACATCGAGACGACCACGGAATGCGTCGAATGTAGGTGCACCACGGCGCCCGTCTTGTCCGGCCGCGTCTCGTAGAAGGCGGCATGCAGGGGCAGTTCCTTGGTCGGCTTGTCGCCGTCGCGCAACGCGCCGTCGGCATCGAAGTGCGACAGGCGCGCTGGGTCGAGCCGCCCGAAGGATGTGCCGGTCGGCGTGACGAGCAGCCCGCCGTCGGGGAGCCGCGCCGAGATGTTGCCGGAGGCGCCGTTCGTCAGGCCGCGCTCGAACATCGACCGGGCGAGCTCGCAGATCGTCTCGCGCAACCGGCCTTCCACGCTCATGCGCCCGCGCTCTCCGTCGCGCCCGCGAGGACTCGTGCGGCCTTGGCGAAGAAATCCGGGCTCCCGAAATTGCCCGACTTCAGCGCCACGACAATGTCTCCGTCGACGACGCGTAGCGCCGGGACGCCCGGATCGATCTCCGGCCCGATTTCGAAGGCGGGTACCGCCAGGCCGGAAATCACGGCCCCCGCTGTCTCACCCCCGGCAACGATGAGCCGACGGATGCCGGCGTCCACCAGGGCGCGCGCTGTCGCCGCGAAAAGCGTCTCGAGCGCTGTTGCGGCTTCCGCTTTGCCGAATCGCGTTTGCGCGTGCGCCACCTCGTCCGGCTCCGCCGAGGAGTAGACGAGCGGAACACCTTCGCCGTCCTGATTCTCAATAACCCAAGCAACGATCTCGTCCGGCGATACCGCCCCGTCGATTGCCTGTTCAACGGTAATCTGACGAGCCGGATGACGCTGCCTGTGGCGCGCGATCTGCTCGCGCGTGGCCACGGAACAGGATCCGCACAACGCGGCGGCCCGGCCAGCCGCGCCGCGCCATTCCGGTTGGGCGGGCTCGACAAGGCCGCGTCTGCGGAAGTTCTCAGGAAGGCCGAGCGCTATGCCGGAGCCGCCGCTGATCAGCACGTCGCCCGCGAGCGCTGCCCCGAGCGCCAACAAATCGTCGTCCCGAACGGCGTCGAGGACGACGTGACGCCGACCGGCCGCCGTCTCGCGATTAAGGGCCGCGCCGATCGCCTCCGGTCCGGCAACGACGTCGGCATAGGCGACGTGACCCACAGCATGGGGAGTCTGGTGACCAAGCCAGCGCCGGATGTCGGGATCGGTCATGGGCGTCAGCGGATGATGCTCCATGCCCGATTCGCTCAACAGCCGGTCGTTCACGAACAGATGCCCCTGATAGATCGAGCGCCCGGTTGCCGGAAACGCCGGGCAGACCGTCGTTCGCTCCGCGCCCAGGGCGTCGGCCAGGGCATCGAGAACCGGCCCGATGTTTCCGGACGGGGTCGAATCGAATGTCGAACAATATTTGAAGAGAAATTGGCGGCAACCCTGCGCCTTCAGCCAGTCCAGCGCATCCAGAGAACGGGCCACCGCTTCGGCGGCGGGGCACGTGCGCGTCTTCAGGGCGACGACGCCCGCCTCGATCTCGCCGGGCGCAGAAATCCTTGGGATACCGTTGAACTGGGCAACCCGCATGCCGCCCTTGGCGATGGTATTGGCAAGGTCCGAAGAGCCGGTGAAATCGTCGCCGATACAGCCCAGAAGCATTGGACTCCAATCCGCCCTGTCGTTGCCCAGCTTCCCGGCCGGTCGATCAGCTTCAGTCCCGCCAGTTGGAGCCTTGTTATCTTGTCACGCGCCGGACGTCCACAGCGATCCCGCGGGAATTGTCTGAATCAATGCCGTCTCCTGCCTTCAAGAGACTGAACTGGCGGGATAATTCTTGGCAGGCGAGGGAAGGGGCAAGAGGCGCAAACCGATCGGCTGTACCTTGCGGGGTGCGGGCGGGCGGGGCCGGCCGATCGCCGGCCTGTACTCGAATTCTGTCACTTAAGCACGTGGAATGACAGGCTTAGCCTCGGATGCCCGGCAGGCGCATTCGCCGAACCGAGCTGCCAGCCAATCTCAAGTGTGGAAAACCCTCCTTTGTAACATGAAAAAAAATCCTTTTGAACCTTAAACTTTGAGATTCTGGCGCTAACATGTAGCCCGTTGGTTCGGAGTGCCGCATCGCGGATACGGACCGACGCGGTGCCGGCAGAGCAATTGGCTGCCGTTTGCCGCAGTATGGCACGCAGGCTGCTTCATTCGAAGCTGCTGTCGGCCCGCTGCTGACCGTTTCTTGCGCGTCCGGACTGTCTTTCGGGCGCAACTCTGGCGAGCCTTTCGCCGTTCGCCGCGCTCACGCGCGGCGCAAGAGAGCAAGGTGGTTGGTGGAAAAAGATCAACATGCGTGATCCGCGCGGCGTGTTCGCTGCCGTCGGGTGGCGCGTGCCCGTCCCATGGATGAGCAAGAAACGAGAAAAGGGACCGCAAACTATGTCGACGACCACAGCGACCGGATCGAATCCCGAGCTGAAAGCCAAGGAGCAGGTCTATGGCGACGACCCGCTC
>SKQW01000309.1 GCA_007118805.1 Rhodobiaceae bacterium | reverse complement strand
GGACTGGGTGCCCGGCCGCTGCTCCTCGTCGGCGGACCGGATGCGGTCGTGCTGGAGCTGGTTGGCGATCGCCGCGACGAGGTCGTTGCCGTGGTCGCTGGCGATGATGCGCAGCATCAGGTCGATCGAGGCGGCGCCGCCGGAGCTCGTATAGCGATCGCGGTCGATTTCATAGACCTTGGTCGTGCAATGGATGCCGGGAAACATCTCCATGAAGGCGGGTCGGTTTTCCCAATGCACCGTGCAGCGATAGCCGTCGAGCAGCCCGGCGGCGGCAAGCAGGAAAGTCCCCGTCGACAGGCCGCCGATCGCCACGCCCTCGCGGGCAATGCGCTGCAGGATGGCGTGATAGGCCGAGGCGGGCGCCGGCAACGGCACGAGACCGGCGCAGATGAATACCATGTCGGCGTCGAGCGCGCGCTCGAAGCTGCCTTCGACCTCGATCGTCATGCGATTGCTGGCGGTGACCGGGCGTCCGTCGAAGGACAGGAGGCGCCAGTCATACACTTGGCGGCCGAGCAGCCGGTTGGCGACCCGCAGCGTATCGATGGCCGCCACCTCGCTCATCAGCGCAAACTGCTCGACCATGCCGAAGGCAAGGATACGGGGCGCATTTGCGCTGGAAGACGACACGAGGCGATGTCCCTCCGCTTCTACGATCCGCGATAGCCGTCTCGGGCAAGGAAGGCAAGCGGTTGCCGGAATCGCTGCACGATGGCGCGGACCTCGCCGTCGCCGCCCTTTCACGGGCTCGGCGGCGCCCCGGCCGCCGCCACGGCCTCTGACAATGTCTGTTGCCCGCGCACCGCCTGGCGCCTGGTCAGCAGGTCGGCGGCCACCGATGCGGCGATCTCCGCCGGCGCCTTGCCGTCGAGGCCGGGCAGGCCAATCGGGCAGTGGAGGCGGTCGATGGCCGGCTGCGGCAACCCCGCCGCCCGGAATCGGGACACAAAGCGGGCGCGCTTGGTGGCGCTGCCGATGAGCCCGACATAGCCGAGATCGGACCGGCGCAACGCCGCCAGACAGACATCGAGATCGAGCGGATGGCTGTGCGTCATGACCAGGACAAAGGTGCCCGGCGCGGCAGCGGCAATTGCTTCGTCGGGATGCGCCACCTGCCGGGCGGTTGCGTTGACCGGCATGGCGGCGGGAAACGCCTCGTGGCGGCTGTCGACCCAGGTCACAAGGAACGGCAGCGGGGCGAGCGCCATCACCAGTGCCCGGCCGACATGGCCGGCGCCGAACAGCATTAACGGCTGGCCGGTATCGAGGAAGCTCTCCACCAGCGTCCCGTCGACACCGAGCCGAAGGCGCGGCGCGTCGGGGGCTGGCGGGGCGGGACTGCGCTCCAGCGCCTGGCCGTCTGACAGGTGCGCCGTCGTGACGAGGTCACCATCGCGTTCCAGCGCGGCCAGCCGGTCAATCTCCGCCAATCGGTCGGCGGTGAAGGTCTCGAACAGGATCTGCGCCTCGCCGCCGCAGCACTGGCCGAGCGCCGGGCCAAGCGCCATGCGCCGCAGATGCGCCCCCGGCGCGCCGGCTGCAAGCTGCCGGCGGGCGATGTCGATGGCCTCGAATTCGAGCGTGCCGCCCCCGATGGTGCCGGAAAAGCCGCCGTCCGGCGTCACGATCATGCGTGCCCCCGCCTCGCGCGGCGCCGAGCCTCGGGTCCCCGCGACGCTGACCAGCGCGGCGCGCTCATGGGCCCGCACGATTTCGCCAAGTCGGTTCCAGAGCCCGCTCATCACCTGCCGCCGAACGGTCCATCCTGACCCGATAATGGCGCGCACCGGCTGCCTTGCAAGGCCCTAGCCACATCTACTCAGGTGCCGGCGGCGCGGGCGGCGGCGACGGCGGCGGCAATCTCCCGCGCTGCCGCGGCCGGATCCTCGGCGCCGCAAATCGCCGAGACCACCGCGACCCCGTCGGCGCCAGCCCGGATGGCGGCGGCGGCATTGTCGGCGGCCATGCCGCCGATCGCGACGATGGGAAGACCGACCGCCCGGCGCACCGCGCGCAAGCCGGCTTCGCCGATCGCCGCGCCGGCATTGGCCTTGGTGCCCGTCGCCCGGAACGGCCCGGTGCCGAGATAGTCGATATGGGGCAACGCGGCGCGCGAGGCCGCGAGTTCGGCAAGATTGCCGACCGAGAGCCCGAGGATGGCATCGGGGCCGAGCCGGGCGCGGGCGTTACCCGCATCCATGTCGTCCTGGCCGAGATGCACCCCGTCGGCGCCGGCGGCGAGCGCCACCTCCACATTGTCGTTGATTATCAGGGCGATGCCGGCGCCGGAAAGCTGGGCCCGGATGGCGCGCGCGGCGGCGACCAGCGCCTCGGTCGGCGCGTCGGGATCGCGCAGCTGGACCATCGTCGCCCCGCCCGCGACGGCGCGTTGCACCGTCTCCGCCACGCCCCGAGCGGCGCACAGCACAGGGTCGGTGACGAGATAGACGGACAGGTCGAAAGGGCGGCGCGGCATTTGGGGCTCTCTATATCAGCGCGCCGATCCGCACAACGCGCTGGGGTGAAAGCTCCCTCCGGCTGCCCTGACCATGTTGCCCGACCCGACATGGCTGCGCATAATGCCGCGCAACTCGATGCCGGCGGCAACCAGCCGGCAAGTGCAAGCGTTCGAAGGGAGGCCCAAGGATGTCGCAGGTGATTCCGGTCCCGCAGGAGTGGGCGAGGCGCGGCCATGTCGATGCCGCCGGCTATGAGGAGATGTACCGGCGCTCGGTCGATGATCCCGAAGGCTTCTGGGCCGAGCACGGCAGGCGGATCGACTGGATCAAGCCCTATTCCCGCGTCAAGAACACCTCCTACGACCCCCACAACGTGTCGATCAAATGGTTCGAGGACGGCACCCTCAACGTCTCGGCCAACTGCATCGACCGGCACCTGGCCACCCGCGCCGACCAGCCGGCGATCATCTGGGAGGGCGACGATCCCGCTGAGGACAAGACCATCACCTATCGCGAGCTGCATGCCGAGGTGTGCCGGCTCGCCAATGTGCTGAAGGCCCAAGGCGTCAAGAAGGGCGACCGGGTCACCATCTATTTGCCGATGATCCCGGAAGCGGCCTATGCCATGCTCGCCTGCGCGCGGATCGGCGCCATCCATTCGGTGGTGTTTGGCGGCTTCTCCCCGGATTCGCTGGCCGGGCGCATCGACGACTGCAAGTCGGAATTCGTCATCACCGCCGATGAAGGGGTGCGCGGCGGGCGCAAGATCCCGCTCAAGGCCAATACCGATGAGGCGATCGCGCGCGTCGGCGGCGTCAAATCGGTGGTCGTCGTGCGGCGCACGGGCGGGGCGATCGACTGGGTCGACGGCCGCGACGTGTGGCTGCACGAGGCCGCGGCCGAAGTGTCGGCCGACTGCCCGGCCGAGGAGATGAACGCCGAGGACCCGCTGTTCATCCTCTATACCTCGGGCTCGACTGGCCAGCCGAAGGGGGTGCTGCACACCTCCGGCGGCTATCTGGTCTTTGCCTCGATGACCCACCAATATGTCTTCGACTATCACGACGGGGACATCTACTGGTGCACCGCCGATGTCGGCTGGGTCACCGGCCACTCCTATATCGTCTACGGGCCGCTCGCCAACGGCGCCACCACGCTGATGTTCGAGGGGGTGCCCAACTACCCGACCAATTCGCGCTTCTGGGAGGTGTGCGACAAGCACCAGGTCAACAGCTTCTACACCGCGCCGACCGCCATCCGCGCCCTGATGCAGGGGGGCGAGGAGCCGGTCAAGAAGACGAGCCGGACCTCGCTCAGGCTGCTCGGCACGGTCGGCGAACCGATCAATCCGGAAGCCTGGCTGTGGTACTGGCGCGTCGTCGGCGACGAGCGCTGCCCGATCGTCGATACCTGGTGGCAGACCGAGACCGGCGGCATCCTGATCGCGCCGCTGCCCGGCGCCACCGCGCTCAAGCCGGGATCGGCCACGCGGCCCTTCTTCGGGGCGCAGCCGGCCATCGTCGACGCCGAGGGCAACATCCTCGAGGGGGCCGCCCAGGGCAATCTTGTACTGGTCGATTCCTGGCCCGGCCAGATGCGCACCGTCTATGGCGACCACGAGCGCTTCGTGCAGACCTATTTCTCCGCCTATAAGGGCATGTATTTCACCGGCGACGGCGCGCGGCGCGACGAGGACGGCTATTACTGGGTGACCGGCCGCGTTGACGACGTGATCAACGTGTCGGGCCATCGCATGGGCACCGCCGAGGTGGAGTCGGCGCTGGTCGCCCATCCCAAGGTCTCCGAGGCTGCGGTGGTCGGCTATCCGCACGACATCAAGGGGCAGGGCATCTATGCCTATGTCACGCTGATGGCGGGAGAGGCGCCCAGCGAGGAGCTGAGGAAAGAGCTCGTCCAATGGGTGCGCAAGGAGATTGGGCCGATCGCCTCGCCCGATCTGATCCAGTTCGCGCCGTCATTGCCCAAGACGCGCTCGGGCAAGATCATGCGGCGGATTCTCAGGAAGATCGCCGAGGACGAGTTCTCCAATCTCGGCGACACCACGACGCTGGCCGAGCCCGCGGTGGTCGACGATCTGATCGAGAACCGGCAGAACCGGCGGGCGACGGCCTGAGGGGTGCGGCTGACCCGACGCGCTCGCTATCGGCTCAACGGCCGATCAGCAGTGGGGCCAGCAGCCACACCGTGAGCGAAACAAGGCCGATCGACAGCGTGTGCATCAGGGCGCCGGCGCGCACCATCTGAGCAACCGTGACATGGCCGGTGGCGAAGACGAGCGCGTTGGGCGGCGTCGCCACGGGCAGCATGAAGGCGCAGCTCGCCGCCATCGCCACCGCGGCAGCCACGGTCATGAGCGGTATATCGGCTGACAGCGCGATGGTCGCCGCCACGGGCAGGAGGGCGGCGGTGGTCGCCGTATTGCTGGCAAGCTCGGTCAGCAGGATTACCAGCAGGACGAGCAGGACGAGGAAGGCGAGGATCGGCAGCCCGCCGAAAGCTGCAAGCCCCGCGCCGATCCAGTTGGCCAATCCGCTGGCCTCCATTGCCGCGGCGAGCGACAGCCCGCCGCCGAACAGGATCAGCACCTGCCACGGAATGTCCCTGGCCTCGCGCCAGCTCAGGAGAAAGCGGCGCTCGCCGGGATTGCCGGCGGGAATCAGGAACAGCGCGCCCGCGCAGGCAAGCGCGATCCCGGGGTCAGTCAGGCCGTCGAGGCCCGGCAGCCGGTTGAGCAGGGGACGGGTCAGCCAGAGAAGGGCGGCAGTCAGAAAAACCAGGCCGACGCGCATCTCCGCCGGGCTCATCGGGCCGAGGGCGGACAGCTTGGCGGCCAGCCGGTCGCGGCTGAGCGCCGCGCCCACCCCGGCATCGAAGCGATAGACGACGCGGGTGAGCAGGAGCCAGGCGAGCGGCAGGAAGACGATCACCAGCGGCATGGCCATTGCCGACCACGCCGCGAAGGACACGTCGATGCCGTGGCTGTCGCGCATGTATCCGGCAAGCAGGGCATTCGGTGGGGTGCCGATCAGCGTGCCCACGCCGCCGATGCTCGCCGCGTAGGCAAGGCCGAGAAGGAGGGCGAGGGCAAAGCGACGTGTGTCGGCATCGTCGCCGCGGGCCTCCTCCACGGTGCCGACGATCGACATCACCACCGGTAGCATCATGACCACCGCCGCGGTGTTGCTGATCCACATCGACAGGAAGGCGCTGGCGGCCATGAAGCCCAGTACCAGCCGGTGCGGTTCGGTGCCCACGAAGGAGACGACGGCAAGCGCCAGGCGCCGATGAAGGTTCCAGCGCGCTAGGCCGGCGGCTAGCAGGAAGCCGCCGAGGAACAGGAAGACCAGCGGATTGGCGAAGGGCGCGGCGACCTCGGCGAACTCCGCCACCCCCAACAGCGGCAGCATGATGAGCGGCAGAAGCGCGGTCACTGCGATCGGCACCGGCTCCGTGGTCCACCACACGGCCATCATTAGCCCGAGGCCGAGTGTCTGCCAGCCTGCGGCGGCGAGGCCGGCTGGCGGCGGGACGATGAGCGTGGCGCCGAGAATCAGGAGCCCGAGGGCGAGGCCGGTGCTTTGGGCCGGTGTCAGGAGGCGCCCGGATCTGGTGGTGTCTTGCATGGACCCGTTTTCATCGGACCGGACGTAGCCGCCTGGTGTGGTGGATTTGAAGTTCGCTACCAGGCTTGCAGCAGGCTCCGAAACGAACGTCAAATCGAAAACCACACGAAATTCACAACTTTGCAGGTGGTTCTTATGCTTCCGACATGTGCCATAGAGGGTGCGGCAAGGGGATGCAAATGTCGGAATTGAACCACCAGGCCCTGTTGATGAAATGGTTGTTGCGGGGCTCGAGCCGTGATTCAAGGCTGCCTTTTCGAAGGAGGTGGAATTGGGTCGCGGCGAGCTGACGGATGAAGAATGGGCAGTCTTCGAGCCATTTTTGTCTGGCAAGGGACGGCGCGGGCGGGCGAGGCCGCGCTGCGCAATCACATCGAGCGCTTCTTCAATCGGCTCAGGGACGGGCGGCGGCTTGCCACCCGATACGAGAAGACCGCCAAGCACTTGCTTGGCTCCGTCCAACTCGCTTCAAGCAGACTCTGGCCCAAATTCGTCAACAGGCCCTAGTGGTTCGATTCCGACATTTGCATCCCCTTGCCGCACCTTGGGTGGCAAATGTCGGAATCATGAGAGCCACTAGAAAGATATTGTCTTCCAGTGGAATTTTCGAATCTGACATTTGATCGGGCGCGTGGTGCGGACCGGGTGTCAAATGTCAATCTCATTCCACTAGTGAAGCCACCTGCGAAGCGCGCCGATCAGGCCGCTCACCAGCCCGCGGCCCGGCATGATCGAGCGCACCCGCTCGGCCGCGTCACGGCCCGACATGCGCGAGCCGCAGTGGCAATGGCAGACAATATAATGCATCTGATGGTTGGAGAGGCCGAAATAGCTCATGGCGTCTCCATAGGTGTCCCCCGCCAGCCCGTCCTCGCGGAGGACCGGATCGCGAAAGGCCACGCTCAGTGGCGAATCATCGCATCGCATCAAGGCGCGCTTCTCGGGGGCCTTGTATTCGGTCCCCTCGAGCGTGTTCAACGCGCCCGGATGGTCTTCCAGCAGCGCCACCCAGCGTTCGAACCGTTCGCTGCGCGACAGCGGCCCGCGTGTCTGCGCAGGCCCTTGGATTTCTGCGAGTTGCTGCACCTCGCGGAGGGGTTGATGTCTCATGGTCGCTTCTACTCCAGACTTGAGCAACGACCCCCAGCCCAGACGCAAAGCGCTACGCCATACGCTACAATCCGGCCGATCCTTCAGACCGTCAATTCACAACATTGCGCGGAAGCCTGCCCAGCCCGTGCCGAAAGAGCCGTGATCCGCTCCGACATGCGCCGCCAACCCTCCGGCACCTGGAAAATTGTTCCGCCTGCCAAAATCCGGGCGGCGGGCGGGAAAAAGAAATCCTCTCTCAATTCGGTTTCCGCAACGCTGTGGCGATTTGGCCATAGTCCCGCCACAGCTGTTGGTTCTATGTTGAGATGCGTGAGACGCGGGGCATTACTCCTTGGAACTGCGCTGGCCGCTGTGGCCAACCTGTCCGGTCCGGTTGATGCCGGTCCGGACAGGTTGATTCCTGCCTGCCAGGCCGCCGTCGACGTTCACGCGCACGCGGTGACGCTGCGTTTCTCCGAGCCGATCCAGCATGACTTGGAGGTCGCGCTGCACTTCGCCTTCGATAATGCCGGCCGCACCCATGAGGGTGAGGCCCGCTGCGTCTTCAATCAGCCGCCATCGCCGGCCGCGCCGCCCAGCCTCGTCGATCTCGACATCTCGGGGGCTGTGACGCCGGCCCGCTTCCTGACCTCGCATCAGGCGGTATGGCGATTCTTCAGCGGGGAGTTGGAGGCCGCGCCCGACGCGCGATCGGGCGACACCGCTCCGCCGCCACGCCCTCCCGGCACGGATGGACCACGCAAGCGCGGCAGGGCGTGACGGTCCTCTCCAATCGGCCTATTCCGGCCGGATGCCCACCAGAACGATCATCGCGAAGAAGGCGAAGACTGCGATCTTCCAGGCATCGCCGCGCTTATGGAGGCCGGGCAGGCCCAGCGGCCGGATGAGGTGGACGATCATCGCCAGGGCGAGAAAAACGGCGACGGCCTTTGCCATTCGATCGCGGAGCCTCCGCTGCCTGATATCGCAATTGAAGACGATCCTAGCGCGCAACTTTCATGTTGGCGATGGTCGGCCGTGGCGAATGTGAGGCGTGCGCTGGCGCGAGGGGGCTAGTGGAATGAATTTGACATTTGATACCCGTCTGCGGCACCCGCTCGATCAAATGTCAATTCGAAATCCCACTAGAAAACAATATCTTGCTAGTGGTTCTTTTGATTCCGACATTTGCCATGGCGGGTGCGGTAAGGGGATGCAAATGTCGGAATCGAACCACTAGAGCGGCCTGCGATCAGGTCGAGCTGAGTCAAGACGCCGCTTGCCCGCTTGAGGCGGGCATCGAGCGGCAGCGGCAGGTTTCGAATCAATCCCGCAAAGGGCCCCCAACGGCGCGCAGGAATGGTCTGATGCGCCGGTCGACGTCGCGGGCAGTCTGCCCCTTCGGAGGGCCCGCCATGTGGTGGTATTGATCCAATTCCTTGGCGGCGTGCTCCAGAATCTGCAATTCGCGCTCGGCCTTGCGCAGCAACGATCGCAGGGCTTGCGCCTTTTCGTCGGCCAGCTCCGACGCCAGCAAGGCGATGTCTCGATGATCGTCTTCGCTCACCCCCTCAAAGCTGGCGCACTGCCCATGTAGCGCTTCAAGGGCGGCGCGGATATGCGCGCCTTCCGCCATGGAAGTTGGATCATCCTGAGAACAGATATGCTCAAGCAGGTCGCACGCAGCGTGAATAATACCAACCCGCGCTGATCAGAACTCATGGGCCCAATCCCGCAAGCCGATGGACATGATCAGCCAAGGCTGCTCGACAAGCCTGTTCCAGGCCTCGCAGCAATGGGCGAGGATGTCGTC
>SKQW01000137.1 GCA_007118805.1 Rhodobiaceae bacterium | reverse complement strand
CCGAGGACAGCCTCGAGCCCGATGCCGCAACACTCACCTGCTTCACGCCCCGCGGCAGGGTGAACTACGAGGCGACGAACGATCTCCTGGAGCTGCGCGGCCGGCTGTGGAAGGTGCTGCGATCAGGCCTCCTCGGCCCACTTCCCCTGGCGCACCTTAAGGCCGCCGGACTGACACCCAAGGACTGCCGCTTTGCCGCCGGGCTGGAGCGCGCCCGCCTGCGCAATCCAGGCCTGCTCCCCGGCATGGATGCCGCCACACGCGCGCGCAGGATCGCCAAGGTGATGCCGCGCCATGGCGAGCCCTGGGCACCGCCCGGACGGGCGGCCGCCATGTGGCGGATCCTCGCCGACGCGCTGGAGAACGAGCATGATGCCGCTGGCGTCTCCGTCGTCAATGAGGTGACCGAAGACGGCTCAGTCCGCGCCCTCAAGCTGCGCTGGCGCTCCCGCATTCGCGCCGGCTGGCTTGCCGAAGTGCCCGTCCTCCATCTCGACGCCACCATGCGGGCCGAGCTCGTCTTGCCCTATCTGCCGGAGCTTGCGATCGCCGAGCCGGTGCGGGCGACAACGCCCCACGTCAAGGTCCGCCAGGTGCTGGAGAGTCCCACCAGTGCCAAGGCGCTGACGCCGGGCGACGCGGCGCCCGAACGCGCGCTCAAAACCAGCCGGCGCCACGCCCGCGACCTTGTCACCTATATTCGCGCCCGGGCAAAGGAGGTGCGCCGAGCGCAGGACAAGGACCTCCTCGTCATCGGCCAGAAGGCGGCCATCGACGCGCTGCGCTCGCAGACGCTGCCGCCCCGCGTCGACAGCGTCCACTTCAACGCGCTGAGCGGCATCGACCGCTGGGGCGATATCGCCGGCATGATCGTCATGGGGCGCACCCTGCCGGCGCCGATCACCGTCGAGACCCTCGCCGTGGCGCTGACTGGCCGGGCGCCGCAGCGCGAAGCCTCAGCCTCCGAGTGGTGGTACGGTATGACTGAGCGCCGGATCCGGCTGGCCGAAAAGCGCTCGCATGCCGTTCAGGGCGAAGCGCATGACGACCCGGTCGTCGAGGCGATCCGCTGGTCGATCTGCGAGAGCGAGCTGATCCAGGCGATCGGCCGCGGCCGCGGCGTCAATCGCACCGCCGCCGATCCCATGGAGATCGATCTTCTCACCGACATCGTGCTGCCGGTCACCGTCGACGAGCTCCTCGACTGGCCGAACCTCGTGCCGTCCCGCCGCGACATCATGGCCTCGCGCGGTGTCGTGCTCGACAACGGCGCCGACATGGCCCGCTGCTTTCCCGACCTCTGGAGCTCGCACGAGTCAGCCAGGAAGGACGCGAGGAGGAGTGGGACAAATGGCTATTATAGGACCCTCTATAATAGCGAAATGTCCCACTCCTCGGTTGTGGTGGTCTACCAGCCTGAGGGAACTGGTCAGAAGCCCCGCCGGGCCGTCTTCGACCTCACGCTGATCCGTGATCCCAAGGCCTGGCTCGTCGAGCGCCTCGGGCCCTTGGCCAGCTGTGTGGTCGAGAAGTCATCCAATGCAGCTGCGGATGGTGTGGCCGTTTCGCTCGTCGAGGAGCCTGGTCCTGATGCCGGCGAGCCGGCGGGCAGCGCCGATGTAGACGGGCGGGCGAACGAAACGGCCAGGGAGGGCCACCAGCCGCCGGCGCTTGTGGAATCCGGTACTACGGCGAACTCGGCCAGTCATGAGCTGTGCACCGGTGTCCAGGAGCGCCCCGAGACGAGCGAGGTGGACGCTGGCACAGAGGACCCAACCTCGTCGAAGCAGCTGCAGCGAGCCCAGCTCTCGACCCTGTCCGAGCGTCTCGACACCGCCATGCAGCCTCTGCTCGCGCGACGCCGCCAGCGCCTTGCTGCCCTCACCGAGCGCCTTGAGCGAGTTGCGCCTCAGCCAGACCACTCGCGCCAAGCTGGCGGCGTCCCCCACCGCACCACAGCAACAGGAGGTGAACAATGACCGAGGAGATCAGAGTGATCGTCTACAGCGACGGTGCCTTCCACGACCAGCCGGCGCCGGGCTGGTATCTGGAGGCCCGGCGGCTCGAGGACAGTGGCCTTGACTGGTACAAGGCGCTGACGCAGGCGCTCGGGATCGACCATGACACTTATGGTCTCGATCCGATCGGGCCGGTCGGCATGGAGATCCGTGTCTGGCGGACTGCCGGCTTCGGCAACTATGTCGAAACCGCCGACTGCACCCGAACCTGGGATGCGGTGTGGGTGCCTTTGCCCAGCGATTGGTGGCCGTTCCAGGCGCGCTACCTGCTGCCCCTCGTTGCGAGTGCCAGCAATCTCGCGCTCACCGAGGGGCTCACCCGCATCGGCAATGCTCTGATCGCTCATGCGCGCCATGGCGACGGAAACCACATCGACTGCGACACCGGCCAATCCTGGATCGACATTCGTCGAGATCGCGAGCAGCGTGGCTTGTATCGCAGCAGGTCGTGAAGTGACAGGGTAGTCGGACTGTGGCGAGGAGGTGTCCTGGTTGCGCCTCCCGCCGTCGCTCCAGAAACGTCGGCCGTGAGACACTTTTCGCTGGGACCACGGGCAGGCTAATGTGGTAGAAAATGACCTGGTTCATGGCATTTCGTCGGCGGAAGTTTGCTCCCTGAGCGCGCCAGGGCCACAGGGGGCGGCACCAGCTCCAGGCCGGCCCTTGGTTCCTCCTGGGCGCACAACCTATGCGGGAGCGCGCAGCCCATAAATTGCGTATATTCTGCCGAAAAATTTTCCCATTGCCATTGCCGTTTCATGGCCGCCAAAGCTTTGAAATCATTGAACTCGAGGCCCGTGAAAACGAAATGACCCCCTTGATGCCGGGCTGCCGGAGCGCGATCTCGTCTTTTGACGGAAGCCAAGCCCCTTGGGATTGTTGCCCATTGCCAAAGCGAGGGTGAGAGATGCCTGATCCCGGCCCTTCCGACAGCGCCACGATCAATGAAGCGACCGCTGCCAGGCTCCTCGAAATCTCGCCTCGGATGCTCCGGCATCTGGTCGGGAAGGGATGGATTCCCAGGCACTCGCGCGGCCGCTACACCGTGGTCGGCGTAGTGCATGGTTACATCGCCTATCGCGACCACCTGGACGAGAAGCGAACGGGAACAGCGGCCGATAGTGACCTGCGCCGCGCCAAGCAGCGGGAGATCGAACAGCGCATGGCGCAGCGGGACGCCGAGCTGATCGACATCATCGAGCACCAGGCGCTTGGGGATGAGACTCTGGGAATCCTGGCCGACGAACTCGCAGGCCTGCCCTCCAGGCTTCCCCGCTCGCTAAGGCGGGCCGCCAAGGCCGAGATCACCGGCATGTTGGAGCGGGCTCAGGAACGCTTCAACCGCGCGACCGCGGAGTTGATCGCGACCGGGCGAGCCCCCGTGTTCAATCCGGAGGAGCCGTCATGATCGTGCCGCCGCATGGTGCAGCCGCTGGCCGACGGGCTGGCATTCCAGGAGCGCCGGCTGATGATGCGGCCAGCCGGGGGCGAGCAGGCGCTGCTGGTCGAGCCGCTATCCTTTGCGCATATGCTCCTGGCGGCCTACCTCCACGGATTGGCAGTGGCGGATGGCCTGGTACCGCCGCCGCCGCGAGCCAGCGACGGCGGCATCATCGAGTATCGGTGCTCAGTGGTGTGGGTGCCTGTGATGCAGCAGGCTACCGTCCTTCAGTGCGCCGACGATCATAATTCGAGCCCTCGCCCGTATCACCTAGTGGCGAACTGGAACGGCCGCCTTGATGCAGGTCACCCCGGCCGCTGGGTGGCTGTCCGGATCTGCAGGACCGGGAGGAGCGCGAATGCCATCTGCCCAGCAAGGGACCTCTCGACAGCAGCCCGGCTTGCCGGCTGGTCGAGATGGTGTGGCGCAGCGGGGCGGCCGTGCCGCCGGCGCCCTACGAGGAGAACGAGGAGATCGGAGGTCGGTCGATGGTGGTGCTCGGCGCCCACCGCGACGCGGCCGCCACGCTCAACACTGAACGCACGAGCGGCTCTGGATTGGCGGCTGCACCCGCGGGCAGAAATGCGGTGCCGGAGCAATGGCCGTGCGCGGGGCAAGCCGAACCGGGCGCGTGGTCGTGGTCTACGCAACCGCCATTAACATGCTGCGAGGCGACCGCCGCAGGGGACTCGGACAGAACGGCAAGGATTGGCGCATGAAACAGGCTCGCAACGCTCCAGGCGGCGAACAGGGCGACCAGCAGGAGTTGAAGCGCTTGGCCCCATTCCATCGCGTGCTTCCGTTCGTATAGTCTCGTCATGGCGCGATCCAAGTCCAGGTCGGATACGGCGTCCTGGATGTGAATCAACTTGGGCGGCTTGACACCCAAGCGTCCCTGTCGGGGCTCACCTGCCGCCGACCGCAGCTTCATCCCGCCGGCGTGCGCTGGAAGATGCGGGCGGCGAGCAGGAAGAGCGGCGTGCCGATGGCGATCAGCGCCAGCGCCTGCGGCCACAGCTCAGGCAGGCCGGCACCTTTGAGGAACACCCCGAGGATGACATCCATATAATGGCGCAAGGGGCTGAAAAACGAGACCGTCTGGAGCGCCTCGGGCATGCTTTCGACTGGCGTGATGGTGCCCGACAGGAACAGAACCGGGAACAGCCCGAAGAAGCTCAGCAAGAGGGCTTGCTGCAGTGTACGGCTAATGCTGGCGATCAGGACCCCGATGGCGATGGCGCTGACCAGGAACACCGCGGTCAGGGCGAGGAAGGGAGCAAGACTGCCGTTGAGCGGCACCCCGAACCACCACACGATGAGAAGGCTCGGGAATACCGAGACGAGCCCCATCACGAGCATCGGCACGGTCTTGGCGACAAACAGCTCGGTGGTGCTGATCGGCGTGACGCGTAGCTGCTCGATGGTACCGGCTTCCTTCTCGCGCACGATCGAGGCGGCGGGATAGATCACCCCCACCATCAGCGCGGCCAGCGCGATCATCGACAAGACCGTAAACGAGGTGGTGCGGCCGTCGGGATTGTACCACACGCGCACCACCGGGTGGGCGCGCCCCGGTCCGTCCTGTTCGGCCGTCGCGGCGGCCTCCATACGCCCAACGATGGCGAGCGCGTTGGCGCGGGCCTGGGCGGCAATGTTGGAATCGGTGCCGTCGAGTAGAATCTGGACCGGCGGCACCTCCCCGCCGACAAGATCGCGCTGAAAGCCGTCCGGTACGATCAGCGCAAGCCGGGCGCGCCCCTGCTGGAGCCACTCAGTTGCTTCGGCGGCGCTAGCCGCTGTTCCGGCCGAGGTGAAGGATTCGGTGATGAGAAAGTTCTGGACGAGGACGCGGCTTTCCGGGGTACGGTCGAAGTCGACGATGGCCAGCGGCATGTTCTCGACCTCGAAGGAGACCGCGACGGCGCAGATTACCACCTCGATCGTGTAGAGCCAGAGCACCAGGATGAGTACGACCCGGTCGCGCAGGAACTGGATCATCTCCTTGACAAGCAGGCCGGTGAGCCGCCGGGCCATCACGCCACCTTCTTCCTGAACAGCCACACAGCCAGCGCGAAGACGATCAATGTGTAAACAAGCAGGAGCGCCACCGAGGGCCACAGCTCAGGCAAGCCCGCCCCCTTGAGCACCAGTCCGCGGGAGAAATCGACGAAGTATCCCGCCGGCAATGTCCTGGCGTAGAGCTGCGAGGCATAGGGCATGGTGAAGATCGGAAACAGAAAGCCCGAGAACAGGGCCGACGGCATAAGCGCCACGATCAGCGCCAGAAGCATCGCCACGACCTGGCTGTTGGCGATCGTCGATACGAGAAGGCCGATGCCGACCGTGGTGAAGACGTAAACGAGCCCTACCGCCAAGAGAAGGCCAAGGCTGCCCCGCATCGGCACCCCAAACCAGACAAAGCCGGCGGCGATCACCGTGACGATCTGAACGAAGGCGATCAGGCCATAGGGCACCAGCTTGCCGGCCAGGAATTCGGCGGAGGTCAGGGGTGAGGCGAAGATCTGCTGGATCGAGCCGCTTTCCTTCTCCCGCGTTATGGCAAGCGCGGTGAGCAGCGGCGGGAAGGCCATCAGGATGACGCCGAACAGGCCGGGAACGATAAAGTTGGCGCTTCTCAGCGCGGGATTGTACCAAACCCGCACTTCCACGCGGGCGGCCGGTGGAGCGGCGTCCGGGAAGGTGGAAATGATTGTTTCGGCATAGGCTGCCGCCAGATTGGCGCTAGCAGCATAGGTGCCGTCGACCAGCACCTGGACCGGCGCCGCTTCTCCCCGCTCGAGCCTCTCGTGGAACCGGGGCGGAACGACGAGGACGAGTTTGACCTCGTTGCGCTGCAGGGCGCCGTCCACCTCCTCGGGCGCGGCGTAGGAGCCGGCAAGGCGGAAATAGCCGCTGTCGACGAACTCGTCGACGAGCTGACGGCTCGCAGGTGACCGGTCGTGATCGAGAACACCCAGGCGGATGTCCTTGACGTCGAGCGAGATGGCATAGCCGAACAGGAACAGCATCAGGATCGGCATTATCAGTGCGATGGCCACGGTAATGGGATCGCGGACGATCTCCTTCGTCTCCTTCTCCAGCACAGCGGCGATGCGCGACGGTCTCATGATGCGCTGCTTTCAGACTGTGGCATCCGGGTGCGCGCGCGTTCGATATGGGCGATGAAGACCGCCTCTACCGTTTGCGGGACATCGGCAGGGAGCTCGGCGCGCAGCGATGCGAGGTCCCCGGCCGCGATCAGCCGACCCTCATGCATCAGGCCGAGGCGGTGGCAATAGGCGGCTTCCTCGAGATAGTGGGTGGTCACCAGCACTGTGGTGCCGGCCGCACCAAGCGCATTCACCAGCCGCCAGAAGCGAAAGCGCGACAGCGGATCGACGCCCGAGGTCGGCTCGTCGAGGAAAACCACGGCAGGCCGATGCAGGATCGCGCAGGCAAGGCCGAGCCGCTGGCGCACGGCACCCGAAAGCCGGGCCACGGTGTGATGCTCGAATCGGGCCAAACCCGTCACGGCGCGCGCCCATCCGATTGCCTCTCGAGCCGCCTTGCGGTCGAGGCCGTAGGCGCTTGCGAAGAAGCTCAGATTCTCCCCCACCGACAGATCGGGATAGAGCGAGAAGCGCTGCGACATGTAGCCGATGCGCTGGCGCAGGCGCTGAGGGTCGGCGACCGCGTCAATGCCGGCAACCCAGGCGGCTCCGCTCGATGGTGACAGCAGGCCGCACAGCATGCGGATGAGCGTCGTCTTGCCTGCGCCGTTGGCGCCCAACAGCCCGAAGATCTCCCCCGAACCCAGATCCAAGTAGACATCGTCGACGGCGACGAAGGAACCGAAACGCCGGGTCAAGCCTTGGCTCGATATCTGCGCTTGAGTGCCCTCCATAGGGCCTCGCGTGTGGGCTGGGCTTGGCGACTCGACGTCGCCGTCGCCGCTGTGATTGCACTCAGCCGTCAGAATAACGAAGACATCCTCGATCGTGGGGGAGGCCGACTCCACGCGACCAAGATCCCTGAACGGCGCGCGGAGGCTGGAGGATGGTTCCCTGCCCGGCCACATCACGAAGCGGACGTCACGCGCCTGCCATTGAACGCCGAGAACGTCCGGCTCGCCGCTGAGCGCGCCTTCGACGGCGGCAGGGTCGTCAGTCACCACCCGAAACGCCGCGCCGTCGCCGCGCGCACGCAACTCCGCTGGCGTGCCGAGCGCCACGATGCCGCCAGCATCGAGGAAGGCGACGCGGTCGCATAGCTCAGCCTCGTCCATGTAGGAGGTCGAAAACACAATGGTGGCGCCTTGGCGACGATAGGCCTCCAGCATCCGCCACAGCTCGCGACGCGATAGCGGGTCGACGCCGAGGCCCGGCTCGTCGAGCAGCAAGAGCGGGGGCTCATGAACGAGATTGGCGCACAGTGCGAGTTTCTTGCGCATGCCCCCGGACAGCGCGCCCTCCCGGCGGTGAAGAAACGGTCCAAGCCCCGCCATTGCGAGAAGCTGTTGACGACGTGCAGCCAGTTGTGCGGCGGACACATTGCGGGCCTTGGCGGCGAAGGCAATGTTCTCCGCAACCGTCAGGCGGTCATAGAGCGTAAAGCCTTGCGCCATGTAGCCGATCCGCGAGGTGATCTTGGCGCTCTCGCGCACGCTGTCGAAGCCGAGCACGGTGCATCGCCCCGCGCTCGGGTCGAGAATCGCCGCAATAAGCTGAAGGAGCGTGGTCTTGCCCGCACCGTCCGGTCCGACAAGACCAACAATCTCGCCGCGCCCGACGGTAAGATCGACATCCTTGACCGCCCAGCGGCCCCGGAACTGTCGGCCCAGCCCGTGCGCCCGGATAATGTCGTCGGTAGGCTCAGCCATCGCCGTCACCGCGGCACGAACAGCCGGTCCGGCCAGTCTGCCTCTGCTTGCCACAGAATCCAGGCATCGGCAGGCATTCCGGGTTTGAGCACCCCCTCCGGATTGTCGAGGGAAAGCGTCACGCCGAACACCATGCGAACGCGCTCCTCCGGCATGTGAATATCGCGCGGGGTAAACCGCGCCTGCTGATCGACGCGCGCCACCCGGCCCTCAAATAGCTGATCGGGAAAGGCGCTGACGCGCACCCGCGCCGGGGCGCCGAGCCGCACCTTGCCCAGTTCGCCTTCGGGGATGAAGACCTTGAGTTCGACGCGGCTGAGGTCCGCGAGCACTGCCAACGGCTGTCCGGGCTGGACAACCTCGCCGACCTCCACAGCCTTGATCAGGACCGTGGCGTCGATCGGTGCCGCGATCCGGGTCTTGTCGATCTGATTCTCGATCAGGTCGCTTTCGCGCTCGGCCGCCGAGACCTGTGACTCGAGGATACGGATCTCGGCCTCGAGCGCCGCCACCCGGCCCTGCGCCTCCTCGAAGGCATTCTCGGCCTCATCGAGCCGCTGCTCCGGCGCGACCTCTCGTGCAAACAGCTCGCGCGCCCGGGCAAGCTCCTGCTCGGCCGTGCCGACGTGATGGCGGGCAGTGTCAAGCTCGCGTTCGGCGCGCTCCTGCTGACGCTTACGCGTCT
>SKQW01000369.1 GCA_007118805.1 Rhodobiaceae bacterium | reverse complement strand
GCCGGCCTGGGAGTTGCGCTGTCGGGCAAGGTCGGGAAAAAGCTCGTAGACCTCCTCCAGCGGCCGGGGCGGCGGTTCGGGCGCGGCGCGCTGCAGGCGGCGGCGGACCAGTTCGAGGTTGTCGGCGACCGTCAGATAGGGGAACAGGCTGCCTTCCTGGGGGATGAACCAGACCCGCCGCTCCAGCATGGCGTATTCGGGCACGTGGGTGACGTCCTCGCCATCGACGAAGATCTGCCCCTTGCGTGGGGGCACGAAGCCGTAGATTGCGCGCATGATGGTGGACTTACCGGCGCCATTGAGCCCGATTACCCCGACGGTCTGGCCTTTGGGGACCCCTAGCGACACGTCGCTTAGAATGTCGATGTCGTCGCTGTAACCGGCCGTGACGTGCTTCAGTTCGAGCTCGTATTCGGTGCTTCCTACCCTGCCATGCGCGGCTGCATCAACTGCCGTCGTGCTCACAGTCATCTCCTCAGCTCACCGCCGTCTCACCGAGATAGGCCTCGATCACCAGGGGATCGTGCAGAACCGTGTCGGCGTCGCCGCGCGCGACGACCTGCCCGGCGTTCATGGCGATCAGGTCGTCCGTCAACCCGAGAACCACGGGCAGGTCATGGCTGACGATCAGAAAGCCGTGCCCCTCGGCATGGCGCTCGCGGATGAAGCGCACCATGACCTCGCGCATATGCGGATGAATGGCCGCAAAGGGTTCGTCGAGGACGGCGATCTTGGGCGCTCCCATAAAGACGGAGCCGAACTCAAGGAGCTTCTGCTGCCCGCCCGAGAGGTTGCCGCCATCCTCGTCGTGCACCGCCGTCAGCTCCAGCTCCTCGATGAGCCTTTCGGCTCGGTCGAGGGCGTCGTGAAAGCTCAGCCCGAACGCGCAGCCCGAGGTGACAAGGTTGTCGAGGGTGGACAGTCGCCGGAACAGCCGGGTGATCTGGAACATCCGCCCCACGCCTCTGCGGGCGATGGCGCTCGGCTGCAGGCCGACGATCGAGCGTCCGTCGAAGATCACGTCGCCCTGGTCCGGCGCAAGGTTGCCCGACAGCACGTTCAGAAGGGTGGTCTTGCCGGATCCGTTGGGCCCGATCAGGCCGGTCATGCAGCCCGCCTCGAGGCTGATCGACACCCCGTCGAGCGCCTTGAGGCCGCCAAACGCCTTGTGGACGTTCTCGAATCTGAGAAGGCTCATTCGCCGGCCTCCTTGACCTGCCGGGCGGGGCGCGCGGCGCCCTGGCCAAAGAGCCGGTCCCATGCATTCTTGACCAGGCCCCACAGCCCCTGCCGGAAGAAGCGCACGAACAGGATCACCATGGCGGCGAAGACCAGCATGTGCCGCAGCCCGAACTCCCGGAATCCTTCGGCGGCGAACTGGACGATGAAGCCGCCGACCAGCGGGCCGATCATGGTGCCGATGCCGCCGATCACGACCGAGGCAAGCACCAGGCCGGTCTCGAAGATATGCCCGATATCGGGGCTGGCCAGTCCTGAGAAATGGACGTACATGGCGCCGGCAAAGCCGCAGATCGCGCCGGAGACGGTGAAAGCCACCGTCTTCCAGAAGATAACGTTGATGCCGCGGCCGGCCGCCGCGGTCTCGTCGTCGCGAATGGCCTGGAGGTAGAGGCCGGCATGGGAGCGCAGCAGGAAGTAAAGCCCCACCTGGACGGCCACCAGCAGCGCCAGCATGAGATAGAAGGCCATGACGCGATCGGAACTTATCAGCGGCACCGACATGCCGAAATCGCCACGGGTGTATTCGTGGGCGTTTCGCGCCACGTGGCGGACGATTTCGGCAAAGGCGATGGTGGTGAGCGCCAGATAGGGCCCGCGCAGGGGCACCACGATGCGCCCGAGTCCCATGCCTATGACGGCAGAAACCAGGATTGCGATGGGCACGCCGACGGCGGGAGGTAGTCCGAAATGGTAGCTCGCCATCCCGGTTCCGTAGGCCCCGATCATGGCGAAGGCCGTCGGCGCCAGCGAGAACTGCCCAGTATAGCCGGCCAGCAGGTTCCAGGCGATGGCCAGCAGCGCGTAATACATCGCAACGATGACAATGCCGAGCAGGTAGCCCGACGTCACGAATAGCGGCACCGCCGCCACCGCCGCCAGGAATACCAGCGAGACCAGGAACTCCCGTCGGGTGCGCAGATGGGAGGCGTTCATCTAGACCTCCCTTGCCCGCTCGCCGAACAGGCCCTGCGGCCTCAGCAACAGCACGGCGATCAGTATCACGAAGGCAAAGGTGTCGCGATAGGCGTAGGACACGTAAAAGGCGCCGAAGCTCTCCAACACGCCGAGTATCAGCCCCCCGATGATGGCGCCGATCGGCGAGCCCATCCCGCCGAGCACAACGATCACGAAGGACTTGAGGGCGGGCACCATGCCAACATCCGGCTGGGCGTGGAACAGCGGCACCAGCAGCGCGCCGCTGAGCGCGGCGAGGCCGCCGGACAGCATGAACACGAGCGCGCTGACCCGCCGCGTGTCGATTCCGGCGATCGACGCGCCGAAGCGGTTCTGGGCCACCGCGCGGATCTGTTTGCCCCAGAAGGAGCGCTGGATGAACCACAGCGCCCCGCCGAGTATCAGGAGACCGAGAAGCCCGGCGACCAGTCGGTGGCCGCCGATGATGATGTCGCCGAACTGGAACCGCGCGATGTCGGTCAAGGCGGGGCCGTGATACGGGTAGGGGCCGAGAAACTGGTTGGCCGCGTTGATCAGGAACAGCGACAGCCCGAAAGTGACGATGATCGCATATTCGTCGCGCATCTGCTGCCAGTCGCCGAACTTTTCGTAGAGCGGCCGGATCAGCAGACGCTCGACGATGACCGCCAGCAGCGCCCCGACGACCACCGCGCTAGCTAGCGCGATGGGCAGCGGAAGCCCCAGCAGGGCGGCGATCAGCGCATAGGTGTAGGCGCCCACCATGAAGGATTCGCCATGGGCGAAATAGACCACCTTCAGGATGCCGAAGATCAAGGTCAGGCCGATTCCCATCATGGCGTAGAACACGCCCATGACGAGGCCCTGCAGGATCAGCTCAAGTGTCATCATTGCGGGGGACCGCCTCTGGTGGCGCTGCGCGGGACGGCCGCCCGTCTATCGGGCGACCGCCGGGGTTTCGTTGACTACGAGGTCCGGGTTGCGCGGCGGATCAGCGCGCCAGGGCCTCGATATTCACCTCGACCCCCGGGGCCGAGACGAAAACCGTATCCTCAAGCGCCTGATCGAGCTCGGTCACCTGGAAGGTCACATAAGGCGTGTCGACCCATTGCTGATAGAGCACGCCGGGTTCGTCGGAGAAGGTGATCACGCCCCGCGAGCCCTCCAGCTCGATCCCCTGAAGGGCTTCGATCATGGCATCGCCGTCGGTCGAGCCGGCAATGCGGATGGCTTCGGCGATCAGGAGAAGGGAGTCCGCAGCCTGGAACACGAGCCGGCTGGGCGTGCCGTCGTAGCGCTCGACATACTCATCGCGCACCCGCTCGCCGAACGCGCTCAACGGCATCTCTGGATGATAGAGATCGAAGAAGATGGTGTTGACCGCCGAGTCGCGGACATTGTCCCAGAAGTCCGGATAGGAGAACAGGCCGCCGCCCTCGAACAGCCATGTGTCATCGGATGGCACCACGCCCTGCTCGGCGAGCTGGTTCATCAGGATGTAGGCGGCTGGCGGCAGCATGATGGCGACCACCATGTCCGGCTGGTCTGAACGGATACGCTGCACGACGGGCGTGAAGTCCTCGGCCTCCCGATCTAGCAGATCGTGGCGGTAGGCGATGTCGGGGGCGTGCTCAGCGAGATACTTACCGAGCTCCTCGGCCTGGCCGATGCCCCAGTCAGTGTTCTCGGCAAGCGCGTGGATGGACTCGATGCCCTCGAGCTGGGCGATGGCTTCGCCCATCGCTTCGGCGACCCGCGAATTGTAGATGTTGGGATTGAACACCTGCGGATAGCCGGCGGCGCGCACGTCGTCGGACCAGCAATTGGTGTTCATGTACGGAATGTTGTGCCGGTTGGCGACGTCGATCTCCGCGAGGCACACCGAACTCTGGTGCTGGCCGCTGAGCGCCACCACGCCGACCCGCTCGATCAGACGCTCGACCGCAGAGCGTCCGCGCTCGGGTATGCCCTGGCTGTCCTGAACGTGGAGCTCAATCTCCCGGTCCAGAACGCCTTCTTCATTGATGATGTCGCGCGCGATGAGATGGCCGCGCAGGACCTCCTCGCCCTGGATCACGGCCCCGGGCGGCGACTGGGTAAGGGACAGCCCGATCGGGATCGGCCCGTCCTCGGCTGCGACGGGGCTGGCAAGACCTGCCGTCAGCAGGGCCGCCGCGGCGATTCCGGCAATTCGCTTGCTTGTCGTTGGCATGAGTGCGCCGGCAACCGGCGAAACGCGCTTCATATCGCTTCCTCCCTGCGTTGAGAGATCTTGATGTATTGCGCACGTTCGGCTTTGAGCCTTGGGAATAGTATTTTCAGCTTCGGTCGGCCGTCAACGGCTCGCGCGCCTTCGGCCTTATTGGCCGCCACTGAGTGCTCGGGAGACAGCAGGGATGGCTGCGCAATGTCGCGGTCCCACGTTCTCCTGCGCTCCGAGGCAAATCGATGGATGCAATGCTCCGATCCGAAACCGCACCGCGCCATAGCGGCAAGGCGTGCGGCGAGGCCGGGCCGGGCCCGCGAACTAGGGCGTCGGTGCTCTCCGGCGACCGGCTGACGCTGGCGCTGCTCACCGTGCCGGTGGTCATCGACGCCTCGGAGGAGGCGCTGGCCGCCGTGCCGCGCTCGATGCGCGAGGGCTCGCTCGCCTGCGACGCCTCGAGATGGCAGCCCATCCGCTACGTTCGCGCAACCGGATGAATGATCTCATCGACACGCTGACGGTGGCCGGTCAGATCGTCGTATCCGGCGAGGACATCTACCGCGCCGGCATCGACGTCAATCGCGCGGTGCTAGAAGAGACCTGCGAGCGGGCGCTACGCGGCGCGGCGCTCTGGGACGAGGCCAAGGACCGGCTGAAACAGTCGGCGCTCGGACTGTCCGGCGGTCAGCAGCAGCGCCTGTGCATTGCCCGTGCGATCGCCGCCGATCCGGAAGTCCTGCTGATGGACGAGCCGTGCTCGGCGCTCGATCCGATAGCAACCGCCCGCATCGAGGAGCTGATCGCCGAGCTCAAGGGCCGCTACACCATCGTCATCGTGACCCACAACATGCAGCAGGCCGCCCGCGTCTCGGACAACACCGCCTTCATGTATCTCGGCCGCCTCGTCGAGTATGGCGCCACGAAGACCATGTTCACCAATCCCCATCGGGACCAGACGCAGGACTACATCACGGGACGATTTGGCTGAGCCGTCGCCGCGTCAGCGCCCGCGGTCCGCTCCCGGTGCGGCGGGTTCAGGAATCGAGCGTGGCGGGGGTGAGCTGGACCGATTCGCCGCAGCCGCAGGCGGAGGTCTGATTGGGATTGTTGAAGACGAATCCCGCCCGCAGCTTGTCCACCTGATAGTCCATCTCGGTGCCGAGCAGGAACAATACGGCCTTGGAGTCGATCAGCACCGTCACGCCCTTGTCCTCGATCACTTCGTCGAGGGGATCGGCGCTCTCGGCACGCTCCATGGTGTATTCCATGCCAGCACAGCCGCCATTCTTCACGCCGATGCGCAGGCCGGCGACCGGCGTTTCCGCCGACTCCAGGAGTTCGCGCACGCGCTCGGCCGCCGAATCGGTGAGCGTCATCACCTTTGGCTTCGGCCGCGGTGCGGGCCTGGGGCTAGAGGTCTCGGTTGATTTATCCGTGCTCATGGCTACCAATATAGGGTCAGAACATGTTCAGTGCGACCTTCGCCTCATCGGACATGCGGCTCATGTCCCAGGGCGGATCGAACACCATCCGCACATCCACTTCCCCCACACCCTGCACGCTGCTGACGGCGTTCTCAACCCAGATCGGCATTTCGCCGGCCACCGGGCAGCCCGGCGCGGTCAGCGTCATGTCGACGGAGACCTTGCGGTCATCGTCGATGTCGATGCGGTAGATCAGGCCGAGCTCGTAGATATCGACCGGAATCTCGGGGTCGTAGACCGTCTTCAACGCGGCGATGATATCGTCGGTCAGCCGCTCGATCTCCTCCGGTGGGATGGCGGATTCGCCATCCGAGGGTGCCGGGGCCGTGGTGTCGGGCGTGCTCATCCGATGCCTTCCTCCAAGAAAACCGCCTCAGGCGAACAGCTCTTCGGCCTTGACCAGCGCTTCGGCCAGCCGATCGATCTCCTCAAGCGTATTGTAGAGGCCGAACGAGGCGCGGCAAGTCGAGGTCACGCCATAGCGCTGGAGCAAGGGCTGAACGCAATGGGTGCCGGCCCGTACCGCGACGCCGTAGCGGTCGATCACGGTGGAGACGTCATGGGCGTGCGCCCCTTCCATCTCAAAGGAGACGATCGCGCCCTTGCCGGGGGCGTCGCCGAAGATCCGCAGCCGGTTGAGCGCGCCAAGTCGGCGGTTGGCATAGGCAAGCAGGCGTTCCTCATGGGCGCGGATACGGTCGCGGCCGATGCCGTCGATATAGTCGAGGGCGGCGGCGAGCCCCACCGCCTGAACGATCGGCGGCGTGCCTGCCTCGAAGCGATGCGGGGGATCGCCGTAGGTCACCCAATCGGTGGTCACGTCCTTGATCATCTCGCCGCCGCCATTGAAGGGCGGCATGCGTTCGAGCAGCTCGCGCCGGCCATAGAGCGCGCCGATCCCGGTCGGCCCGTAGAGCTTGTGGCCGGTGATGGCATAGAAGTCGCAGCCGATGTCGCGCACATCGACCGGCTGATGCACCGCGCCCTGCGCGCCGTCGACGACGACCAGGGCGCCATGCTCGTGGGCGATCCGCGTCACCTCCTTGATGGGCACCACCGTGCCCAGCATGTTCGACATGTGGGTGATGGCGACGATCTTGGTGCGCTCTGTCAGGAGCTTCTCGAACTCCTCGATCAGGAAGGTGCCGTCATCGGCCACCGGCGCCCATTTCAGCACGGCCCCCTTGCGCTCGCGCAGGAAATGCCACGGCACGATGTTGGAATGGTGCTCCATGATGGAGAGCACGATCTCGTCGCCCTCGCCGATCTCCTCGCCGAGCGAATGGGCCACGAGATTGATCGCCTCGGTAAGGCTGCGCGTGAAGACGATTTCCTCGTCCGACTCCGCGTTCAGGAAGCGGCGCACCCGCTCGCGCGCCGCCTCGAAGTTCTCGGTCGCCACATTGGCCAGAAAGTGCAGGCCGCGATGCACATTGGCGTATTCGTGGCTGTAGGCGTGCGAGATCGCGTCGATCACCTGGCGCGGCTTCTGCGCCGAGGCGGCGTTATCGAGATAGACCAGCGGCTTGTCGTAGACCGTCCGCGACAGGATCGGAAAGTCGCTTCGGATGGCCTCGACATCGTAGCCATCGGCCCCAGCCGCCGCCTCGCTCCGCGCTGCGGTCGGCGCCGTCATTCCGCCGTGTCCCGGCGCACCGACACCCAGTCATGGGCGTAGCCCGACAGCGCGGCCTCGATCGCCTCGTCGCCTATCGCCTCCAGCGCCTCATAGATGAAGGCCTCGATCAACAGCGCCTGGGCGGTGCTTTCGGGGATTCCCCGCGAGCGGAGGTAGAACAGCAGATTGTGGTCGAGCGCCCCGGTGGTTGCCCCGTGCCCGCACTGGACGTTGTCGGCATAGATTTCGAGCTCGGGCTTGTTGTCCATCTCGCTGCGGTCCGACAGCATGAGCGCCTGGCTCATCATCTTGCCGTCGGTCTCCTGGGCATCCTTGCGCACCAGGATCATGCCCTGAAACACGCCGCGGGCACGGTCGTCGAGCACGCTCTTGAAAAGCTCGCGGCTGACGCAGGCCGGCTCCTTGTGGTCGACGAAAAGCGTCGTGTCGGCATGCTGGCGCGCGCCGAGCATCTGAACGCCGGCAACGTTGCCCACAGCGTCGCGCCCGTCGAAACGAAGCCCCACATTGTTGCGCGACAGGGCGCCGCCGATCATGAATGGCGACAGCGCAAGGTTCGCCCCGGCGCCGACCTCGCCGCCGATGGCGGCAAGATGGACCGCCTCATCGCCGTCGCGCTGGAGCTTGACATAGGCCAGGCGGGCATTGTCGCCGACCGTGAACCGGGTCGCGGTGTTGACGTGGTAGGCCAGTCCGTTCGGGCCCTCATAGCTCTCAACGTAGGTCAGCGCCGCGCCATCCTCGACGATCAGGATGTTGCGCGCGTAGAGGGTCGCCTCCTCTGCCCCGGTGGCCACGAAGGCAAGGTGCAAGGGCTTGTCCAGCGCCGTATCGGCCTTGACCCGGATCACGGCACCGGTCTGCATGAATGCCGTGTTGAGGTCGAACACTGAGGACTCGACGCCACGGGGCCAGGTGCTGACGAGATCGCGAAACGCGGGATCGCCTTCGGCCAGCGCCGCTTCAAGGGAGGTGACCTCGACGCCCGGGATCGCATCAGGCAGTTGCGGGGTGCCGCCATCGACGATCACGATCCGGTGGGCCTCGATGGCGGACAGCGTCGCTGGCTGCCCACGGCCCGACGCTTCACCACTGGCCGGCGCCGGCAATTGCCGGATGGCCGTTCTCAGGTCGGTGTATTTCCATTCCTCGATGCGGCGGTGCGGCAGCCCAGCCTCGGCGAAGCGCGCCATTGCGCCGGAACGCAACTCCTTGACCCAGGAGGCGCCGGGCAACGTGGCCGCACGGGCCTCGAACTGGGCGGACGCGGCTTCTTCGGGGCCAGTCGCGGCATGTTGTCGAACTTCGAGATTCATGATCCGCCTCCTCAGGCCGCCTGATAAGCCGCATAGCCCGAGCGCTCCAGCTCCAGCGCCAGATCCTTGCCGCCAGTCTCGACGATGCGCCCGCGCGAGAGAACATGCACCACGTCGGGAACGATGTGGTTGAGCAGGCGCTGATAATGGGTGATCACCACCATCGCCCGCTCTGGCGAGCGCAGCGCGTTGACGCCGTCGGCGACCACCTTCAGCGCGTCGATGTCGAGGCCGGAATCGGTCTCGTCAAGGACGCAGAGCCGGGGCTCCAGCACCGCCATCTGGAGGATCTCCGAGCGCTTCTTCTCGCCGCCCGAAAAGCCGGTATTCACCGGACGCTTGAGCATGTCCATGTCGAAGCCGAGCCGTTCGGCCGCCGCCCGCACCACGCGCATGAAATCCGGCGTCGACAGCTCCTCCTCGCCGCGCGCCTTGCGCTGGGAGTTCAAGGCGGTGCGCAGGAAAGTCATGGTGGCCACCCCCGGCACCTCCACCGGATACTGGAAGGCCAGGAACAGGCCGGCGACGGCGCGCTCCTCGGGCTCCATTTCCGCCAGATCCTCGCCATTGTAAAGGATCTGGCCCTCGGTGACCTCGTAGTCGTCCTTGCCGGACAAGACATAGGCCAGGGTGGACTTGCCCGAGCCGTTGGGGCCCATGATGGCATGGACCTCGCCGGGGTTCACCACAAGGTCCAGCCCGTTGAGAATCTTCTGGTCCTCGACCTCGACATGCAGGTTCTTGATTTCGAGCAGAGCGGTCATTGTCTTCTTTCCGTGGTTCCTGTCCTCGCGAGACCGGGAGTCTCCGGCCCCAAGGCTATGCGGGCACCGGCCATGGCATTGGCCAGGGCGCCGCGCGTGATTATCCGACAGAGCCTTCCAGGCTGATGCCGATCAGCTTCTGGGTCTCGGCCATGAACTCCATCGGCAATTGCTGGATCACCTCGCGGGCGAAGCCGTTGACGATCAGCGCCAGCGCCTCCTCTTCGCCGAGTCCGCGGCTGCGGCAATAGAACATCTGCTCGTCGGAGACCTTGGAGGTTGTCGCCTCGTGCTCGAACTGTGCCGAGGAGTTCTTGGCCTCGATATAGGGCACGGTGTGGGCGCCGCAGTTATTGCCGACGAGAAGCGAGTCGCACTGGGTGAAGTTACGGACATTCGTTGCCTTGGCATGGGCCGAGACCAGGCCGCGATAGGTGTTGTTGGAAAAGCCCGCCGCGATACCCTTGGAAATGATGCGGCTGGTCGAGTTGCGGCCCAGATGCACCATCTTGGTGCCCGAATCGATCTGCTGGTGGCCGTTCGAGATGGCGATGGAGTAGAACTCGCCCCGCGAATTCTCGCCGCGCAGGATGCAGCTCGGATACTTCCAGGTGATGGCCGAGCCGGTCTCCACCTGGGTCCAGGAGATCTTGGAGTTCCGGCCGCGACAGTCGCCCCGCTTGGTGACGAAATTGTAGACGCCGCCGGTGCCTTCCGAGTCGCCCGGATACCAGTTCTGCACGGTGGAGTATTTGATCTCCGCGTCGTCGAGCGCAATCAGCTCGACAACCGCCGCATGGAGCTGGTTCTCGTCGCGCATGGGCGCGGTGCAGCCTTCCAGATAGCTGACATAGCTGCCCTTGTCGGCGATGATGAGCGTGCGCTCGAACTGTCCGGTCTGCTTCTCGTTGATGCGGAAATAGGTCGACAGCTCCATCGGGCAGCGCACGCCCGGTGGCACGTAAACGAAGGAGCCATCGGAGAACACCGCCGAATTCAGGCTGGCGTAGAAGTTGTCGGTGATCGGCACTACCGATCCGAGATACTTGCGCACAAGCTCAGGATGCTCCTGCAACGCCTCCGAGATGGAGCAGAAGATGATCCCGTGCTTGGCGAGCTCGTCCTTGAAGGTGGTGACCACTGACACCGAGTCGAACACCGCATCGACAGCAACGCGCGCGTTCTCGACCCCGGCCAGAACCTCCTGCTCCCTGAGCGGAATGCCGAGCTTCTCATAGGTACGCAGCAGCTCCGGGTCGACCTCGTCGAGGGACTTCGGCTTGTCCGCGGTCTTGGGTGCCGCGTAGTAATAGAGGTCATCGAAGTCGATCTTGGGATAGCTCACCCGAGCCCAGGTCGGCTCCAGCTTGGTCAACCAGTGGCGATAGGCCTCGAGCCGCCATTCGGTCATCCATTCCGGCTCGCTCTTCTTGGCTGAGATGAACCGGACGATGTCCTCGTTGAGCCCCTTGGGGGCCTTCTCCGACTCGATGTCGGTAAAGAACCCATACTTGTACTTGTCGACATCGATCGACCGGACCTGATCAATCGTTTCCTGTACTGCAGGCATCAATTGCTCCTTCGCTCGCGGATCAAGAACCGCGGGTTAAGCATTGCCAGTGTCAAGCCGCCTGCTCGCGGCGATTGCGATCGAGCGCCCCCGCGACGCGGCGCCAGACCCTGAGAAACATCTCGATATCCTCTTCGCTGCTCGCCCAGCCGAGACTGATCCGGATGGCCCCGCCCGCCAGATGGGGCTCGATGCCCATCGCGGCAAGGACATGGGAGGGTCCTACCTTGCCCGACGAGCAGGCGGACCCCGAACTCACCGCCACGCCGTCGAGATCGAGGGCGATGACGGCCTTTTCGGCCGCAATCCCCGGCACGGCGAAACAGGTCGTGTTGGCGACCCGGGCGGCCCCGTGCGAGAAGATCACCGCATCCGGCGAGATCGCGCGCAGCCCCTCCTCGAGGCGGTCGCGCAGCCGGGTCAGTCGTTCCGCGCGCGCGGCGTCGTCGATTGCCTGTTCGGCGACGGCGCCGAAGCCGGCGATGCCGGCGACATTCTCGGTGCCGGCACGTTGCGCGCGCTCCTGACCGCCGCCGCGCACCAGCGGCTGCAGGGTCAATTCGCCGCGCCGGATGAGCGCCCCGACGCCCTGCGGCCCGCCGATCTTATGGCCCGATAAGGTGATGAGATCGACATCTTTCAAGGTGTCGAGCGGCACGCGCCCGGCCGCCTGCACTGCGTCGCAATGTAGAACCGCGCCCGCCGCACGGGTTAGCTTCGCGACCCGGTCGATGGGCTGAATCACGCCCGTCTCGTTGTTGGCCGCCATGACGGAGACCCAGGCAACCGCCGGAGCCCGGCCCAACCGCTCGGCCAGCCAGTCGAGCGCGATGAGGCCATTGTGATCGACCGGGATCGTTTCAACCGCGCCAGCCGGGAAACGCCCCCCCGCCAGCACCGAGGGATGCTCTGTGGCCCCGACCAGCAGGACGCCATCCGACGTGCGGGGCGCCAGCGCCAGGGTGTTGGCCTCGCTGCCGCCAGAGGTGAACACTACCTCGGCAGGCCGCGCCCCGGACAGCCGCGCCACCGCCTCGCGGGCCTCCTCGACGAGACGGCGGGCGGCGCGTCCCGGACCGTGCACCGATGACGGATTGCCGGTGTGCTCCAGCGCCGCGACCATCGCCGCGCGGGCCTGCGGCCTAAGCGGCGCGGTCGCATTGTAGTCGAGATAGGCTTGCGCCTGATCCACCGTTTCCTCGTCGTCTGGCGGGCCGTATCGTCGCAGAGACTGTGTACTTGCGTCTTGCTGCCTAAATATGGTGACTGTCAGCTGCTACCGCGCCCACGCCCGTGGCGCGGGTGCCCGCGGCTGCCGCTCACTTTCGAACTCTTCTAAATTGTGTTGTAGGGGGGTCGAGGGGGAGTGTCAAGGAAGCGGCGCGGGCAGGGCGGCTGGAAGAATGCCGGGAGCCGGCGCCGCTGGCGGCCGGGGGCGACGGAAAGCCAAGGTAAAAAAATAAAGCCAAGGAAAGAATCAAGTCATGCCGGAAGTGATTTTTACCGGGCCTGCCGGTCGAATCGAGGGACGCTATCAGGGGCCGAAGGCGCGCACCTCGCGCATCGCGCTGCTGTTGCACCCCCATCCGCAGTTTGGCGGCACGATGAACAACCAGATCATCTATCGCCTGTATTATCTGTTCGCGGAGCGGGGATTTGCCGTTTTGAGATTCAACTTTCGTGGCGTCGGGCGCAGCCAGGGGGAATTCGATCACGGGCAGGGCGAGCTGTCGGACGCTGCTGCCGCGCTCGACTGGGTGCAGGGCTTCAACCCCGATTCGCGGGCCTGCTGGATTGCCGGCTTTTCCTTCGGCGCCTGGATCGGGATGCAGCTTCTGATGCGCCGCCCGGAGGTCGAAGGCTTCATCTCGATCGCCCCGCAGCCAAATCTCTACGATTTCTCGTTTCTGGCGCCCTGCCCGTCATCCGGCTTGATCGTCAACGGCACGGCGGACCGGGTCGCCCCGCCCGGCGACGTGACCACGCTGGTGGAGAAGCTGAAGACCCAGCGCGGTATCGTCGTCGAACAACAGGTCATCGACGGCGCCAACCACTTCTTCGAGAATGCGATCGACGAGCTGATGGAGACGATCGGCGGGTATCTCGACCAGCGCCTTGCAGAGGCCGGCGACGACGCCGCGTGAGGAGAGCTGCGGGCGCTTCGATTGGAGGAAGTCATTATGCGTGCGCTTCTCGCGGCTCTGATTTTCGCGGCGATGGCGGCGCCATTGGGCGCCCAGCACGATCGCCATGATCATAACGGGCCTGACCACGGGGCGCCCTATGCCGGGTTGCAGGACCGTGAGATCGCGTCGCTGTCGAGCGATGAGATCGCCGATCTGCGCGCCGGGCGGGGCATGGGCTACGCGCTGGCGGCTGAACTGAACGGCTATCCCGGCCCGATGCACACGCTGGACCTGGCCGAACCGCTCCGCCTGACGGCCGAACAGCAGTCCGCCACGCAGGAGCTCTACGAGGAAATGCAGGCCGAAGCGGCGCGCCTCGGCGAGGAGCTACTTGAAAGCGAGCGGGCGCTCGACCGGCTGTTCTCGGAAGGGGGTGCAACACCGGAGTCCGTCGCGGCGGCAACGACAAAGGCCGCCAGGCTGGAAGGTGAGCTGCGCGCCCATCACTTAGCCTATCATCTCCGGATGATGGACGTCCTCACCGAGCACCAGGTCCGGCGATACGCGCATCTGCGCGGCTATGGCGACGGTCACCGGCACTGAGCCAGCACCCCGCCCGTCATCGGCGCGCCGACGCCGGTAGTCGTCGGGAATGTGATGGCGAGGCCCTTGAGGGCACGCACGGCGAGGTACGCGAAGGCCTGGGCTTCGAGATGCTCGCCCGACCATCCCAGCGCATCGGCGTTGGTTACCGGGCCGGCGACCCGCCGGGCGATCGCCGCCAGCAGGCTTGGATTACGGGCGCCGCCGCCGGACACGATCCAGCGATGGGGCACGTCCGGGACGTGGCGCAACGCTGCGGCGACGGTCGCGGCGGTAAAGGCGGTGAGCGTCGCCGCGGCGTCGGCAAGATCGAGGCCGGCCACGGGCGCGGTGCTGAAGGCGTCGCGATCCAGGGACTTTGGCGGTGGCGCCACGAAATAGGGGTTGTCCAGCAACCGTTCGAGCGCGCTTTCGTCAACCTTGCCCGCTGCCGCAAGCGCCCCCTCGCGATCGAAGGGCTTTCCGGTATGCCGGAAAACCAGATCGTCGATCAGCGCGTTGCCCGGGCCGGTGTCGAAGGCGATCGGATCTGACTCCCCGATCCAGGTGACGTTCGCCACGCCGCCGATATTGAGCACAATGACGGGCAGATCGAGCCCGCCCGCCTCGGCCAGCGCGCGATGGTAGACAGGCACCAACGGCGCTCCCTGACCGCCCGCGGCCATGTCGGCGGCGCGCAGGTCATGGACCACATCGATTCCGAGGCGCCGGGCAAGAGCGGGGCCGTCGCCAAGCTGCACGGTGAAGCCCAGATCGGGCCGGTGAACCACGGTCTGGCCGTGAAAGCCGACCACATCGACGGATTGCGGTGACAGCGCGTTGTCGGTCAAGAAGCGCTCGATGGCCTCGCCATGGGCGTCTGTTACTAGCCGTTCGGCATCGAGGAGCTCATCGGGTCGCGCACCGCGCGACGCGATGCCCCGGGCAGCCTCGACGGCGCGCGTCAGAACTGCGCGCTCGGCGGGCATGTAGGGCCGGAAGCCGACGGGCCCGAACCTTGCCACCGATTGACCGTCGGTCTCCAGGAGAGCGACATCGATGCCGTCCATCGAGGTGCCGCTCATCGTTCCGATCGCGCGCATCACCGGCCCCCGTGCAATTCGCCTCGGGCGCTGCTATACGCGCGCCAGCCTTTGAACGCCATGTTTCGTCCATCACTCTAGCGCGTCAACCGGAACCCTTGTGAACGCGATGTCCGTATACCAGTCCGAATTTCTGCGTCTGCTCGACGAGCGCGGCTACATTCATCAGCTCTCCGATGCCGAGGCGCTCGACCAGCTTGCCGCCCGCGAGACGATCACGGCCTATATCGGCTTCGACTGCACCGGCCCGAGCCTGCATGTAGGGCACATGATGGGCATCATGATGTTGCGCCGGCTGCAGCAGGCGGGCCACAAGCCGATCGTCCTGATGGGCGGCGGCACCACCAAGGTGGGCGATCCTTCCGGCAAGGATGAGGCGCGGCAGCTCCTCGACGACGCGGCGATCGCCGCCAACATGGACTCCATCAAGCGCGCCTTTGACCAATTCCTCGTCTTCGGCGACGGGCCGAGTGATGCGCTCATGGTCAACAATGCCGAGTGGCTGGACCGGCTCGAATATATCCCACTCTTGCGCGAGATCGGCCGGCATTTCTCGATCAACCGGATGCTGACCTTCGACTCGGTCCGCCTGCGGCTGGAGCGCGAGCAGCCGCTGACCTTCCTTGAGTTCAACTACATGGTGCTGCAGGCCTATGACTATTTCGAGCTGTCGCGCCGCTATGGTTGCCGGCTGCAGATGGGCGGCTCGGATCAGTGGGGCAACATCATCAACGGCATAGACCTGACCCGGCGGATCGACGGAACCGAGCTCTACGCGCTCACCTGCCCGCTGATCACCACCGCGTCGGGCGCCAAGATGGGCAAGACGGCGGCCGGCGCGGTGTGGCTCAACGACGACATGCTGTCGCCTTGGGATTACTGGCAATACTGGCGCAACACCGAGGATGCCGATGTCGGGCGTTTTCTGCGCCTGTTCACGGACTTGCCGCTTGAGGAGATCGCCCGCCTGGAGGCCCTGGAGGGCGCTGAGATCAACGACGCCAAGAAGGTCCTGGCGAGCGAAGCCACGGCCCTGCTACACGGGCGCCGGGCCGCCGAGGCGGCAGCCGAGGCGGCGCGGGCCACCTTCGAGGAGGGACGGCACGATGCCGGGCTGCCGACGGTGGAGATCCCCGCCGGCGAGCTGGAGGCGGGGCTCGGCGTGCTGAGCGCGTTCGTGCGTGCGAAGCTTGCCGCGTCGAACGGTGAGGCCCGCCGCGCCGTGGCCGGTAACGGCCTTCGCGTGAACGACCGGCCGGTCTCCGATCCCAAGGCCGTCCTCGGCCCGGGCGAGGTCAATCCCGATGGAGTTATCAAACTGTCCTTCGGGCGCAAGAAGCACGCCCTGCTCAAGCCGGTCTGACGCCGCGTTCCGCCGTCAGCGCATGGCCGGATCACGCCGGTTGGCGCGGGGCGAGGTCGCCGCGCGCGGATTGTCCATGCCGAGGATATACCGGAACACGCCCGGCGCGACGAAGGAGAGCGGGTTGAGCGTCAGGACCGGGTCGTCGAGCGAGCCGGAAACCGAGTAGGTGATCCCCAGCAGCCCTTCATTGCGACGCCCGCCGAGCAACGGGCCGAACAGCGGCAGTTGCCCGAACAGATTGTTGATCTCGTAGAGCGGCACAAAGGTGCCGTTGAGCGCCATGCGGCTGGCGGCGGTGTCGATCTGGCCCTCAAGGGTTGCGCCGATCGCCGGTCCGCGCAGCACGCCATCCTGGATGGTTATCCGCGACTCGGCCCGGCTGAACGGCACCGACAGGGTGTCGAAGCCGACATTGGAGGGATTGACGCGACGGTGATCCTCAACACGGCTGGCCGCGTCGTATTGCCGGCGCGTCTCCCGCTCGCCGGAGGCGATCAGGCGGGACAGGGAGGGATCGTCGGCGATGGCAAAGCCGTTTATGACGAGGCGTCCGGCAAACGGCTGGCCGTGATCGGCCTGACGTGCGGCAAGGCTCAGCCTGCCCGCGCGCATATTGGGGTAAAGCCCGGTCCAGGCGAGGAAGCGGCCGGCATCCTCGGTGTTAATGGTGAGCTCGCCACCCGATCCCGTTGCATAATGCACGGTCACTGGCGCGTTGCCGCCGGTGCGGCCGGACAATGCGAAGCGTGCGATCTCCCCGGTGGATTGGTCTATCTGCCCCGACACGGCGGTCAGGCGCTGGCCGTTGAAGCCAAGCGCACTTTCAATGTCGATCTCGATGCGTGCATTGTCGGCGAGATCCGGCCCGGTGGCGGGATCCTCCTCCGCATTGCCGAGAGCGCCGGCCCTGCGCAGAATCGGCCGCAGGTCGATCGCGGCCCCGCGCAATTCGAAGACCTGTCCGTTCCCTTCGGTCCAGGCCGACACCGACAATTCGGTTCCGCTTGCAGTGCGCACCACCGGCAGGTCGAGTTCAAGAAGCTCGCCGGCGCGCGTGAACCGGGCTGCACCGCTCAGTCGCAAGGCGCCGGAGTCGACGCTGAGGTCGCTGAGAAGGACGGTATCGGTATCCTGCGCCAACCGGAAACTGGCGCTGGCCGGCGCGCCCTGCGGTTTGTCGATGGCGAGCTGGGGAAACGAGATCCGCGCATCGGTAAGGTCCGCCTCGATGCGCTGGGCCGTGCTGGTTCCGGCAGCCTCGAGCTCCGAGATGCTGGCAGTGACAGGGCCCGTCAGAATATCGCCCAGCGCGATGCCGAGCCGTTCCCTGGCGGTGTCGTCAAGCTGCATGGTGACCGACTGCTCGCGGCCAGCCTCGCTGCCATCGAGCGCCTCGTCGACCGCAATCCGGGTGGGCACGCCGTCGAACAGGCCCTGTCCGTTCACCTGAACGCGGCCATCCACCACTTGGATATCGATGTGGCCGTCGGTGACGGACTGCGCGCCCTGAAAGTCCTTGGCCGCGAAATCATCGACTCGGCCTTCGATGGACAGCCCGACATCGGAGAGCTGGACCACACGGATCAACGGGATGTCGAGCCCGATATCAAGGGACGCCTCGCCCGAGAAGTTCTTCGGATCAAGGTCGCGCGACGACGCCAGCTCCAGCGGATGATGGTCGAATAGCTCTAGCATCGCGGACACCGAGCCCGACAGGTCGAGGCTGACCTGCCCAACCGGGGCGCGCGCGAACACGTCGTCCACCAGGAAGCGTGCAGTGCCGACCGACGCCTCCTCCCCGCTTTCCAATCTCACGGTCGATCCAGGGGAAAGGGTCAGATCGAAGGTGTTCGGTGTCAGCGTCGCCCGCCCTTGCGCGTCGCTGATCGGCGGCATATCGCCAAGATAGCGGAAGGCCAGATCCTCCAGCCCGAACTCCAGAAGATACGCGCTCTCCGGCAGCGGCACGCCGCGCAGCGCAGCGGCCATTTCAGCGGGCGGGATATCGACGCTAAGGCGCGCATCGGTAATCTGACCGGCACTCAGATGGTCGATGATCCATTCGCGCACCTCGGAACCGAGGAACGGCGGCCAGAGGTCCGGCAAAGCGTCATAGGAGACCGGCAGCATGGTGCCGGCGAGCTGGATGCCCGGCATCTCCCGCTCATTGCCGCCTATGATGCCGACAAACGACATTGCGGCCTCGGCGGCGGCCACGTCCAGCCGGCTGACATGCAACAGATTCTGCTGTGGGACATAGAGAGCCTCGAGCGTGATCGACGGGTAGACGGCCGGTCGCCCGCCGGCCGGAGCGCCGAACGTCACGTCGGAGACGGCGACTCGTAAGGGGATGGTGCCATAATTGAAGTCGCCACGCTCCGGGATGAGGATTTCGCCGGACAAGGTCGCCTGGTTGTAGCCGGCCAGCACCGAGGATGGCTCGATCGTAATGCGCCCGCTGCCGCGACTCCACGAAAAGGAGATGTCTGCCTCGTCCACCAGAAGGTCCAGTTGCCCGCCGCCGACATGCCCGGCACCGAACCGGATGTCACCGCCTACTGCATCGAGATCGCCGTTCTTATGCAGGCGAAGCGCAAGCTCGCCGGACACCGGGCCGCTGAACGCGGTGCTGACCCATTGCGGCAGGACCGGCCCAAGATCGGCCGCGGCGAGCTGGGCCACCCGCAGATTCACCAGATGATCCCCGTCGGCCTCGCGATCCAGCCAGGCGTGGAGTCGCGGGGCGCCCTCACCGCTGCCGATATGCCCGGTCAGGGTGACTGCCTCGCCCTCGCGCACGGCGGTCAGAGAAATCTCGCCGACCGCCTCGCTCGCGCCATTGTCGCGGCGAACCGAAACCGTGCCGTCGCGAAGACCGAACTGGTCAAGATCCTCGACGTCCACGATGGCCGCGACCACGACCGCCAATGCGTCCAGCGGATCGACGACCAGGAATTCGCCATCGGGGAACTGCAGCCCGTCCTCGGTCTCCACGAGGTCCATTCTCGGCTCCAGCAGCCAGAAACCCGTCGGCACTATACGGCCCGTCGCGAGCCCGAAGCCGGACAAATCGAACGTCGCGCGGGGCGCGCGCACCATGACCGCACCAAACGGGTCGCGGGCGGCAAAGTCGACCAGGCTCACCTGTATGCGCCCGGAGGATGCATCCCGTTCGAGGACGGTGCCGGATGCCTCGATCCGCACGCCCTCAGGGAAGTCGGCCTGGACCGTGCCGACAATCTGGGTGTCGAAATAGGTCAGGGCGATGGGTCCCTGAGCAAGGCGCCAGGACAGGCCAGCATAGGCAAGGATCAATCCCAGCGCGAGGCCGGTCGCCGCGACCAGAGCGATTCGCAGGCCGCGGCCGGACCAAGCCGGTTGCGCCGCCAGCCCATCTGACGGACGTCGCGCCCCGCGTATCGTACGACCGCCCAGAACGATCTCCCCCTAGCCTGCGTCTCGAATCATGAATAATAGCACCTGTGATCGTCCCGGCCAGCTTGCGGAAATCTGCGGCGAGGCGGGGAACGGGCATCCAGGATCTCGCTGTTGCCCACTCTTCAGTACACCGGCAAAATCGACGAAAGGATGGCAAGTTGACTGACGCACCGGACGTCGGCGCGAAGGCGCCGGACTTCAGCCTGCCAAGCGACGACAGGGGCCAGATCACGCTGAGCGGGCTCGCTGGCCAGATCGTCGTCCTGTATTTCTATCCGAAGGACGACACCAGCGGCTGCACGCGGCAGGCCCGTGACTTCACAGACCTCGCAGCGGCATTCGCCGCCGAAGGAGCGGAGGTCGTCGGCGTTTCGCCCGACAGCGTAAAGCGTCATGCCAGCTTCCGCGACAAGCACTCTCTCAGCGTCGCGCTGGCCTCCGATGTGGAGACGTCGACCCTTCAGGCCTATGGCGTGTGGAGGGAGAAGAGCATGTACGGCCGAAAGTTCATGGGCGTCGAGCGCTCGACCTTCCTGATCGGCGGCGACGGATGCATCCGCCAGGTCTGGCGCAAGGTGAAGGTGCCCGGCCACGCCGAAGAGGTGCTCGCCGCCGTCAGAGAGCTGGCCCGCAAGGAGCAGTAGCCGTCTCCCGACGCCGGGGGTCATCGGCCAGGGCAGCCGACTTCTGGAAAGCACCGCTTTCAGCGTTGGTGCACAGGTGCCAAGGCGCTGTATTGTCGCGCGCAACTGTTGTGGCGCTAGCGGACAAGCTGCCGGCCATGGCGATGCGGATTTAGCGGAGTCTTAACCATACTGCCGCGATACTTCGTCGGTTGCCGGGGCTACGCCCCGTGCGGTCCCGCACCACCGCCCAGAGTCGAACATGCGCCCACGCAAGGACCTTCAAGAGACCGGTATCGGGTTACGGATCTATGTGGCCAGAGGCGAGCAGGTCCGCTGCCTTACGCTTACTCCCGGCCTGCTTGCCGCCTTCTGCACGGCTTGCCTCCTCCTCGCCGTATGGCTGGTCGGATCCACCGCCTACCTGGTGTTCCATCAGGAGATCCGCGAGGCGTCGACCCACTATCTCGTTGCCAAGCAACGCGCCTCTGAGGACCGGATCGCCGAGCTACGCCGGCAGATCGATGAGCTCAACGGCCGCCAGTTCCTGAATCAGGTCGCCTTCGAGGACCGGCTGGAGACGGTGCGCCGCCGTCAGCGCGCGCTGGACCAGCGCCAGACGCAGATCGACGGGCTTCTGGAGGCGCTGGGAAGCCGCGAGGGGAATTTCGAGCGTTCCGCCTCTTCGGGAGAGGAGAAGCGGGCCGAGGCCACTCGGATCAATACGGGCTCGACATGGTCGCCCTTCCTGGCGGGCCGCCCGCGACCCGGTTCGCTGGCCGAGGCGCGCCAGGCGACGCCGCGCAGTCCGGACGGCGCCCTTAGCGCGCTCGACCGCTCGGCCGATCAGCTCTGGAACCGGCAGCAGGAAAACCTGACAGCGCTCGAATCCGACCTCCTGAGCACCATCGACAAGCTCGCCTCGGTCCCTAAAGCGATTGGTGCACCGCTTCCCAAGCTCGAGGCTGAGGGCGCCGGCGTGGGCGGGCCCTTCGTCGAGTTGCGCGGCAACGACCAGCCTGTCACCATCGACGACCAGATCGACCGCATCGAACGGGCGATGACCCGGCTCGAAACGCTTCAGCGGCACGTGCGACGCCTTCCGGTGCGGGTGCCACTGGAGAGCAACGCCCGCATCACCAGCGGCTATGGAAGCCGGGTGGACCCCTTCCTGGGGCGGCGTGCCATGCATACCGGAATCGATTTCCGGGCGTCCACCGGCACCCCGGTGCGGGCCACGGCGGCCGGTCAAGTGACGCGCGCCGGTCGGCTCGGTGGCTATGGCAATCTGATCGAGATCGACCACGGCGATGGCTACGCCACGCGCTATGCCCATCTCAGCCGCATCGATGTCCGTCGCGGCCAGTCCGTCGCCCCGGGAGACGTGATCGGCGCGGCCGGCAGCACCGGACGCAGCACCGGACCCCACCTGCATTACGAAACATGGGTGAACGGGCGCGCCGTCAATCCGGAGCCCTTCGTAAAGGCGAGTGACCTTCTGCCTGCGGACTCTTAAGTCAGATGAGCTGAAAGCCCCACGGCGGCAGGGGCGGCAGACCGAACGGACAACCTTGCGAATGCGCACATCCAGATAAGTCAAGGGGCTGTGCAGGACAGGGGAGAGCTATCCTCGCCCTGCCGGATGTCCTCGAACAGGGCTTCGTCGGCCCCCCGCGACCACCACACATACGGGCCGCCGGCGTATCGTGCGCCCGAGGCGGCGATCACATTCGCCGCCACGACGAATTCGTCCTGCATCGTCAACACCGCCAGCGACACCGGCCCAGCATTGATATACTCGACCTCGACGGTTCGCCCATCCTCGCAGGCGTAAGAGCGGGACTGCGACTGGACGGCATCGGCGCCCGGCACCGGGATCGAGATAGTCGCCCCCTCAGTGTCCGAGACGAGGCGAACAGCGACGTCGCCGCTTTCGTCGGTCAGCGTCAGCGTTGCGCCGTCGCTCTGCCAACTCCGAACGGCTTCGAGCGCGGCGAGATAGCGCTGCTCCTCGGCCATGACCTCGTCGGCGCACAGCATTCGGGTCGAGCCCAGCGCATCGAAGCGGAGCGAGGCCTCGTCGGAGCTGTCGACGTCGCTGGAGAACTGGTTGCAGCCGCTCGATCCGCTGGCGGTGCCATCCTCCGACAGCTTGAGCGTCTGTCGAACGAACTCCGCAACCGTCTCGCCGCGCACCTCCTCGACCAGCCACGCGCCGTAGGGGGGCGGCGACGCCTCCGCCTTCGGGGCGCTCGCCGAGGCCGCGCCCATCGCAGCGAGGACAAATGTGATCAGCGGCCTGAGCATTGCATCCTTCCTTACGATCCTTCTCGTCGCTTGGCGTCTTCGTCGTCGTCGGGCGTCGCTTCATGGGTGGGCAGCTTTTCCTGGGTGTAGACTGCCATCGCCGAGCCGCGTGGCGGATAGTCGAGCGTGTTGCTGAACTCGGCCATGTCGTGCCAGTCATAGTCGGGGAAGGGGAGGCGGTCCTCGGCGCGCCAGTCGTCCACCTTCTTTTCGCTTGCGCGCACGCGGGACGTATCGAGCGGCTTGTCCTCGGCATGATAATGCACCGCGGATGGGAAGGCGAACTGCGTTCCCGCCTCGTCGATCAGGTTCATGATCCGCAGGAACAGGTCTTCCCGGACGGCATGGAACTCGTTGACGTCGGGTGTCTGGATATAGGCGAAGATGTCGATATCGAGCGAGTGGGGCCCGAAACCGACAAAGCGCACCCGCAACGGGTCGGAGGCGACCTTGGGGTGGGCGATCAACAGCTTCCGCAGCTCGGCCAGCACGTAGCGCAGCTGGTCCGGCGTCGTCTCGTATCTGAGCTGCAATACCGTGCTGAGCCAGATCCGGTCGCGCTGGGCGAAGTTCTCCAGCTCCATATTGGCGAACTCGGAATTCGGCACGGTGATCACCGTGCGGTCGAGCGAGCGGATGCGTGTCGACCGCATCCCGATATGCTCGATGGTCCCCATCTTGTCGCCAAAGCGGCAGAAGTCGCCGACGGAAAGCGGCTTGTCGGCATACAGGGTGAAGCCCGCCAGCAGGTTCTGCAACGTCGGCTGCGCGGCCAGCGCAACGGCAAGGCCACCGATGCCAAGACCCGCCAGCACGCTCTGATAAGGCAGCGACAGCACATGCGCCAACAGCAGGATGGCGCCGACCAGCATGACAACCCGGGCGACGCCGGAGGCCAGCGAGACCAGGGTGAGCGTCGCCCCCATCACGTGTTCGCGCTGACGGTAGCGATCGGCCATGAGGCCGATCATGTGCCAGGCAACAGGCACAAGGCTCGCCACGATCAGGAACCAACCGATCGTCGTGATCACCGTAGCCAGTGGGTCGGGAATTCCGAGCGCCTGGGTCGCTAAGAGCATAGCGGCGCCGAAGACGATGAGACGCAGGGCCCAGCCAAGCACGAACACCTCGGTGCGATGGCCTAGCGCCGTCCAGCCGAACCGGTTCGACAGCGATATGCCGCCCCAACTTCCTACGAAACCGATGCCGGCTCCGAACATGCCGGCCAGCACTAGCGCCGCCCACTGCCACTGTTCCAACGGGCCAGCCGGTGTCAGCAGTGCCGGCATCATCTGGCGCACGAAATCCCGCGCCGCAAAATAGATGTCGGTCGACGACGACACGTCAACGACATCCGGCGGCAGCGGCATGTCGTCCATGGCGGCGTACACCGAGCGGATCGTGCGCAGCGTCTCCGGCTTGAACTGCCAGATCACGCCATCTTCGGTCTCGACCGGACCGACGGCGATATCCCCGTTGGGATGCTGGAAATGGACGTAGGGCCGACGACTTTGGGGATCGTTCGGAATCTCCTGCCAAAGCGGATAACCGATCCGATCCATCACCTCGCGCAGGTAGCGCGCCAGGAGCGGGGTTTCGCGGTACCGGATAACCTCGCTCAGTTCGCGGGTGTTCAGCGTCGCGTAGGCCGGATTGTCGTGTCGGCCGGCGTGCTCCCGCATTCCGGTGAGAAACATCTTGAACGTGTCGCGCGGCGTCGCTAGTGCGCGCGGATCGCGCTCCGCCCCAACCGTGAGGCCGCGTGCGGCTAGCAACTCTCTACGTGCGGCTCTAAGAGCCTCGGGCGGTGGCGGTACGATGAACCAACGGCCGTCGATGCGCCGAAAATCGAGCTCGAAGCTGTTGTCCGTTCCAGCCTGCGATAGGGAGACGGTCACTGCCTCGGCATCTATGCCGTGCGGCAGGTCCCAGAGCCGGAACGACAGTTCGTCGAGGACCTCGAACAGCAGCCGTGCGTAATCGAGGCGGTCCACTCCAAGCTCGGCACGCGGGTCGACATGGAGCAGCTTGGCGGACGTTCCAAGGAGCTCCATTGTACCCGTGCCGGTGTCATTCGCCGCGCGCAGGAAGGTGCGCATGGTGGCCATCGGTGAGGATTGATCAATGGGAATTCGACTGTCCGTTTCGTCTGGCGCACGGATGCCGGTCCACCATTCGCCGGTCTCGTAGCGCCCAGTGAAGGACTGACCATCGCGCGACTGCACGAACACGAACCCGCCCTGGCGACCCTCCTCGATCCAGCGCCCGCGAAGCTGACGCCCGACCACCCGGGCTTCGATGCGCCCGTCATAAAGTGGGTAGGCACCAGTGACCGTGCTCCCGTCCTGCTCCAGAATGAGCCGCGCACCGCCATCGCGCCACCTGGTGTCCCATTCGCCAGTCCAGTCCACCGTATCCGCCGCCGCGGGGTGGACGGGAAGCAACACGGCGACAAGGAGCGCGACCATCACCATTAGGACAGCGCGTCCCGCAGCCATAGCCCAACACATTCGCATTGAAGCGTTTGCTCCTTCGAAGTGGCGCCCAACTCCCATCACATCAGACTGCCGCTGAAGCCCCAAGATGCTCACGCCGATATCAGAAGCGCCAGGTCGCTCCGACCAGTGGCCCGCTCATGTCGACGTCGAGGATCATTCCGTCCTTGCGGTAGTCGAAGGCCATGTGTCTGTAGCCGAGCGAGACGACGAAACGCTCGCTCACATCGTAATTGACCGTGCCAAGAAGCTGCCATGTCGTTCTCGACCCAACCCCGAAGCCGCCGACATCGCCATAGGCCGTCAGCGACCATCTCGGCGCCAGCTCTACCCGCATCCGCGCGGCGACGATCGGGTCCACCCACCTGCGGGTGGCGCGCCCGGCCGCGCCGATCGCAAAATGGGGGGCAAGCTGCGCCTCGGCCGTCACCGAGGCGGCGAGCCGCCAACCGCGGGCCCCGGCCATCAGGTCGACCACGAAGCCCGGTTCATCGACGATGGAATATCCCGCCACCATGGTGAGCGATGTCTGGGTCACCTTGGCGTTGATCGACGCGGTGATGGGCACGACCGGCAGGTGCAACGTGTCGCTTTCCGTGATCGATGCCCAGGTAAAGTCGCCCATAAGCACGAAGCGGTCCTTGCGCGCGCTTCCGGTCAGGAAAAACGCGCCATTGAGGTCCTTCAGAAGATCGCTTGCCGACAGAGTTGTCTGGAATGTCGGCAAACCGCGTCTCGGCCTTACGCTTCCGCTCAGGCTCGGAAGCCAGGCATAGGGGGTCAGCCGGAACTGCCACGCCGTTGGCGCTTCGAGCGTTTCCTCAGGCTGCCAGGTCTCCCCCACCGGCGACGGCGCATCGGCCGCCTGCGCCGACGTGGCGAG
>SKQW01000203.1 GCA_007118805.1 Rhodobiaceae bacterium | reverse complement strand
GGCGGCGAGCAGCCGGGCGAGCGCCAGCCGGCGCCGCTGGCCGGCCGACAGTATGGCGGCGGGGAACTCGGCCAGCGCGCCGATGCCGAGCCGGGCCACGGCCGCTTCGGGAATGGCGGCCGGCCGGCCTTGGAAGCTGCGCCAGAAGGCGAGGTTTTCGCGCACCGTGAGCGCCGGCTTGATGGCGTCGAGATGGCCGACATAGTGGGCCTGTTCGCCGATGCTGCGCTCCGGGTCGCCGCCGTCCAGCGTAATCGTGCCGGCGGCGGGCTGCAGCAGACCGGCGATGAGGCGCAGGAGCGACGACTTGCCGGAGCCGTTCGGTCCGCGCACGGCGATGAGCGCGCCGGCCGGCACCTCGACATCGAGATTGGCGAACACTTCGCGCCCACCCCGCACGCAGGACAGATTGCGGCCGACCAGCTTCATGGAATCTCGCCCGTGGCGGGCCGCTTGCCGAACATGGACATCCCGCTTGTTCGCCGATGGTCTGGCCCACTTCTTAGAAACTCTCTATAACGCGGGCAACTCGGCTCCGGCCACGAGCCCCTGCGCGCGGTCGATATCGCGCCTATATCTGCGGGTGGCTCCATGTCGGGGCGGTTCGCCGAAAGTCCCCATCGATCAGGGAATCCAACCCGTGACAGCATCACTCGACAGTTTCAAATCGCGCAGTTCGCTCACCGTCGGCACCAGGAGCTACGATTATTTCAGCCTCAAGGAGGCCGAGAAGAACGGCCTGTCCGGCATCTCCCGGCTGCCGATGACCCTGAAGGTTCTGCTTGAGAACCTGCTGCGCCACGAGGATGGCCGCTCGGTCAAGGCCGACGACATGAAGGCCATGGCCGATTGGCTCAAAGACCATCGCTCCGACAAGGAGATCGCCTTCCGGCCCGCCCGTGTCCTGATGCAGGACTTCACCGGCGTCCCGGCGATCGTCGACCTTGCCGCAATGCGCGATGCGATGGCCCATCTCGGCGGCGAGCCGGAGAAGATCAATCCGCTGGTGCCGGTCGATCTCGTGATCGACCATTCGGTGATCGTCGACGAGTTCGGCACGCCGCTGGCCTTCGCCCACAATGTCGAGCGCGAATATGAGCGCAACGGCGAGCGCTACCGCTTCCTGAAATGGGCCCAGGGCTCGTTCCACAATTTCCGGGTGGTGCCCCCCGGCACCGGCATCTGCCATCAGGTCAACCTGGAATATCTGTCGCGCTCGGTGTGGTCGCAGGAGGAAACCCGCGCCGACGGCTCAAAGGCCGAAGTCGCCTATCCGGATACGCTGGTCGGCACCGATAGCCACACCACAATGGTCAACGGCCTGGCGGTACTGGGCTGGGGCGTCGGCGGCATCGAGGCCGAGGCGGCCATGCTGGGCCAGCCCATCTCGATGCTGATCCCCGAGGTGATCGGCTTCAGGATGACCGGGCGCCTGAAGGAGGGCGTTACGGCGACAGATCTCGTGCTCACCGTGACCCAGATGCTCCGCAGGCATGGCGTCGTCGGCAAGCTGGTCGAGTTCTACGGGCAGGGGCTGGCCAATCTGCCGGTAGAGGACCGGGCGACCATCGGCAACATGTCGCCAGAATATGGCGCAACCTGCGGCTTCTTCCCGATCGACGACGAGACGCTGCGCTATCTCGCCCAGACCGGGCGCAGCCAGGAGACGATCGATCTGGTCGCGCACTATGCCAAAGCGCAAGGGATGTTCCGCGACGCCGACACCCCGGATCCGGAATTCACCGAGACGCTAGAGCTCGACCTGTCGACCGTCGAGCCGTCGCTGGCCGGGCCCAAGCGCCCGCAGGACAGGGTGCGGCTGGCCGATGCCAAGGCCGAGTTCGAAAAGGCGCTCGACAGCGAGTTCGGCAAGGCGAAGGAAGCCGACAAGCGGGTGGCCGTCGCGGGCGAGGACTTCGATCTCGGCCATGGCGATGTGGTGATCGCGGCGATCACCTCATGCACCAACACCTCGAACCCGAATGTCATGATCGGCGCGGGCATCCTGGCGCGCAAGGCGGCAGAGCGCGGGCTTCAGGTCAAGCCTTGGGTCAAGACGTCGCTGGCGCCGGGGTCCCAGGTGGTCGCCGAGTATCTCGACCATTCGGGCCTGCAGAAGGATCTCGACAAGCTCGGCTTCAATCTCGTGGGTTTCGGCTGCACCACCTGCATCGGCAATTCGGGCCCGCTGCCGGACGCAATCTCCAAGACCGTCAACGATGCCGATCTCGTGGCCTGCTCGGTGCTGTCGGGCAACCGCAACTTCGAAGGCCGGGTCAATCCCGACGTGCGGGCGAACTATCTCGCCTCGCCGCCGCTCGTGGTGGCCTATGCGCTCGCCGGCTCGCTCAAGGTCGATCTCGACACCGAGCCGCTCGGCACCGACAGGGACGGCAAGCCGGTCTACCTGCAGGACATATGGCCCTCCACCGAGGAGATCGGCCGGTTTGTCCAGGCGTCGATTTCTGATTCCCTGTTCCGCGAGAAGTATGCCGATGTCTTCAAGGGCGACGAGATGTGGCGCGCCATCGAGGTCGAGGGCGGCCTGACCTACAAGTGGGACGACGCATCGACCTATGTCCAGAACCCGCCCTATTTCGCCGGCATGGGCCAGCGGCCCGACCCGGTGGAGGATGTCGAGGGCGCCCGCATTCTCGGCCTGTTCCTCGACTCGATCACCACCGACCACATCTCGCCGGCCGGCGCCATCAAGGCGCAGAGCCCGGCTGGGCAGTATTTGATCGACCACGACGTCAAGCCGGTCGACTTCAACCAGTATGGCACCCGGCGCGGCAACCACGAAGTGATGATGCGCGGCACCTTCGCCAATATCCGCATCAAAAACCAGATGGTGCCGGGGGTCGAAGGCGGGGTGACGGTCCACTACCCCTCCGGCGAGCAAATGCCGATCTATGACGCCGCCATGCGCTATCGCAGCGAAGGGGTTCCGCTGGTCGTCTTCGCCGGCAAGGAATACGGCTCGGGCTCGTCGCGCGACTGGGCGGCCAAGGGCACGCGGCTCCTCGGCGTGCGGGCCGTCATCGTTGAATCCTTCGAGCGCATTCACCGGTCGAATCTGATCGGCATGGGGGTTCTGCCCCTCCAGTTCGAGGACGGCACGAGCTGGCAGTCGCTGGGCATCGAGGGCGACGAGACGGTGAGCATCAGCGGCCTTGCCAAGGAGCTGGCGCCGCGCGCGCGCTTCGAGGTCGAAATCACCTCTGCGGCGGGAGAGACCACCCGTGTTCCGGTGCTGTGCCGCATCGATACGCTCGACGAGCTCGACTACTTCCGGAACGGGGGGATTCTCCACTACGTGCTTCGGCATCTCGCCGAGGCGGCTTGAGACAACGGCCGCGCGTCACTCCAATGTGACTGGCGCGCGGCCGTCGCCACGCGTATCCACGACGTTCAAGGTCAAATCGGAAGCACGGGGACGGGTGTGACGATGGCGCGGGCACTGGCTGGCGCGATGCTGGCGGTTGCTGTAGCCGCATATGCGGTTGAAGGTGGGCACGCCGAAGAACGGCGGCACGTCGACGTCGTCGAGATGTTTACCAGCCAGGCCTGTTCGGCCTGCCCGCCGGCCGACGAGTTGCTGGGTGAGCTCGCGCAGGAGGACGGCATTCTGGCGCTGAGCTATTCCGTCGATTACTGGAACTATCTCGAGTGGGAGGACACCCTCGCCGATCCGGATTTCAGCGCTCGCCAGCGTGCCTACGCCAAGCAGCGCGGTGATCGGAAGGTCTTCACCCCGCAGGCGATCATCAATGGACGCGTGCATGCGGTCGGCTCCGACCGCCGCGCCATCGCCAAGGCGCGCGCGGCGACGGGGCAGGGCGATGCGCCAACCGCTTCCCTGAGCGCCACCCGCACCGATCCCTCCACCCTGGCAATCGAGATCGATGCCGCGTCCGACGAGCTGGAGATCGACGAGGCCACGCTGTGGCTAGTGGTCTATGTCGATAGCCGGACCGTCAAGGTCAGGGCCGGCGAAAACAAGGGCCGCATGCTGACTTACCACAATGTGGTGCGACGGGTCCGGCCGATCGCCCGGTGGACCGGTGAGGCACTGCGCACCAGCATCGCCGCGCCGGAAATTGCCGGAAAGCGATGTGCGGTCCTGCTTCAGGAGGGCGGCACCAAGTTGCCCGGCCGTATCCTCGCCGCTGACCGCCTCTAGCCTGTATCTCTTATACTCCCGACAGCCATCCGATAGCGCAGGCCATCGCGAATGTAAGTGATGCGGGCTGGGTGGCCGGCGGGTTATCAGATCGACTTAAGCCAGAATTTACCCGGTCCCTCCTAGCCTTGCAGCACACAGCCGCGGCGTGCGGAGTCGCGCACGGGTCCGGCGTATGGACTGCGGCCTGGGGGCCATCGAATGCTTCAGTCGCGTAACGGGTGGGTGGGCCGCCCGAGCAGAACGCTGGTTCGTCTCTTCGGGCTGTGCGCCGTGATCATGGCATTGTCCCTCGTCTCGGGGCCGGCGCGGGCGGATCTGAAGGTCGAGGTCGAGGTCGAGGCGGACGGATCGGACGGCTACGGGCGGCTCGTCTTCACCTTCGATGACGCGGTTCCTGGCCACACCGTTCGCGCCTCCACCGGGGTCGTGGTGTTGAGCTTCGACCGGTCGGTGGCACTGGAGGCGAGAGAAATTCCCGATCAGTTGCCGGACTACGTGACCGCGGCGCGGCGCGACCCGGACGGGCATGCATTGCGTCTCGCCCTGACCCAGCCGGCAGCGGTCAATACGATGGAGGCCGGGCACATGCTGTTTGTCGACCTGCTGCCGTCCGGCTGGACCGGCCACCCGCCCGGCTTGCCCCAGGAGGTCGTGGCGGAGCTGGCGCGGCTCGCCAAGCAGGTCAAGCGCGAGGAGGCGGCCGAGGAGAGGCGGCGACGGCTGGAGAATGCGCGCGACGTCGAGCTGAGGATCGCCTCCCTGCCGACGCTGACGCGCTTCGCCTTCGAATGGGAGGAACCGGTCGCCGCTCGGATCGAGCGCGACCTCGACGTCGTCCGGCTCCGTTTCGAGGCCTTTGGCAGGCTGGACACGGCGGGCCTTCTGTCGCGGCTGCCCGACTACGTCATGAGTATCGAGGCCAGCGACGGGATGGACGGCCTCGAGGTCGAGCTGACCGTCGATCCGGACTCCGCCGTACGCGGCTTCCAGGAGGAAGCAAGCTACGTTGTCGATGTCAGCTCGCCCCAACGGGACAACGCCCACGACCTGTCCGGCCTGCCGGACATGTCGCAGGCCGCCCGTCGAATTTCCGAGCTTGCGGGGGCGGCACCGGCGACCGAGGTGGAAACTGGCAAGCCGTCTGCGACCAATGGCCGCATGGAGGCCGAAATCGGGCCGCTGCCGGCAAGTCTTGCGTCTGGACTGCCCACCGAGGCGGAGGACAAGGGTGGGGGCGCCGAATCTTCGGCGCAGGCGGCGGATTGGTCTGCGGCGCTGAGCGATGTCGCACCTGCCCAGGCCGATGGCCCTGTCCGGGTCGAGGCCCGCCGCTTCGGCGAGAGCGCGCGGCTGATCTTTCCCTTTGCCGAGTCAACGCCGGCGGCGGTGTTCAAGCAGGCCGACGCGCTGTGGCTCGTCTTCGACAGCGCCCGCCCGCTCGACGTTCGTGGTGTGGAGGACGAGCTCACCGATATCGTCGCCGCGGTCGAGGTGTCGCGCGGCAGCGCGCATTCGGTGGTGCGGCTGCAGCTTGACGAGCCACGTCTCGGCAGTCTCACGGTGGATGACGCCTTCTGGGTCGTCACGATCGGCGATGCGGTCATGGAACGTCCAACGCCTTTGAACCTATCCCGCGTCGTTGGCGAGGGGAGGGAGCCCTCTGTCACGGTTGCACTGCCCGGTGCTGCTCGGGTGCATGATCTGACTTGTCCGGAAAGCGGCCAGCGACTTTCGGTGGTCACCGCCCACGCCCCGGCCCACGGTCTCGGCAAGGCGCATAATCTCGTCGATTTCTCGGCGCGGCCCAGCATTCACGGTCTTGCGGTCCACCGCCTGAGCGATGATCTCGAAGTTCGGCTCGAGGACGAGCTGGTCCGGATTCACCGTGCCGGCGGCCTCACCATGACCTTGGCGGTTCCCGACGGCTACAGTACCCGCTCCGCTGCGGCGCAGGCGGCGGCGCGGCCCGGCTTTGTCGACACCGGGGTGGACGGCGTCCTCGATCCCGGCGCGGTGCATGGGTTGATCTCGCGCTATCTCCGGGCGGTCGCGGAAACCGACGACAACGACCGCACGCGGGCTCGGCTGCGCCTCGCCGAAGCCCTGCTCGCCACCGATCTCGGCGCCGAAGCGCTGGGCCAGCTCCGCCTCGTCGCCGAGGAGGACCCAGCCTATATGCGCCGCCCCGAGGTGCGGGCGATGCACGGGATCGCGCTCACCTTGATGCACCGCTACCGGGCGGCGCTGGAACAGTTCGGCAGGGATGACCTCGACACCAGCACCGACGTCGCCCTGTGGCGCGGCCTTGCCGAAACCCGGCTCGGCCGATGGCGCCGGGCGCGGGCCGCTTTCGCTCAGGGTGCCTCGGCGCTGTCGAGCTATTCGCCCGAGCGCCAGCGTTTGTTCGGCCTGGCCTCGGTGCGGGCGGCGCTGGAGACCGGGGAGACCTCGGCCGCCGCTGTGCAGCTCGCTCAGCTTCGCGAGGTCACCGCCGCCGACGATCCCGAATACGCGCTCCTGGACGGGCGCCTAGCCGAAACGCTCGGCAACCATCGCGACGCCGCCAGCGCTTACACCGTGGCCGAGCGGCAGGCCGATTCGCAGGCGGCGGTCGAGGCCCGGCGCCGCCGGATCCTCATCGGCCTTCGCCTGGGCGAACTCGACACCGAGGAGGCGATCGAGGAACTCGAGACCCTGGCCATGGTGTGGCGCGGTGACGACACTGAGCTGCGCACCCTGCGCGAACTGGCCGGTCTGCACATCGAGGCCGGCAACCATCGCCGGGCTTTCGAGCACAAGAAAGCGGCGACGATCGTCGATCCCGGCTTGGCGGTGACCCGTGCCCTTCAGGACGACATGAACCAGGCCTTCGAGGCGCTGTTCCTTGAGGGCGGGGCGGACGACATGCCGCCCATCGAGGCGCTGGCGCTCTATTACGATTATCGCGAGCTGACGCCGATCGGCCACCGGGGCGACGAGGTCATCCGCTGGCTTGCCGGGCGCCTGATCGAGGTCGACCTGCTCGACCAGGCGGCCGAACTTCTGGCCCATCAGGTGGACAACCGGTTGAGCGGCGCGGCCCGATCCCAGGTTGCCGCGCGCCTTGCCAAGGTGCATTTGATGAATGGCCACCCCGAGCGAGCGCTGGCCGTCATTGCCCGCACCCGCCAGGCAGTGCTGCCGCAGGAAATCCAGCGCAGCCGCGCCATTCTTGAGGCGCGGGCCTTTGCCGAGACTGGGCGGCACGACGCCGCCCTTGACCTGCTGGACGCGCTCGACGAGGCGCGGGACGTCAAGCGCTTGCGGGCCGATGCGCTGTGGCGTGCAGAGCGCTGGCAGGCGGCCGGCGAGGCCTATGAGCTGCTGCTCGGCGACCAGTGGCGAGCCGGGGCGACCCTCGACAACGTCGCCCTGGGCGACGTGCTCAGATCGGCCATCGCCTTTGCATTGGCCGAGGACGAGCTGGGGCTCGACCGGTTGCGGAGAAAGTTCGCTGATCAGATGGTCCAGTCCGACCGGGCCGGCGCCTTCGCGGCCATCACCGACGCGCCTTCGCACGAGGTCGAGGAGTTCCGGGCGCTGGTCGCCGAAATTGCCAGCCTGGATACGCTCGATGCCTTCCTCGATGAATACCGTGCGCGCTATGATCACGCCGGCGCCGCCGCCGCAGGCCGGAGCTGAACTGGATAACCCACGCGCGGCGGTCGGCCAGGACGGTGAGGGCGGCTGCGGCATGGTTCGGTCGGCGGGATATTTGGTTGCGCGGCGCGCTGCCGCCTGGGGGCTGATGCTCGCGTTCGGGCTTGCCGCCTCGGCAGAGGCGGCAGACCGGGCGCTCGACGCCTTGGCCGACACCGCCGCCGCGCTGTGCCGGGCGGCCGACCGCGATCACACCGCGATGGCTGGCATGATCGGGGCGCGGGCCGGCGCGGAGCGCGTGCGTGGCCGTGGCGGGCAGCCGGTCAGGATCCGGCGGCACTTTGAGACCGAGGCCGGCGGCGCGTTGCACCTGGTGCTCGATCGTTTCGGCGGTGTGCTGCGGGGCGTGACGCTCGAGCGCTATCTTGTCGGCGATGACGGGGAGCGGCGCCCCGAGGCCGTGGTGCTGCTCGGCGGCGATTGCGCGCCGAGCCACGCGCGCCGGATCGTTTACGACGACACCGGGCTTGCCCTCGAAATCGTGCAATACGGGTCCGATCTGAGCGAGCAGGGGCCCGCCGAGCCGCTCAATCCGCCGCTGCCCGTGCGCCGGGAATCGGCAATGGCCGACGGCGTTATCGTCGCCCATATCGACAGCGGCCTGGCCTATACGCTGCCCCGGTTCGCCGACCGGCTTGTCTACGGTCCCGACGGTCGCCCGCTGGGTTACGACTACTGGGACATGAATGACCGGCCATTCGATGCCGAAACCAGCCGCTCCATCTTCTTTCCGCTGCGCCATGGAACCCGCGTCGCCAGCGTGCTGCTGCGCGAGGCGCCGGAAGCTAGGATCATCCCCTATCGCTATCCGCGGCCCGACATGTCGCGCATGACGGCGCTGATCGCCGATGCCGCCGCTGCCGGCGCCCGGATCGTGCTGATGCCGATGGGCAGCAGCGATCCCGACGATTGGTCGGCGTTCGAGGACGCGGCGTGGGCCCATCCCGACCTTCTGTTCGTCTTGTCGGCGGGCAACGACAATCGCGACCTCGACGCCGCCCCGGCGTGGCCGGCCGCGCTCAGCCTCGACAATGCCGTGGTCGTCACCTCGGCCGAGGAGGACGGCCGCCTGGCACGCGGCGTCAATTGGGGATCGCTGACGGTCGACCTGATGGTGCCGGCCGAGAACATCGAGGTCGTCGACCATCGCGGCGCGCGGCAGATCGATTCCGGCACCAGCTTCGCCGTGGCCCGGCTCGGCGCGCTGGCCGCCCGCCGC
>SKQW01000303.1 GCA_007118805.1 Rhodobiaceae bacterium | reverse complement strand
CTGGCCGGCGGCGAGCGCCTCGCCCAGCCGGTCGAGCCTGAGCAGGGCCAGGGCGTGGCCGCCCGCCGCCGCGCCCAGCGTGCCCAGATTGCGCCCATCGGCGGTCACCGCGCTGCCCGGCTCGGGCGCCACGCCCGATATCGCGGCCGGGACGAAGCGCTTGCGGGCGGTGCCCCGGTGCTGCATGCGCGAGACAACCTCCTGGCCGACGAAGCAGCCCTTGTCGAAGTCGACGCCGGCCAGCTGGTCGAGATCGGCCTCGTGGGGAAACAGCTCGCCGGTCCCGTAATCGGAACCCAGCTCCGGCACGCCGAGGGCGATGCGCCGGCCGTGATAGGTTTCGGGGGCCGCCAGCGCCGCACCTGCCGCTTCAAGGCGCGCCGTCGCCTCGTCGGCGGGCAGGATGGCGCGCCAGCCAAGCGCCGGCAGGCGGGGGTCGGCGAACGCCCCGGCTATGCCGGGCGGTGCGTCGCCGCCCCACAGCGCCGCGACGGCCAGATCCGCGCGCACGGCGATATCGAGCTTGGCGCGCAGGCGATAGAAGAGGAGCCGCTTGACCAGATCGCCCGCCAATGAGCTCGTCACGTCGAGCAGGACCGTCTCGTCATCGCCCGGCACCACGACAAACTCGAACAGGATCTTGCCCTGCGGCGTCAGCAGCGCGCCGTGCCGCACCGCCTCGCCTACTTCGACCGTGACAATTCCCTTAAGGAAGTCGCGCGCCGGCGGCCCGGACACCGCCACCACCGCGCGGTCGGACAATATCGCCGCCTGCAATCCAGCCATGCCGTCCCTCTCGCCCCGCTTCGCCTGTTTCGTGTTAGGTATGCGGGCTGTTCCGGCGAGGCAAGCCGGCAACCGGCATCGGAGCGGTCATGGCGGAGCGTTACGACACCATTCTGCGCGGCGCCACCGTCGTCAACCATGACGGCGAGGGGCAGCGCGACATCGCCATCTCGGGCGGGAAAATCGCCGGGCTCGGCAATCTGTCGCGGGCCGAGGGCGCCGAGACGATCGACTGCCGCGGCCTGCACATCCTGCCCGGCGTCATCGACACCCAGGTCCATTTCCGCGAGCCCGGCGGTGAGCACAAGGAGGATCTGGAGTCGGGCTCGCTGGCCGCCGTCATGGGCGGCGTGACGGCGGTCTTCGAGATGCCCAACACCGACCCGCAGACCACCAGCGCGGCGGCGCTTCAGGACAAGCTGACCCGCGCGCGCGGGCGCATGCATTGCGACCATGCCTTCTTCATCGGCGGCACGCGGGACAATGTCGACGATCTCGCCGAACTCGAGACGCTGCCCGGCGCGGCCGGCGTGAAGGTGTTCATGGGCTCGTCGACCGGCTCCCTGCTCGTCGACGACGATGACGGCGTGGGCGCGATTCTCAGCCGCATCCGTCGCCGCGCCTCGTTCCACTCCGAAGACGAAGCGCGCCTGCGCGCGCGGCTCGACTACCGGCAGGAGGGCCGGCCGGAGACGCATCCGGTCTGGCGCGACGAGATCGCCGCGCTGAAATGCACTGAGCGTCTGGTGACTCTCGCCCGCCGAACTGGCCGGCGCATCCATGTGCTGCACATTTCCACCGGCGAGGAGATGGCTTTCCTCGCCGGCCACAAGGACGTGGCCAGCGTGGAGGTCACGCCGCACCATCTCACGCTCTCGGCCGACGACTATCAGCGCCTCGGCACCCGGCTCCAGATGAACCCTCCTGTGCGCGAGGCGCGCCACCGCGCGGCGCTGTGGGCGGCGGTCGCGGACGGCACCGCCGACATCCTCGGCTCCGACCACGCCCCGCACACGCTGGAGGAGAAGGCCGCGCCCTATCCGGCCTCACCCTCCGGCATGGCCGGCGTGCAGACCCTGGTCCCGGTCATGCTCGACCACGTCAATGCCGGGCGCATGAGCCTGCAACGCTTCGTCGACATGACCAGCCACGGCCCGGCGCGGCTTTTCCAGATCGCGGCCAAAGGGCGCATAGCCGTCGGCTATGACGCCGACCTCACCGTGATCGACCTCAAGCGGCGCGAGACGATCCGCGATGAGTGGATCGTCTCGAAATGCGGCTGGACGCCCTATGCCGGCCTCGAGGTCGCCGGCTGGCCGGTGGGCACCGTCATCCGGGGCAAGCGGATCATGTGGCAGGGCGAGCTGGTGTCCCACGCCCAGGGGCAGCCGGTGCGATTTCTGGAAACGCTGTCGCCCGGCGGGTGACACGCTCCGCCACGCGCCGGGAACCGGTCGACAGTCCCAGCCGTTTTCAACCGCAACATGGGAGTGTCCCGACATGGTCAAGCTGATTCTTCTGGTGCTGGTGGTCGCCTTCGGCCTGGACGCCCTGCTGTATGACGGCGCCTATACGCAGGCGGCCTATCACGAGCTCTCTATCGTGATTCAGGACATCCGCGCCAATGACGGCGGCGCCGAGCGACGGACGTGAGCCCCCGCGTTCTCGTTGCATCCGTTGCCCCGCTCGCCCACTATAGCGCCCGACCGGAACGCATGACGGGAGGCCCGCAGATGAACCTCACCCGCAAGGACGAGGAACGCTACCTTGACAAGGACGAGCGCGAGCTCGTCGCCAAGAGCCACCAACCCGAGCTCGCCGAGCTGGCGGACGACGAGCTCGGCAAGCTCAAGCGGCTGATCCGCGAGCGGCGCGACCGGGCGCGCGACATCGCCTCGCGCCAGCGCCGCGAGATGCGCGGCAAGGGACGCCCGCAAGGGGAATCGCCGGCGGCCGACAATGCGGGCAGCAAGGTGAAGCTCGCCGTGCTCGCCAAGGCGGTGCGGCGGCTGAACAGCGAGGCGGCGCGGCGCGACGACAAGGCCCGGCGCGAGGCCATGGTGTCCGGCCTTCGCGAAGCGCTCGAGCGCAAGCAGGCGACGAACGCGAACCGGCCGAAGAGCCGCACGGCGGGCAAGGGCATGAACGCCAAGCCCAGCAATGTGCGCGAGCAGATCGCCGACCCGCGCGAGGTCGGTCGGGTCTCGCAGGCGGTCAAGAAAGGTCAGGCCAAGCGGGACTCCAGATAATCGCGGGTCGCGACGCATCGCGCTAAACCAGCATGGCAGGGGGAGGATATGACGGGACGGCTGGCCGACGGGACGGCAATCATCACCGGCGCAGGCGCCGGGTTCGGCGAGGGCATAGCCAAACGCTTCGCCGAGGAAGGCGCGCGGATCGTGATCGCCGATATCAATGGCCGCGAGGCCGACCGTGTCGCCGGCGAGATCGGCGCCCAGGCGGCAGCCTGCCATGCCGACGTGACGGACACCCGCGACATTGACCGCATGGTGGCGATGGCCGAGGAGCGGTTCGGCGGCCTCGACATCCTCGTCAACAATGCAGGCTATACCTATCGCAACCAGCCCCTCGACGATGTCGAGGAAGAGGCGTTCGACCGCATCTACGCGGTCAACATGAAGGCGATCTACCTGGCGGCACGCGCCGCGCTGCCGCACTTTTCCGCGGCCGGCGGCGTGATCATCAACACCGCGTCCACCGCCGGCCTGCGCCCGCGCCCCGGCCTGACCTGGTACAACGCCTCGAAGGGCTGGGTGATCACCGCGACGAAATCGATGGCGGTGGAGCTTGCCCCGCGCGGCATCCGCGTCAACTGCCTGTGCCCGGTGGCCGGCGAGACCGGGATGCTGGAACTGTTCATGGGCGCCGACACGCCCGAGTTACGCGAGAAGTTCATCGCCACCGTCCCGCTGGGCCGCCTGTCACGTCCGCGCGATATCGCGGACGCCGCCCTGTTTCTGGCGAGCGAGGAGGCAAGCTTCATTACCGGGGCGGCGCTCGAAGTGGATGGCGGGCGCTGCATCTGAGGGCGCGGCCCGCCTCATGCCCCGCGGCGGAACGATGAGAGCATTCTGCGGGCCGTCTCCCACGGCGAGCTTCGCTCACCCATCGCTTCGGCGAAATCGCCGCGCAAGTGCTTGAGGGCGACGCGCTCTTCCTCGATCTCGCGCGCGGTGCGCAAACCCAACCGACGCAGCACCGGCAGCGGCGGGCACCAGCCCTGCAATGCGTGCTGAAAAAGGAAGGCCGTCACCGCAGCGGGCAGCAGAAGATAGCGCCGGCTCGACGTCATGCCGAGGACCACGCCCGTAAAGGCCAGCGCGGACGCATTGGCCTCGAGCACGCGCTCGATATCCCATTCGGTTTCGAGCTCGGCCAGACGGGCGTCGATTTCGTCTGGATGCTCCGCGTAATAGGCCACCATCGCCTCGGTCCGACTGCGGATGCGCTGGTTAATCACGTCGCTGGTGCTGGCGGGCACACGGCCCATGGAGGTCGGTAGTATCGACATCGATCGGCTTCCTTCTGTTCTTGGCCTGGGCCTGCAACCTGGCAGCGCGGCACGGGTTCCTCGACGGCGGGGACGGAGTCTGAAATCCTGCGTTAACCGCGGCCCGGCCAGACTCCGTCGCCGCAGGCATCATTGATCCGGCTTTGATTGCGGGAGAAACGCACGTGATGGCCGAAGAACAGGGTCCCGACAGCTTCGATCCGCTCGCCGCGAGCGCCGAGACCCGCCGCGCCGCCCAGGCGTGGCTGACCCATCTGCGCGCCGAACGCCGGCTCGCCCCGCGCACGCTCGAAGCCTATCGCCGCGATATCCGGCAGTTTCTCGACTTCCTGCGCGACCATCTCGGCGGGCCGGTCTCGCTGGCCGATCTGGCCGCCCTGGCGCCGGCCGATCTGCGCGCCTTCCTCGCCCGCCGGCGCGGCGACGGCGTGGCGGCCCGCTCGCTCGCCCGCACGCTGGCGGCGATCCGGTCCTTCACCCGCCATCTCGACAGGACGGGCCACGAAGTCTCGCCGGCTGCCGGGCTGGTGCGCGGCGCGCGCCGCAAGCGCAGCCTGCCCAAGCCGCTCAACGCCGTGGACGCCCAGAGGGTCGTTCGCGACCTCGACACCCTCGCCCCATCGGAGACCGAACCGTGGATCATCGCGCGCGATGCGGCCGTCATCGCGCTGCTCTATGGATGCGGCCTGCGCATTTCCGAGGCGCTCGGCCTGAAGCGGCGCGACGCCCCCCTGCCCGGCGGACCGGCCATGCTGCGGGTCACCGGCAAGGGCGGCAAGACCCGCCAGGTCCCGGTGCTGCCGGTGGTTCAGGAGGCGGTGGCAGCCTATCTCGCCGCCTGTCCCCATGTGCCCGAGGCGGACGGGCCGCTCTTCGTCGGCGCGCGCGGCGGGCCGCTCAATCCGCGGCTGATCCAACGGCGCATGAGCCAATTGCGCGGCGCGCTCGGCCTGGCCGACTCGGCCACGCCCCATGCCCTGCGCCACTCCTTCGCCACCCATCTCCTGATGAATGGCGGGGACCTGCGCGCCATCCAGGAGCTGCTTGGCCATGCCAGCCTGTCGACGACCCAGGCCTACACCGAGGTCGACGAGGCGCGGCTCATGGCGGCCTATGAGGCGTCACACCCGCGCAAGCGCCTCACGGCTTCGTGAGACGGCGCAGCTTGGCGCCCTGTCCCGACCCTGCTACCATTTGCGCCGGCTTTGCTTTCATCCGGCATCGCCGTCACCTCGGGAAAGTCCCGACCAACCATGGGAGACCGACCCATGACCCGCAAGCTCGTAGCCGGCTTCAGCGCGGTTGTCTTTGCCTCCTTGACTGCGACCGCCGCCATGGCGGCCTGTGCTGGGCATACGGCGGAGACACCGAACCCGGTCCAGACTGCCGACATCTCGACATCGAGCGGTTCGGGCTCGAGCCAGGATGCCCGGCAGGACTGAGTCGGTCGCTCCGCGAAACCATTTGGGCCCGCGTCTGACGGCGTGGGCCCTTTTTTGTGCCTGAATGACGAGCCCCGATATCATCCCCTACGCGCAGGATTGGCGGGGCCGGGTTGTCGAGCTTGCCATCCGAGCCTGGACGCCGGTCTTCGTCAAGACGAGGGACGAAGTGCCGGGATTTGTCTTCGACGCCTTCTACCCTCACGGCTGGCAGGCGCGGCAGGCGGCGGACGTGACCGCGCTTCTGGACGGCGCGCGGGACGATGTGTGGCTGGCCGTCGAGAAGGAGGAGCTGGTCGGCTTCCTCGGGCTGCGGCTTCATCCCGAGGATCGGATGGGCGAAATCCACATCCTCGCCGTCGCGCCGGAGCATCAGCGCCAGGGCGTCGGCCGGATGCTCACGGATTTCGCCGAAGCGCAGTTCCGCGCCCGCGGCATGCGGATGGTCATGGTCGAGACGGTCGCCGATTCGGGCCACGCGCCGGCCCGCCGGACGTATGAATCATCGGGGTATCAACGCTGGCCGGTGGCGCGCTACTTCAAGCCACTGTGACGCATCTACCCGGCTTATCGAGGGCGATCGCCGCGACATGTGGCGGGGGCGTCGGACCGCCGCGCTCAATCATCGACGCCGTTGCGCCGCAGCAGGAAAATGGCCTGCTCGCCGACCAGGTTCAACAGCCAGATCGGCATGTCCCGGCCGAAGCGCCGGCCGCGGGGATCGAGGGCAACGGCGCGCTCCACCGTGGCCCCGACATCCTGCACCAGCTCCAGCAGGTCGCGGATCGTGCAGAAATGGATGTTGGGCGTCTCGTACCATTTCTGCGGCAGGTTGTCGGTGACCGGCATGCGCCCGCGCCACAGGAGCTGGAGGCGCATGCGCCAGTGCCCGAAATTGGGGATCGACACCACCGCCCGGCGACCGATGCGCAACAGGTGCTCCAGCACGTCGCGCGGGTTGTAGGTCGCCTGCAGGGTCTGGCTCAGCACAACGTAGTCGAAGCTGTTGTCGGGATAGTTGACGAGGTCGTGGTCGGCGTCGCCCTGGACCACCGCCAGCCCCTTGGCGACGCATTCATTGACGCCGCGCTGGCTGAGCTCGATGCCGCGCCCGTCGACCCCCAGCCGCTTCTCGATGAGCTGCAGGAGCGCCCCGTCGCCGCAGCCGATATCGAGCACCCGCGTGCCCGGCTCGATCATCTCGGCGACCATCAGAAGGTCGGTGCGGTGGGCGTGGGTGTCGGGCAGCGCCCGGTCCGCCGGCGCGGGGCGCTCCAGTGCCACCGTCATTCGGCGGCCGCCTGACGGGACAGCCCGCGGGCGCGGCCAGCCGAATCGAGAAAGCCGCGGATGGCGGCGAACAGTTCCGGCTCGTCGAGCAGGAAGGCGTCATGGCCCCGGTCGGTCTCGATCTCCACGAAACTGACCCGCGCCCCCGCCGCGTTGAGGGCATGGACGATGTGCCGGTTGGCGGCGGTCGGAAACAGCCAGTCGGAGGTGAAGGACACCACGCAGAACCGTGTATTCGCCCCCATGAAGGCCTTGGCGAGCACCCCGTCATAGTCGGCGGCGAGGTCGAAATAGTCCATCGCCCGGGTCATGTAGAGATAGGAGTTGGCATCGAAGCGGTCGACGAAGGTCATGCCCTGATGGCGCAGATAGGACTCGATCTGGAAATCGGCCTCGAAGCCGAAGGTGACCTCGTCGCGATCCTGAAGGTTGCGGCCGAACTTGCGGTGCAGCGCGGTGTCCGACAGATAGGTGATGTGGGCGGCCATGCGAGCCACCGCGAGGCCCTTGCGCGGGGTGCGCCCTTCCAGGAGGTAGCGCCCGCCACGCCAGTCGGGGTCCGCCATCACCGCCTGCCGGCCGACCTCGTGAAAGGCGATGTTCTGAGAGGAGTGGCGCGCCGCGGTGGCGATGGGAATCGCCGAGAACACCCGCTCGGGATAGCTCGCCACCCATTGCAGCACCTGCATCGCCCCCATCGACCCGCCGGCCACCGAGAACAGCATGTCGATCCCGAGATGGTCGAGCAACATGGCTTGGGCTCGCACCATGTCGCGGATGGTCACCACCGGGAAGTCGAGGCACCACGGCTCGCCAGTCTGCGGGTTGAGGCTGGCCGGACCGGAGGTCCCCATGCAGCCGCCCAGGACATTGGCGCAGATCACGAAATAGCGGTCGGTGTCGATCGGCTTGCCGGGCCCGACCATGAGGTCCCACCAGCCCGGCTTGCCGGTCACCGGATGGCGGTTGGCGACGTGCTGGTCGCCGGTCAGCGCATGGCAGACGAGCACCGCATTGGCCTTCTCGGCGTCGAGGGCGCCATAGGTCTGATAGGCCACCGTCAGCGGCGCCAGACGGGCCCCGCAATCGAGGTCGAGCGGGCGCTCGGCGGGAAAGCGCACGACGTGGCTGTCGGGCTCCTCGATCTGGGTGCGCGCCTTGGTGCGGCGGGAAGTCTTGACGGTCATGGCATTATCGAGGCCGCCTCGGGCTGCGGCGCACTCGCTTGTCGCGCTGGAACGCCCCTCTCGCATGGCCGAGCGAGGGGCTCTTAGCTAGGTGCCGGGCGGCGTCGATGTCAATGTTTTCTTTGATTTCGGGGCGACCCTTCACTATGACTGCGCCGGGCGACCGCCCCCTTCCGCAAGATCACCGCTCCCGGATGTCATGACCGACCCCGCGCCCGATCAAGCCGACAGCCTCGAGGCGTTGCGCCGCGAGATCGATGCCGTCGATGCCGAGCTGCACCGGCTGCTCATCCGCCGCGGCGAGGTGATCGAGCGGCTGATCGCGGCCAAGCGCGGCGCGCCCACCGGCTCGGCCTTTCGTCCCGACCGCGAGGCCGAGATGATCGCCCGGCTTGCCGCGCGCCATAGCGGGCGGCTGCCGCTGGCCACGGTCGAGCACATCTGGCGCGAGATCATCGGCACCTTCACCCAGCTCCAGGCGCCATTCCGCGTCCATGCCGCGGCGACCGGGCGGCCCGAGTCGCGCGATCTTCTGCGCTTTCATTTCGGCTTCGCCACACCCGTCATCGATCATCCCTCGCCGGCCGCGGTGATCGCCGGCATCAGGCAGGGCGCCACCGATCTCGGCGTCGTGCCCATCGACTGGAGCGGCGAGGCCTGGTGGGAGCTGCTCGACACCGGAACTGACGGCGTCCGGGCGATTGCCGTCCTGCCCTTTCTTACCGCGGCCGATGGCTGGCCGCGAAGCCTCGTGCTCGGCCCGTCGGCGATCAGCAATCCGGCGGCCGACGTCACCCTCATCGCGGCGGAATCCCAGGGGCCGGTGCAGCCCGGCCGCGCCAGCGACCTCGTCGAGGTGCTCGCGGCCGCCGACGGCCGGGCGCTCCTCGCCCATCGCGGCGCAACCGGCGCAGCGCTTGCCGACGCCGCCGCGGCCG
>SKQW01000302.1 GCA_007118805.1 Rhodobiaceae bacterium | reverse complement strand
GGGCTCGGCGCGGCGGAGATCCTGCCGCGCGACGAAATTGCCGGCGATCCCCGCCCGCTGGCCAAGGGGCGCTGGGGCGCCGCCGTCGACACGGTCGGCTCGAAGGTGCTCGCCAATGTGCTGTCGATGACCAATTACGGTGGCACGGTCGCCGCGTGCGGCAATGCCGGCGGGATGGACCTGCCCTCCTCGGTGGCGCCCTTCATCCTGCGCGGCGTGCGCCTCATCGGTATCGATTCCGTCATGGCGCCGAAGCCGCGGCGCATCGAAGCCTATGACCGGCTGGTGCGCGATCTCGACATGGACAAGCTCGCCGCCATGACCGGGACGATCAAGCTCGACGATACGATCCAAGCCGCCAGCGACATTCTGGCTGGCACGGTGCGCGGCCGCCTCGTCGTCGATATCAAGTAAGGGTCAGCGCACGCCGAAGCGCAGGCCGGGCGCCGGCCGTTCGAGGAGGACCTCGCGCCGGAAGCGGAAGAGCTGGGCCGGCCGGCCGCCGGTCGCGGTCCGGTAGCGGCCGGTGGGCTCCACCAGCGTGCCGGACTCCACGAGCCGGCGGAAGTTCTGCTTGTGCAGGTGGCGCCCGGCGATCGCCTCGACGGTCTTCTGGAGCTCGGTCAGCGTGAAGGCATCGGGCATCAGCTCGAAGACCACGGGGCGGTATTTGAGCTTGCCCCGCAGCCGCCCCATGGCGGTGGCCAGGATGCGCCGATGGTCGAACCGCATCGGCCGTCCCAGCTCGGGCTGCGGCCCGCGCTCCAGCGCCGCCCGGCGGCCATCCGCGTGGGCCTCGGTCACCAGCCCCGCGGAATAAAGCAGCTCATAGCGCTCCAGCACGCGCTCGTCGTCGGGCTGCCCGTCCCCTTCGCCGAAGGCCAGCGCCAGCCGCGTAAGCCGGTCCTGGCCGCGCGACAGCTCTTCTGGCGGGGCCGGCTGTGCCGCCCACTCGCGCAGGGCTGGCAGGATGCGCGCCTCGAGGATCGCGGGTCGGCCCTGGCGCCAGTCCTCCCAGGGGAAATAGGCATACCAATCCTCGAACCGGCTGCCGCCGTCGCGCTGGCGCTCGCCGGTTTCCGCCAGCCGCGTCAAGGCAAGGTAGCCGACTGATACGATATGCGGCGCGGTGTCGCCGGGGCGCGCGTGCCGGCCGCGATCGCCGAAGCTGTAGAGCTGCTCGACATAGCCGAGCTCGAGCGAAGTCTGCTCCTCGACCCACGACCTCAGCCCGATCTCCAGCGTGCGGTGCGCCAGCGGATCGAACGGCCCGAAGGGCAGACTCTCGCGCCGGTCGGCCTCGTCAGCCGACGCCGGCACCACTAGGATCAGCGGTCGTTCCGCCGCAACGGTGACGATCGCCGCATTGAGGCCGATTTCGATGGGCGTGCGGTTGCCGACCGGTTGCGCCTCAAGCCGCACCGCGTCGCCGCTTTGCGTCATTCGCGCGTCACCCCGATGTTGAGGCGGAACGGTTCGCCCTCATAAGCGAACGCGCCCCGGCCGATCCGCTCGGCGGCCATTTGCATGCGCCCGCTGCGGCGCAGGACCTCGTCGGCAATCGCCACCAGGCGCCGGTTCGGGGTGGCGGTCGGCGAGGCGCTGCGCAGCGCCAGCGCGATCTCGTCCTCGTCACGCTCGGGCGCCAGCGCGCAGCAGGCGATGAAGGCCGCCGCGGTCGAGCGGCTAATCCCGGCCCAGCAATGCACCACCATGGGCTGCGCCCGCTCCCAGCGCTCGACAAAGGAAATGAACTCCTCCACATGCCCGGACGACGGCGCGACCATGCCCATCAACGGCTCGGCGATGTCATGCATGGACAACAGGAGATGCCGGTCGGCGGGGATGCACGCCGGGCGCTGGACCGGCGTATCGGTGCTCACGAGCGAGACGAGATGGCTCGCCCCGCAGGTATCCACGACCTCAGGCAGGCGGGCGAGCGAGCAGACATGCAAGGCAGGCATCAAATCGTCCATAAAGCGATCCTACAGATCACCTATATGGAGGAGTTCGGCGCGGGGGCCAAGACGGCGCGCGCGGCGGGCCGTCCCGGGGACGGCCCGCCAAAGGGCGCTTACCCGGATACGCTCAATTCAGGTCGAGATGAATGGCGAAGCCGGGAGAGCGGTGCCAGCGATCCTCGTACCACCAGCGGTCGCGGTCCCAGTAGATCGGCCCGTACCAGCCCGCCGGGCGCCCGTGCCACCAGCGCGGATGGTGCCAACCGACATACCGCTCCGGCCCGCGCCAATCACGCCAGTGGCGCCGCGGCCCGACATGGAACTCGACTCTCGGCCCGCCGCGCCAGACCGGCTCGGGCTCCTGGGCCCAGCCGCGCCGGGGCGCCTGGGCGACCTGCGTGTCGAGGTAGCGCTGGGAGGCCCAGCCGGTGCGATTGCCGTAACTGACCTCGCACCAGCCGGCGCCGCATTGGTGAATGGTCACATACGCCCCGGCGGGCATGGCCATGATTATGCCGTGGCCCGTGCCCGGCCCGGTCCGCAGATTGAGGTCGGTCGTCGTCGCCGCCGCCATCTCCGCCGCGGCGCTGCCCGGCAGGGCAAGCGCGAACGCCGTAGCGCCGGCTAACAACAGGCTGCGAAGTGTCATCACCCTTGTCTCCTATTCTTGCCGTGGCTTACGCCACTGCCCGACTGCCTGAACAAACAGGGCGCGCGCCGGTTCCCGCGCGCCATGCCCCATCAGCGAAATGTGATCCGATCCGGGCTGAAGCGGGGTTGAACGCCATGGTCAGCCGGCGTTCATGTATCGGCGGTCTTTTTTGCGCCAGATACTTCACCCATCGTTTCGACACGAAACGGGAGGCTCGGCATGTGTCGCACGTGGCATTGGGGACGGCTCTGCGGCATGGCCGGCCTGCTCGGGATTGCCGCCATCACTCAGTCGTCGCTGTCGGGGCCGGCGCTGGCAGACGAATACGCCTTTCATGTCAGCTACCGGGCCTATCTGAGCGGCGTGCGGGTAGGCTCGGGCGAGCTGATCGGCCATTTCAACGGCGACGACTATAGGCTCACCGCCAATGGCGAGGTCAGCGGCATCGCCCGCGTGCTGTCGCGCTATGAGGGCAAAGCCGAAGCCCGCGGCGAATTGCCCGACGGGTCGGCGCGCTTCCGGGCCGAGGCGGTGGGCGACGGGGAGGCCCAGAGCATCCGCCTGCGCCTCGATGGCGGGGCCGTGAAGTCCGTGGCCATCGAACCGGAGCCGGAGCCACACCGGGTCAACCATCCCAAGCGGGTCAAGCTCGAGGACGGGCACAAGCGCGGCGTGATGGACCCCATGCGCGCCCTGCTCTTGGCCGGCGGCGCGGGCCTCGATCCGCAAGCCTGCGAGCGCACCCTGCCGCTGTTCAGCGGCGATTCGCGCTTTGACCTGGCGCTGAGCTACCAGGGCGTCGACACCGTCGCGTCCCCGCGCAGCAACGGCTATTCCGGCCCGGTCCTGGTCTGCCAGGCCCGTTACCAGCCGGTCGCCGGGCACCGTACCGATCACAGCAGCGTGGCTTATCTCCGTGACCGCGCCCGCATCGAGGTGATGTTCGCGCCGCTGCCCGACGCCAACCTCCTCTTGCCCTACCGGATCACGGTGTCGACCCCGCTCGGCCCGGCCGTGCTACAATCCCAGACCTTCCTCGGCGCCGGCCACTACACTGCCGCGGCGGCCAGCGGCGACTGACGCGCGGGCCCGGCGCCCTACCCGACCGGGCCGCGCGTCCCCTCATCCGGCTCTTCGCCTGCCATCAGGATCTCGGCGATGGCCGCCGCCGCCCCATGCGGCGGCAGATGCCGGCGCGGCGTCGTCTCGTCGTCCCCCGACGCCCAGGCCGCCGCCTCTTCCAGCGCACGCATATCGCCGCCCGTAGCGATGATCTGCGAGACTTTCCACGCCGCGATGTTGCCGCAGACCCGGCGGATATCTTCCGGCGTCAGCTTTTGGGTGACCTTTGTGCGAACCTCGTTCATCGGCTCACGCTCCTGCTTCATGAAGCTCCCTGCCCTCTCAACGCCGACCCCAGCGCAAGAGTTCGCCAGACCCTACCCCTCACCCCGCAGAAACCGCACGACGCCCGAGAAGTCGACGCCGCCATTGCCCTCATTGACGAACAGGCTGTAGACCTGCGCCGCTTCGGCGCCGAGCGGCGTCGAGGCGGCCGAGGAGCTCGCCGCGTCCTGCGCCAGGCGCAGATCCTTCAGCATCATCTCGGCCGAGAAGCCGGGCCTGTAGTCGCGGTTGGCCGGCGAGGTCGGCACCGGGCCGGGCACCGGGCAATAGGTGGTCAGCGACCAGCACTGCCCGGAGGCCGTCGACGAGATGTCGAACAGCTTCTGATGGTCGAGGCCGAGCTTCTCGGCCAGCACGAAGGCCTCGCTGACCCCGATCATCGAGATACCGAGAATCATGTTGTTGCAGATCTTGGCGGCCTGGCCATTGCCCGGCCCGCCGGCGTGGACGATGTTCCGGCCCATCTTCTCAAGGATCGGCCTGGCCCGGGTGAAGGCGTCCTCGTCCCCGCCGACCATGAAGGTGAGCGTGGCCGCCTCGGCGCCGCCCACGCCGCCGGACACCGGCGCATCCAGCATCGCCATGCCCGCTGACTCGGCCGCGGCGGCCACCGCGCGGGCGGTCGCGACATCGATGGTCGAGCAGTCGATGAACAGCGTGCCCGGCCGCGCCGCGGCCAGCAATCCCGCCTCGCCGAGATAGGCCTCGGAGACGTGCCGTCCGGCCGGCAGCATGGTGATGACGATCTCGGCGCCGGCAGCGGCCTGCGCCGCAGTCTCGGCGACCTCGCCGCCCGCTCCGGCGAAGCGCTCGCACGCCTCGGGAGAGAGATCAAAACCGGTGACCTCCTCGTCCGCCTTCACGAGATTGGCCGCCATCGGGCGACCCATATTGCCAAGTCCGACGAATGCGATGCGCGCCATTGCCCGTTCCTCCCTGTTGTCCTGGTCCTCAATCCGGCGGCAGTCGAAAGACCTCGCTGGTATCCTCCGGTGCCCCGGTCCACCACGCCAGGGCGAGGTAGCCGAGGATCGTCGCGACATGAAACAGCACCACCAGCCACGCTGTCCCGAACAGATCCGAGAACCCGACATGGATCACCAGCGCGGCCACCGCCGCGAACAGCCAGGCGACGATCCCCCACGCCCGGCCGGACCACAGCCCCACCGCGGCCACCACCTCGGTCAATGCGAAATAGACGGTGGCAATCTGGACATGCAGGGCCGCCGCATCGAAGCGCTCGCCGGTCGCTCCGACCAGGAACGCCCAGCGGCTCAATCCGCTGATCAGATAGATCGCCGCCAGCGCGCGCAGATACCACAGCAGCATCCTGGGCGAGAGCGCGTCCGGCAAGACGATATGATGGAGCATGGTCTCAGAAAGAGCTCTCAGGGCAGCGGCAATTCGTCCTTGCCGAGCGATGCGAAATAGGCATCGACATCGCCCTCGGACACGTCGCCAAGCGATCCCGGCTGCCATTGCGGCGCGTTGTCCTTGTCGACGATCACCGCCCGCACCCCTTCGTAGAAATCCGACCCGCCATAGACCCGGTTGACGATCCGGAACTCGATCCGCATGCATTCCTCGAAATCGCTCCTTGCGCCGAGCTGCATCTGCCGCAGGGCGATCTTCAGGCTGGTCGGCGACTTTGTGCGGATCGTGGCGGCCGTCTCGCGCGCCCAGTCGCCATCATCGCTGCCGGCCTCGGCGTCGAGGCGGGCCAGCACCTCTTCGACGCTGTCGGCGGCAAAGCAGCGGTCGATCACCGGCATGTAGTCCGGCAGCGTTGGCGCGCCGGGGTCGACGGCGGCGGCCGACAGGGCGGCATCCACATCGTCGACGGAACTCAGAACCTCGACAAGCTCATCGGCGCGTTCGGTATCGATGCAGTGGGTCAGAATGCCCGCCCACAGGGAATCGGCGGCCTTGAGGCGGGCCCCGGTCAGGGCGAGATACGCCCCCAGCGCGCCCGGCAGGCGAGGCAGGAAATAGGTGCCGCCGACATCGGGGAACAAGCCGATGCCGGTCTCCGGCATGGCGAACACCACGCGCGCCCCGCCGACGCGATGGCTGCCATGGATCGACAGGCCGACGCCGCCGCCCATGACAATGCCGTCGATCAGCGCGACATAGGGCTTGGGATAGCGCTTGATATAGGTGTTGAGGCGATATTCCTCGCGGTAGAAGTCGATGGCCGTGGGATCGCCCGCCCGGCCCCAGTCATAGAGCCGCCGGATATCGCCGCCGGCGCAGAACGCCCGCTCGCCGGCGGCCCGGATGACGACATGGGCGATACCGTCATCTCGCGCCCATTCCTCGAGCCGGGGATGGATCTTACGCACCATGTCAAGGGTAAGCGCATTGAGCGCCTTTGGCCGGTTGAGCGTGATGACGCCCGCCCGGCCACGCCGTTCGAACAGAACTTCGCCGTCGTCGCTCATGGCCCTCCCATCCGCGTGCGACGGCTTCAACGCCCCAGCACTTGCCGGGCGACGATCAGCCGCATGATTTCATTGGTGCCTTCGAGGATCTGGTGGACACGCAGATCGCGCACGATTTTTTCCAGCCCGAATTCGCTGAGATAGCCGTAGCCGCCGTGAAGCTGGAGCGCCTGGTTGGCGACCTCGAAGCCGATATCGGTGACATAGCGCTTGGCCATGGCGCACAGCATCACCGCGTCCGGCCGCTTGGCATCGAGGGCGGCGGCGGCGCGATGGAGGAAGGTGCGGGCGACCTCCAGCTCGGTCGCCATGTCGGCGACGCGAAACTGAAGCGCCTGGAACTCCTTGAGCTTGGCGCCGAACGCCGAGCGCTCATCCATATAGGCGAGCGCCTTGTCGAGCCCGGCCTGGGCACCGCCGAGCGAGCAGGCCGCGATGTTGAGCCGGCCTCCGTCGAGCCCGGCCATGGCAATCGAGAAGCCCTGCCCTTCCTCGCCGAGCCGGTTGGCGACCGGCACTCTGGCCCCCTCGAACATGACCGCGCGCGTCGGCTGGGCGTTCCAGCCCATCTTGCGCTCGTTTGCGCCGAGCCTGACGCCCGGCGTATCGCCGGGGACCATTATGGCGGAAATCCCCTTCGGCCCTTCGCCGCCCGTGCGCGCCATGACCACATAAACGTCGCCCGATCCGGCGCCGGAAATGAACTGCTTCTGGCCGTCGAGGACATAATCGTCGCCCTCGCGCACCGCCTTGGTCTTGAGGGCGGCGGCATCGGAGCCCGCGCCGGGCTCGGTCAGGCAATAGCTCGCCAGCATGTCCATGGAACACAGGCCCGGCAGCCAGGCCCGGCGCTGCGCCTCGCTGCCGAAGGCATCGATCATCCAGGCGGACATGTTGTGAATGGACATATAGGCCGAGATCGACGGGCAGCCGGTCGCCAGGGCCTCGAAGATCAGCGCGGCGTCTAGCCGGCTCAGCCCCGACCCGCCCACATCGTCGGCGACATAGACCCCGCCCATGCCGAGCTCGGCCGCCGCGCGCAGCGTGTCGACCGGGAAATGCTTGTCCTCGTCCCACTGGACGGCGTGCGGCGCGATCTGATCGCGCGCGAAGTCGCGCGCCATGTCGCGGATCGCCCGTTGCTCCTCGGAAAGCTCGAAATTCATGTCCCGTTCCGTCACCGCGATCCCAGCGATAGAGGCGCCGGGTGCAGGCGTCAACTGGGCGGCTTACCGCCGCGCGCCGCGCTGACGCCGGGCGCGGTTCCTCACCGCAGGCACGAGGTCATCTTGTCGCTTTGATGCGCGGCGGCGCCCATGCTACCAGTAATCGGATCGTCGCTTGATCCTATGACCGTTCGAAAGGCGCGCATGCCCAAGCTGATGGACGACGGGACCGGGACGGTCCCACGCCGCCGGAGCGAGACACGCCCCGCGGCCGGCCTGGTGCGGCGCCTGCGCCGCAACCGCAAGGCCGGCTGGACGCGGCGAATGGTGGCCGAGCACCGGCTCACGGCCGACGATCTGATCTGGCCGCTCTTCGTCACCTCGGGGCGCGGTGTGCGCGAGCCGGTAGGCTCCATGCCCGGCGTGGTGCGCCATTCGGTCGACGAAGCGGTCAAGGCCGTCCGGGAGGCGGCCGGGCTCGGCGTTCCGGCGGTGGCGCTGTTCCCGTACAGCGACGCCGGCGTCCGCGACGAGCGCGGCTCCGAGGCCCTCAACCCGGACAATCTCGTTTGCCGGACAATCCGCGCGATCAAGGACGCGGTGCCCGACATCGGCGTGATTGCTGATGTTGCGCTCGACCCCTATACCAGCCACGGCCATGACGGCCTTGTCATCGACGGGCGCATCGACAATGACGCAACCGTGCCCGTGCTGGTCGAGCAGGCCCTGGTCCAGGCCGAAGCCGGCTGCGACGTGATCGCGCCCTCCGACATGATGGACGGCCGGGTCGCTGCCATCCGCGCGGCGCTCGAATCGGGCAGCTTCAAGGATACCCAGATCATGGCCTATACGGCCAAATACGCCTCGGCCTTCTACGGCCCGTTCCGCGATGCCGTCGGCGCCGCCGGCGCGCTCAAGGGCGACAAGCGCACCTACCAGATGGACCCGGCCAATTCCGATGAGGCGCTGCGCGAGGCCGAGCTCGACATTGCCGAGGGCGCCGACATGATCATGGTCAAGCCGGGCATGCCGTATCTCGACGTGCTGCGTCGCCTGAAGTCGCACTTTGGCGTGCCGACCTTCGCCTATCAGGTCTCCGGCGAGTATTCGATGCTGGCGGCCTCCTTCGAGAAGGGCTGGCTCGACCGCGACAGGACGATCCTGGAGTGCCTGACCGGCTTCAAGCGGGCCGGGGCCGACGGAATCCTGACCTATTTCGCCAAGGACGCGGCCCGCTTGCTGGACGAGTGAGGCGGTGGCTTACCGCTGACGACCGTAGAAGCGGCAATGCAGCTCCGGATTCCCGCTTCCGCGGGGATGAGCGGACTACAGCACGGCCCCACCCCGCCCCGCTCATGCCGGCGAAGGCGGGCATCCAGCTAGGGCCGTGCCGCCGAGGCAAGGCGGGCAATGAGGGGCACGGCGGCAACACCAGCCGTCATGGCCGGGCCCCGTCCCACTACTGTCCGGTTAAATTTGGTGGACATGGTGCATGACATTGATTCTACTCGGTTTCAGACGTTTAGCGGCGTTTGAGACACGAGCGGGGGATCAATGTCATGCGGCACCACAATAGCG
>SKQW01000098.1 GCA_007118805.1 Rhodobiaceae bacterium | reverse complement strand
TTTTCCAAGGAGCGACATGCCGAAAGTATTAAAGGAATTTATCATAGACTCTAAAGAGCGAATACAAGGAACCGTAGTAAATGGGGGGTGACGTAAACATGACTGATCAAGATCTGGCATTTTCTATCTGTATTCCTAACTATAACTATGAAAATTACATTCGTAGTACTATAGAATCAGTGCTTAGGCAAAAATACTGTGAATATGAAATTCTCATTTCAGACAATGCAAGCACAGATGCCTCGGTTGAGGTGGCCTCCAGTTTCCAAGATCCCCGCATTCGCGTCCGCGTAAATCGCTGGAACGTGGGGTTTGCCGGTAATTTGGACAAGGCGGCGCGCATGGCTGTCGGTCAACGGATGATCATGCTCTCGTCTGACGACTTGGCGGCGCCCAACGCGCTGTCTACATACGCGGGGCTCGTGGCCGCCCTGGCGCCGGAAAAACGCGAAAAGACGGTAATAACGGGAGCCCGCACATGGATAGACGCGAGCGGCAAGCACCTCGGCGTCGCGGGAGCGGACATGAAGCTGTGGCGGGACGCAGTCGAAGACCCCGAACTCTCCGCGGCGGCGGGTGCTCGGGTGCTGCGGGTCGACGCGGGAAAGTTACTGAAGCGGGCGCTCCTGCTCATGCGCACCCCTTGCCCCTTCGTTTCGACGTGTTATCCGCGGTCGCTGTACGAGGCGGTGGAAGGCTACGGCGGCGGCCGCATGATCAACCCCGACAAGTGGTTCGTCTGGAAGCTTCTCACGGTGGCCGACGAAGTGATTTTCGTCGATGAACCGCTGTTTCACTATCGATGGCACGGCCAGAACCAGGCGGCGCAGCAGCAGAAGTCGGGCGCGCTGAAGCATCTCGTGGACGAGTATGCGAACACGCTGGAGGCGACATCGGAAATGCTCGCGAAAGCCGGGATTACGCGAGAGGAGATGGTCGCCGCCTTTATCGAGGAGGATGTGGCCTTGCGCGGCCTGGAACAGGTCGCGCGCGGAAACCGCCCCTTCGCCCGCCGTGCGCTGAGTTTTGGGAAGGCGGTGTATCCCCGGGAGGTCGGGCGCAATTGGAAGGCGCGCGGGCTCCAAGCTCTCCTTTGGCTGGGGCCGGCGGGGACGATGCTGGCGCGGGCGGCGCGCGGAAAGGCGGTTAAGTCCTGGGCACGGCAGCACGGCGGCAGTGGCGAGAGGCTCCTTCGCGCGGATGCGCATCGAGGAGCGGCCTGATCCCATGAAAAGTCGGGTTCAGGCGGTGCTTTTCGACCTGGACGGCACGCTCGTGGATAGCATGGCCGTTCATTTTGAAGCCTATCGCCATGTCTTTGAGGAACTTGGCCTGCGGATTGATTTCCAGACCTTTCTGGCCTGCTCCGGCGGACCGGCGCGCGACACCATCCCGCGCTTGATCGACGGCCGCAGGTGCTCTCTCGAGCCTTCGGAGATCCATGTGCGGAAGGTCGCGGTCGCGAAGCGGCTCTTTCGCGAGATGAAGCCCCGCGCCCTTGCAACAGCGGCGCTCTTGCCGGTCCTCGGTACGCATTGGCCGCTCGGATTGGTGTCCTCCGGATCGCGCGCCAGCGTCAGCCTCGTGCTTGAGGTTATGGGATGGGAGAGCACGTTTCGCATCGTAATTTCGGGGGACGATGTGTATCGCGGCAAACCGGACCCGGAGGGCTATCTGAACGCCGCACGCGCGGTCGAAGCCGACCCCTGCGCATGTCTTGTTTTCGAGGACGCGGACGATGGCATAGCGGCGGCCCGGTGCGCCGGTATGCAGGTTATCGATGTTCGCGAGTGCGTGCCTGCTTGGAGATTCGTCACATGACCGCCACCTTCTCGAGCCTCCGCACCGCGCAAGCGAGAGTCGCGGACCCTGCCGCTGCCATGCCGGCGGGTGCCCGACCTTCCGTTCCGGGCCTCGAGCTTGAGCTTGTCGGTTACTCCGGCGCGCGCGTCTTGCTCCTGCGCGAGCCTGGCGGGTGGCCATTCGTGCGCAAAATCGCCGGTTCCGCCGGTCAAAACGAGCGACTGAAGTCGCAGGCATCCAAACAGCAACGGGTAGGGCGTCTCCTGGCTGGACTGGCTTCGACTCCCGAGATCCTCGGCGAGGGCGAGATCGAAGGACGCTACTTCTTCGATATGAGTTATGTCCGCGGCTTGGACGGAATCTCGTGGCTTCGTACCGCTGGTTTCGAAGGGGTTTCTCGATTTGCGCGCTCGCTCATCGCCGTGATGGAAGCGTTTGCCGGAACGCGAGAGGAACAGCGGGGTCCGTTCGATTTTCGACGAGCCGTGTTCGATAAATGCAGTTCCGTCGCCGGTACCTTGCGAGACCTCGACCCGGAGGCCGCGAGCGCGGTCGATCGTCTTGTGGCGGCACTTCACGACTGGAGGCCAGGGCTTCTCGAGCCTTGTATGTGCCATGGGGATTTCACGCTCGAGAACCTGATCGTCACTCCGAGTGGCGAACTCATACTGATCGACCTTCTCGACTCATATCTTGACCATTGGCTCGCCGACGTCGCCAAACTCGGCCAGGACCTGCAGGCGGGATGGTATCTACGTCATCACCCACCCCTCGCCATGAGTGTCGTTCATTATCTCCGGACGGAGATTGAAAGGGCGGTAGTGAAGTTTGATGGAGATGAAAGGAATTTAGCCGTAGTTCAGGTTCTTATTGCTACCAATCTTGCACGTATTCTTCCATACGCAAAGACGTCGGCGGAAAGGCGATTTGTATATCATAGAATGCTCCATTTCACTTCAAATATTGAAACCAGCCATCTTGCATCATTGGAGAAGACATGAAGGTAATTGTCCCTTGCGCCGGGTCCTCCTCGCGTTATCCCAACGTGCCGCCCAAATGGACTCTTCCGTCTCCGGACGGCCGTCCAATGGTGGTCCGCGCCGTCGAACAGCTCGACTTCGATCTCAGCGATATCGTCATTACGATTCTGCAAGAGCACGAACAGCGCTACGATGCGGTGGTCGGCCTCCAACGCGCCTTTGGCCGCAAAATCGAGATCGTCGTGTTGAAGGAGCAGACAGCGAGCCAGCCCGCCACTGTAGCCGAGACGCTCCGCAACACGGGTCTGGACGAGCCGTTTCTGGTCAAGGACAGCGACAATTGCTTCAAGCTGTCGGAGCTTAATCAGGCTTACAACTACGTTAGCGTCGCTTCGCTGAACGAGTTCGATCAGATCAATCCTCGCAACAAAAGCTACGTTCAGGTAGACGAAAACGATGTCCTCACCGCCATTCGAGAGAAGACGGTGATTTCCGACCTGTTTTCCGTCGGGGGCTACTTCTTCCGCAGCCCGAAGGAGTATCTTTCAATGTTCGAGCGCCTTCAGGCGGAGAGGACGAAGTGGCAGCACGAGCTTTACATTTCGGATGTCATCGGCGGCCTTATCCTTCAGGGCTCGCCGTTTCGGGCACGCCGCGTCACGAATTACGAGGACTGGGGCACGATCCAGGAATGGCGCAGGGCTCTCTTGCGCCGCGGAGCGTACTTCATACAGTTGGACGGCTTCGTGTTCGAGCGCGGCTCGGAGTTCTTTGCCCCGCGATTCGCCGACGTGCGTGCGAACCCTGAGGCGGTGAGGGCGGTCCGCCACCTCGTCCGGGATGGCCACAAAATCGTCTTCGTGTCGATCCGGCCGTCTTCGTGCCGCGAGGTGACGGAACGTCAGCTTGCCGCCTTGGACCTTCCGACCGGCCACATTGTCTTCGATTGCCCGATCGCGCGCTATTGGATGGTCACCTCACCGCATCCCACGGTTCCCTTCACGACGTCGCGGGCGCGCGAACTGGATGGCGCTGACCCCAATCTTGAGGAAAAGTTGCGTCATGACGACTGAACTGGACACGCCGCAGGACGTGCCGGCGAGGCCGGATAGGGCTTCCAGCGGCATGAGCAGTTCAACCGGGAGCGCTCGGGCCGGGAGTGATCGTGTCCGCGTGCTCTTCGCCATTCCGAGCCTCGACCGGGGCGGCCCCGACCGTGTCTTCTTCGATTTGATGCGCAGTTTCGATCGGGAGCGCTTTGAGGTGTCGCTGGCGGTATCCGCGCGCGAAGGCTTCTATCTGGACCGGCTACCCAAGGACGTGCGCGTTCAGACCATCGGGGACGACCGGGGCCTCTACGGGCGGTATCCGGTCTTCCACTTGGCGAAAGCCGTCTGGAGCCTGCGGCCGCACGTCGTGATCGCGACACTGCGCTCTCTGAACACGGCAGGTTTCGCGCGTCCGCTGTTTCCAGCAGGTACGCGTCTTGTCCTCCGCCTGGCGAACCATCTATCCGCAAATACGGCGGAACTGCAGGCGGCCGCGCCGCTGAAGCACAAGTTGACGTACCAATTGAAAAAGCGGGCGCTCGTTGCCGCGGACCACATCGTATGTCAGAGCAGGGAGATGGAGACCGATGTAAAGGCGATCATCGGCGACAAGGTGCCGATGTCGGTCATTGGGAATCCGATCGATCTGGACTTCGTCCGCAAGCGCTCGGCCGAGTACGTGCCCTCCCTTACGGGCTCTCCCGCTCTCCTGACGGTGGGTCGGTTGATGCGCCAGAAGGGCGTGGATGTGTTGCTTCGCGCCTTTGCACGCATTCATGCCGTGCAGCCCGAGGCACACCTGACCGTGGTAGGGGATGGACCGGATCGGGCTGGGCTTGAGGCGCTCGCGCGGGATCTTGGGCTTGAGGACGCCGTTACCTTTGCAGGCTTCGTGAGCAATCCCTATCCGCTCATGGCAAAGGCGGCTCTCTTCGTGCTGGCCTCGCGATATGAAGGCTTTCCGAACGTCGTGATCGAAGCCTTGGCCTGTGGCACGGCCGTTGTGGCGACGGACTGCCCCGGTGCAAACCGGGACATCCTGTTTGCGAGCGAAGGCGGGTTCCTGGCGCCGATGGAAGATCCCGAGGGCTTGGCGAACACGGTTGGCCGCGCCTTGGAAGCCGGTCCACTTGACCGCGCCGGCATTTCCGCCAAATGCGCCGAGCGCCACGACTTAAGCAGGGTGACCGCAGCCTACCAGGACTGTATCGCCGGATAGAACGCTTCAACTTATCGAGCAATGCGATAACATGACGACCTCATCTTCTAATGTCGTCTTCATTTTCGTAATGGTGTACCTGCTCACCTGCTGGGTTTATGTGTCCCCAAGCGGGTCGCCGCAGCCGGCCGACTTTGCCATGGTTTTGGCGATCGCGGGGGGAATCCTATTCGCGAGGATGAGGTTTCCTAAAAGCACCTGGTATATCCTTTTGCCGTTAATAGGATTCGTGTATTACGTCGTGCTTATATCGACCCTAAGAACATTAGAAACGGGAGATATGGAACCGCTGAAGCATGCTAGGTATTATGTTTTTAACCTTCTTGTGGTAATAGTCTTGTCGTTTCTTGTAACAAATAAGCGGAATTTAATAAATGCTGTAATGGTAACCCTTTGTATTTCTGTGATAATTCTTTTTGTATTACAAATTACTCTGTTTAATTTCTCTGCCAGTAGACAGAGACTGCTGTTCAATAACCCCAACCAACTTGCCTATTTTGGAATTCTATGCGCGTCGATCTTCGGTGTATGTATCGCAAGATGCGTCGGTTCTAGAAAAATTTCCACGCTCGGTTTCCTGATAAGCACGTGGTACGTCCTTATTTCCCTGTCATTGAGTGCACTTACTGCACTCGGCTTGCTGGTAACAATAGTGCTATTGCAGCTTGGGGCGATACGCGTGCTCCTGATAGGAGCTGGGACTGTTTTAGCATTAACCATTTCTCTGCAAGTGGCCGATCCAGGTGACTCGAGGATAGTCACCTACATGCATGACTCATGGGATAATCGATTCGGGAGAGTCGAGGAGAAGTTAGAAGATGAAGCGGCACGAGGTTATCCGAGATTGGTGGAGTTTCCAGAATATCTAATATTCGGCGCGGGGGAAGGTGCTAGGTGGCGATTCGGCACAGGGCAGATCGAAATTCACTCGTCCTGGGCGACTATATTGTTCTCATACGGCATCCCAGGAACTTTGTTGTTTGGAACATTTATCTGGATTCTATACAAGAACATTGGGTTCGGACTCGCTGTGTACATACTTCCGGCAGCAGGTTACTCTATAACGCACCAGGGGTTGCGATTTACGTTGTTTTGGATATTGCTTGTAATGCTGATTGGCATAGGAAACCACCAAAAGTTGGCGGCGAGGTCTGCCAACTCCGTCGTTTAGATTAACGCATATAAAATTAATGACAAGGAGGCTCTGCCCGCGGGCGCCCGTGTGCTGGAATCGGGGTGAAGAAAACCGCTCTGTCGCGCATAGGACGTTCCTTTCATTGAGTAAATTCAAAGGCGGGTCTGACGTAGAATGTATGGAGGTGGAAGCATGGCGTCTGTTGCGGACACTGGCGAAAGGCGCCAAACTTTCTGGGCGTCGGCCAAACCCAGCGCGACACATCCTGGCTGGATGCCGCCAGCCGACCGCAAGGAGGTTTTTTTCGACAGATACCATGATCGCGGAGAGGAATGGTACGCCGGACTTTTCAGCGGTTCCAATAAATATCGAGCGTCTGGTGAAATAACTCCGACGTACTTTGGTAATACAAAGGCGTTGGAGAGAATGAAAACTTTTAACCAAGACATGAAGCTCATTATTATCCTGCGAAACCCGGTAGATCGAGCTATTTCACATTATCGCATGGAAGTAGAAAACGCGCGCATAAACGGGTCATTTGAGTCCGCGATTGAAAAGAATACAAATCTTCGTCATTATAGCTACTATAGAAAACATCTCGAGGAGATAGGTGATAAGTTTTCCAAGCAGAACGTCTTCCTTATGATATACGAAGAACTTTTTGCAAATGCCGAGGCAACGTCTGAACATCTTTCAGCCCTAGGATCTTTCCTCGATATCGATCGTGAGCTGCTGCAGCAATTGATGCTTGTCGACAGGGTGCGAGCGAGCAAGGGGGCGCCGCGCTGGCCTTGGCTTGTCCGGCGAGCGAAAAGGATTCGTCGAAAGCTTATGGATTCCGATCTGGAATGGGCGGTGGATGCAGCGAAGCGCGTCGGCTTCAGTCGGAACCTGATAGTCAAGGAAAGCAGAACCGTGCCAGTAGCGGAAGCGGAACGGGGGCGGTTTCGAGCGCTGTTTCAAGAGGATGTGCTAGCCACGGAAAGCTACGTTGGACGCTCGATTGCCGCTTGGCAGCAGTAGCCTGCGGTGCTTGCGAGGCAACGAACGGCACTTGAGATAAAGAGATAAACCACCCGCGCGCCACTCCGGTATTTTGAGAAAGTCGGCTAATGACGCTCCCCAATGCGTTGGTAATTGGTCCCATGAAGGCTGGCACGAGCTGGGTTCAGGAGTATCTAGCTTTGCGCAGAGATGTGTGTCTGCCGAAGGGCGTTAAGGAAACCTTCTACTTCGATCGGTACTTCGGGAAGGCCCCGCATTGGTATGAAGGCCATTTCCGGCACTATGGCCCCGAGAATCACCGCCGTGTGATGGAAGTGGCGCCGAGTTACTTTCACAGCGCGGAGGCGCCAAGGCGAATTCACGACCTGTTGGGCGAGATACCGTTGATCGTCACCTTGCGCGATCCTGTTCAGCGGGCGTGGTCCCACTATCTGCATCTTCGGCGAAAGGGTTATACGCAGCTTTCGCTACGAGAGGCCGTACAGGAGTATCCGGAAATACTCGATGCAAGCCGTTATTCGCGGCAACTGAATCGCTGGGCAAAAATTTTTGGAAAAAACAACCTTCACATATTTTTGCTAGAAGACCTAATTAAAGATCCTGATATGTATTGTGTTCAGCTTTGCAACGTACTTGATCTAGCGTACGCGGATCCGGGTGCAGTGGCAGGCCAACAACTCAATGCACGCGGCGTCGCGCCGTCACCACTGCTGGCAAAGACAGGCCGCATTGTCGCCGACGGCCTTCGGGGAAGAGGGCTATATTTTATTGTTAATTCGGCAAAGGCCATGGGGCTAAAGGAAGTGTTCTTTGGAAGGTCCGGTGCAGTCGAACCGCCATCCCTTGGCGAGGCGGATCATGGATTGCTGGCGAAGGAACTTGAAGACGAGGTGGTGACGCTTGATGCCTTCCTCGAAGCGCGCATGCCGCGGCTGTATGAGGGGAATCTTCCGTAGCGCCTAAAGTCGAGAGCATTTTTTGGCAAATTGGAAATCAGTTTGCGGTCCGAAATGCGCAACATCCGGAACATAGAGAATTTCCTAACGAAGCAGCGATCACTCCGCCAGAAAATGCTCCAGCGCCTTCGGGCGGCTGAACGCACCGATCCCACGGTGCGAAATGTACCGCGAAGCCGAGCTTGGACCTTTCAACTATAAATCCCGTTAAAGGGCGCCGACCATGACAGTGCATCGCGTTCTTTTTGTCTGTAACGACACCTCGTTTTTCGTTTCTCATCGCCTGCCGCTCGCGGTCGCGGCGCGCCGCAGCGGAGTCGAGGTCCACCTCGCTGCACTCGATACCGGCGATTTGCGGCCGCTGCACGAGAACGGCGTGCACTTTCATCCACTTTACGTGGACCGGACGGGCCTGAACCCGTTATCGGATGCTGCATATATGGTCCACTTGGCGCGGCTGATCCGCAAGCTCCGCCCGGCTCTGCTGCATACGGTGACCGTCAAGCCGGTGCTCTACGGAGGTCTGCTCTCCCGCCTTCTCGGCGTTCCGGCCTCGGTCGCGGCCATGAGCGGCTTGGGCTTCCTCTACGCGAACCAGAGCTTGCCTCGCCGCATCGCGAGAAAGGGAGTGGAGTCCATGTACCGCTTTGCGATGCGCCATCCCAATGCGCGTGTGATCTTCCAAAATCCGAATGACCGGGATCGCTTTCTCGGCACCGGTCTTGCCAGGCGGGAGGATGTGGTCCTGATTCCCGGCTCGGGGGTCGATCCCGATGAATTTCCGGCACAGCCTGCCTCCGCCGACCCGCCCATCGTTCTCTTGCCCGCTCGGATGATCCGCGACAAGGGAATCGGAGAATTCGCGGAAGCGGCCCGAATCCTGAAGCGCGAAGGCTCCTCGGCGCGCTTCGTCCTTGCTGGTGATGTGCCCGCGCACAACCGGGGAGCCGTCCCGGAAGCCGAGATTCGGCGATGGGAGCAGGAAGGGCTGGTCGAATGGTGGGGCCATTGCAGGGACATGCCGACAGTCCTGGCCGCCGCCCGCATTGTCTGCCTGCCGAGCTACTATC
>SKQW01000011.1 GCA_007118805.1 Rhodobiaceae bacterium | reverse complement strand
CATGCTGTATGGCTCGGCGTTCATGCTGGGGGCGGCGGCGGCGCTGCTTTACGGGGCGCATGTGCGCACCGATTTTCTCTATCAGGGGTGGCGGCCGCGCACCCAGGGGATTGTCGATTCGACGCTGCACATCGTGCTGTTCTTTCCGGCGATGTATCTGTTCCTCGATGCCGGGATCGACTATGCGGCGCGCTCCTGGGCGCAGGGCGAGCGGGGCTATCTGAGCACCTGGCGCCCGCCGATCTATCCGTTCAAGACGGTGATCCCGGTGGCGGTGGGGCTGTTGATGATCCAGGGGGTCTCGGAGACCATCAAGAGCCTGCACGCGGCGCTGCGGGGCTACTGGCCACCGACGACGCTGGCCGATCCGGCCCATCGCCAGGCGGGGTGAGGGGCGATGGCGAGCGAATATCTCGGCCTGGTGATGATGGGGCTGCTCATCATCGTGATCTTCATCGGCTATCCGATCGCCTTCACGCTGCTGCTGCTGGCCACGGTGTTCGGCTATATCGGCTTTGGCGACATCGTGTTCCGGCTGATGGTCTCGCGCACCTTCGGGCTTATGCAGGAGGAGATCCTGGCGGCGGTGCCGCTGTTTGTGCTGATGGGCTATTTCCTGGAGCGCACCGGTCTGATGGAACGGCTGTTCGCGGCGCTGCAGCAGCTGATGGCCGATCTGCGCGGGGCGCTTTACCTGGTCACGCTGATCACGGCGACGGTGTTTGCCATGGCGACTGGGATCATCGGGGCGTCGGTGACTGTGATCGGGCTTCTGGCGGTGCCGGTGATGCTGCGTTACGGCTACAGCCCGCGGCTGGCCGCCGGGGTGGTGTGCGCCGGGGGCACGCTAGGCATTCTGATCCCGCCCTCGATCATGCTGGTGCTGCTGGGCCCGGTGCTCGGGGTCTCGGTGCTACACCTGTTTGCCGGGGCGATCCTGCCCGGGCTTCTGCTGGCGGCGATGCATGCCGCCTATGCGCTGTTCCGCAGCTGGCTCAACCCTTCGCTGGGCCCGCCGCTGCCCCAGGAAGAGCGGGTGCTGTCGCGCAAGGCGATCTATCTGGAGCTGCTGCTCGGCTTCGTGCCGGCGGCGGTGCTGATGTTCTTTGCACTGGGCACCATCCTGATGGGCATCGCCACCCCGACTGAGGCGGCGGCGATGGGCGCCTTCGGGGCGTTCCTGCTGACCATCGCCTACCGCCGGATGACCTGGCCGCTGTTCCGCGAGTGCCTGTTCCAGACCCTGAAGACCTCCTCGATGATCCTGTTCCTGGCGGTCGCCGCGGCGATCTATGCGGCGGTGTTCTCGCGGCTCGGCTCGGGCGCGCTGGTGACGGCGTGGTTCACCGAGCTGCCCTTCCCGCCACTGGCGGTGATGCTGATGATCATGGTGCTGATCTTCCTGCTGGCCTGGCCGCTGGAATGGCCGGCCATCGTGTTGATCTTCGTGCCGCTTCTGGTGCCGGTGGTCGAGGCGCTCGGCTTCTCGCTCCTGTGGTTCGGCATCCTGGTCGCGGTCAACCTGCAATCGGCCTTCCTGTCCCCACCCGTGGCCATGGCCGCCTATTACCTCAAAGGGGCCGCCCCGCAACTGTCGCTCAAGGACATCTATATCGGCATGCTGCAGTTCAACGTCATCCAGAACATCGCCGTCATCATCGTCCTCCTGGTCCCCGCCCTCGCCCTCTGGCTCCCCTCCGTCCTCTACGGGCGATGACCGACAGACAGACGCGGCAGGGGCGCGGCCGGCGGCCCGGAACCGATGATCAAGGGAGAAGGCCATGGGAGAGCTGAGCGGTAAGAACGCCGTCGTCACGGGCGGCGCGGCCGGGCTGGGACGGGCGATTGCCCTCAGGCTGGCCGCCGATGGCGCCCGTGTCGCCATCCTCGACGTCGACCGGAGCGGCGCCGAGGAGGTGGCCGAACAGGCCGATGGCGGCCTCATCGAGGCCTGGCAATGCGACGTCTCCCGGCGATCGGAGGTGGTCGCCGCCATGGACCGCTTCGCCGGCGCGGGCGGCCTCGACATACTGGTCAACAATGCGGTCTATTTTCACTATGCCCCGCTGGCAGATTTCCCTGAGGACGAGCTGACCAAAATCCTCGATATCGGCCTGAAGGGCGCGCTCTTCGCCCTGCAGGCGGCGACTCCCCATCTCGTCCGGACGGGCGGAGGCAGCGTCATCAACCTGTCTTCGGTCGCCGTGTCCTTCGCGATCCCCAACGCTTCGGTCTATACCTGCGTCAAGGGGGCGCTCGATGCGTTGACGCGCCAGCAGGCGGTCGAGCTTGCCCCGCATGGCATAACGGTCAATGCCATCGCGCCGGGCCCCGTCTCTACACCTGGCTCGAACAGCGTCATTGACGCCGAAGGCTGGAAACGCCGCGCCGAGAAGACCCCGATCGGCAAACTTTCAACACCGGAGGACGTCGCCGCGGCCACCGCCTTCCTGTGCTCGGCCCAAGCCCGCACGATCTCCGGGGTCACGCTCAAGGTTGACGGTGCGTTGACCATCGCGGGGCCGTGAGGACACTGACCCGACGCTCGCCGCTGGCGCTGGCGCTGGCGCTGGCCAGCGATAACCACCCCGGACGGGCAATGGAGGGAAACCGACGGCAGCGGGATGGTGGAGCCGAGGGGAGTCGAACCCCTGACCTCCGCATTGCGAACGCGGCGCTCTCCCAACTGAGCTACGGCCCCGTCCGTCGGTCCGGCGATTTAGGGGGCCGGCCTGCGTCCTGTCAAGTAACCGGGCAAATGTGGCGCGCCGCAAGGGTTGCGACCAGGGCGCCGGGCGGATAGAGGGAAAGGCGCCAATCATCGAGACCTGTCCGGTTGACTCCATGCGCGCTCTCCTCGACGTCATTCTCATTGCCCTGCAGCTCTATGTCTGGGTCGTCATCGCCGCGGTCATCTTTTCGTGGCTGATCGCCTTCAACGTGGTGAACACGGCCAACCGGTTCGTGGCGGTGGTGGGCGAGGCGCTGTGGCGGCTGACCGAACCGGCGTTGCGCCCGATTCGGCAGTTCATGCCCAATCTCGGCGGCATCGACATTTCGCCCATCGTGCTCCTGCTGGGCATATTCCTGATCCAGCGCGTGATCATCCTCTACATTTATCCGAGCGTATTCTGAGCGCGTGGCCGGCTGGTTCAAGGCAAGCAAGGATGGTTTCGAAATCGCGGTGCGTCTGACGCCGAAGGCGGGGATGGATCGCATTGACGGCGTTTTCCGCCAAGGCGGCGACGCGGCGGCCCTGGCGGCGAGGGTCAGGCCGGCGCCCGAAAAGGGGGCGGCCAATGCCGCGCTCGAGAAGCTGATCGCTCAAGCGCTCGGCGTCGCTCCCTCGCGGGTCGCCGTCGTTTCCGGCCACAAGGCACGGCTTAAACGGGTTCATATATCGGGCGAGCTAGGCGGGCTGGAAGAGCGGCTGACATCGCTCGCCGCAGGGCAGACGAAAACAGGGAAGGACGAATGACGGCACAGCGGATCGACGGAAAGGCAGTGGCAGCCGAGCTGCGTGAAAAGATCGCAGGCGCAGTCGCCGAGCTCGGCGAACGGCACGGGCTCGTGCCCGGCATCTCTGTGGTTCTCGTCGGCGAGGACCCGGCCAGCAAGATCTATGTCGGCAGCAAGAACCGCCAGACGGCAGAGGCCGGCATGGTTTCCACCCAGCACACACTGGACGCGGCGACTTCCCAGGCCGAGCTGCTCGACCTAGTCCATAGCCTGAACGACGATCCGTCGGTCCATGGCATCCTGGTGCAGCTTCCCCTGCCCGATCAAATCGACTCGCAAGCGGTTATCCAGGCCGTCAATCCGGCCAAGGATGTCGACGGCTTTCACGTGGTCAATGCGGGCCGGCTCGCCACCGGCCTGCCGGCGTTGACGCCATGCACGCCGCTCGGCTGCGTGATCCTGGCAAAGCACGCGCTGGGCGACCTGTCTGGCATGGAAGCGGTGATCGTGGGCCGCTCGAACATCGTGGGAAAGCCCCTCGCCCAGCTACTGCTGCGAGAGAACTGCACGGTCACCCTCGCCCATTCGCGCACGCGGGACCTGCCGGCAGTCTGCCGCAGGGCCGATCTCCTATTCGCGGCTGTGGGCCGGCCGGAAATGATCCGGGGCGACTGGATCAAGCCGGGCGCAACGGTGATCGATGTCGGCATCAACCGCATCCCGACCGAGGATGGCAAGAGCCGCGTGGTCGGCGACGTTGCCTATGCCGAAGCCGTCGAGACGGCCGGCGCCATAACCCCGGTGCCGGGCGGCGTCGGGCCGATGACGATCGCCTGTCTCATGCGCAACACCGTGGTGGCCGCCTGCCGGATTCACGGGGTCACCTCGCCGCTCGATAGCTGACCACATCTCTCGCACTCGCGCAGGCCGTCGGGAATGTGAGAGATGCGCGCTAACCAGCTCAGCGCTGCCGTCGCGGCGGCTCGCGGCTCAACCCCTTCGCCTCGAGCTCGCTGACATAGCCTGCCCACAGCTCGTCCCGGTCGCGGCCGAGACGGTGAAGGTAGTCCCAGGAATAGATGCCGGTGGAATGCATGTCGTCGAAGGTGATCCGCACGGCATAGTTGCCGACCGCATCGATCGACATGATCCCGACATCCTTTTTGCCGGGAACCGTCTGTCGCTGGTCCGGGCTATGCCCCTGCACCTCCGCGCTCGGACTAAGCACGCGCAGATACTCGGCCGCATAGGAAAATTGGGTGCCGTCGTCGAAGGTGACGGTAAGAGTCCTGCGGTCGGGAGCAAGTCGGATTTCGGTCGGCCAGGGGCGCTGGTCGCTCGTCATGTCAAGATCTCCCTGCGTGCCCCGGCGATATCCGATCGCGGCGAGTGCGACAAGTCCGGCCTTTGGGGACTGGCGGGAAGCCGGCCTGTTTGAAATGATCCGGCAGACAGCCGATACAAAAGGAGTCCGACATGAGCCGGAAAGAACGGCGCGCGGCGCGCAAGGCGGGGGAACTCGACACGGCAGCATTCTTGGATGTTGCCAACAAATTCATTGACCTAGCCAACCGACAGAACCAGACCGTGAAGGCGACCGACCTGCACATGGCGTTCCTCTATGCGGCAGCCCGCTACAACGCCTACGTGGCAAACACCGTGCTCAACGTGGAAAAACACGAGGATTTCGTGCAGCACATGGTCACGCAATATACCGAGATGCTGCGCCTCCATCTCGCGGACAACAAGCTCGCCGCGCCCGATGAGCCGACGCATTGAGCCTGCCGGTGGGGGTGGGCAAAACGACTGACCGCCATGTCAGGCGATATCGCCGTCCTTTGGCCTGTCCGCGGGGGCATCGTCGTCGCTTTCGGCGCCTTCGCCCGTATCGGTGCCTCGGGGAGCCTCCGCGTGCCGCGTGCCCTCACCCGACTCGACGGGCGCGCTGGATGCCGATGCCGCCTCTGCCGCCGTGTCGTCATCCATGTCTGGCTGCGCCACCTTGCGGCCATAGCCCTCGCCGACCTTCCACGCGGTATCGCGGATTGACCCCAGCCCCCATGTCTTGACATCCGCAAGGTCAAAATTGTCGCTCAGGAGCTCCTTGCCGGCGTAAAGGGGATCATTGGACCACAGCATGCGCAGGGCCTTGCGCCTGGTGGCGGCCGATACGCCCTTCTGAAGGAACACGCTGTAGTCGGAGTCCGGGGTCAATGAGTCGATGTCGATCTCTTCGGCCGGGTGGCGCTCCTGAGCTTCGGCCTCGTGCGCCGCAATCGCCGCCTCGTCATCTGAATCTGTCGGGGCGGCAGCGGAATCATCCTCCTCGGCGCGCGTCTTCTCGGCGAGCTTGCGGCGCGACCAGCGGTCCAGAAATCCTTCGCGGTCACTCATCCTCGGCCCCTCCCGGGGCTATGCCGCCCCTCCGCGCAAAGATCGGTTCCTTGCCGAACTTCTGCTCTTCAAGCGCCGGCGGCGTGTCTCGCTTGCGCTTCTTGAACGGCTCGGGCTTGAAATGGGCCTTGGCGAACTCAGCGACCACGGCGCCGATCTCGTCGGGCATTGCAACGGCTTCAACCAGATGGTCGCCGCCGACGGTATAGGCCTCGGCCTCCGATGGCGAGGCGGTCACCAGATGGAGCCGCCATGGGATCTCTCCCTTTGCCGGCGCCAGGATAACGTAGATCGATGGCCGCGGCGCCGACAGGTTGCGCATATACGCTTCTGCGTCGCCGCGATGTAGCTCAAGCTCGGCGGTGCCGGCGCAGAACTGCGTCCAGCCATCGCCGGTCGCCATCTCGTACCAGCTCTCGTGCGGCGCCCGCCCGAAAAAGACGGAAACCGGCAACCACACATGGGCTGCCCAGCGCGTCACCCCAGTGCGACGTTCGACGACGACGCCGACAGGCAAGCTGTTGCGCGGCTCCATAGGACATCCTCCCTCGGGCAGTATAACGAATTGCGTCGGCAGGTTCATCAGCCTACTCTTGCAGCGACAGGCGCCGACGCTGATCGTTGTGGCGCTTTCTCGGAGGGGTGGCCCGCCATGAAGTGCGGGGATCAACAGGTGTTGCTTTGCAATTGTGAGCGAACCATGTCGCTCGACGGTGAAGCGCTTGCCTTATCGCTCAGCGCCGATACGCCGCCGCGTATCCACCGTGTCTTGTGCCGCGACGAGGTGGCCGCCTTCACGGCCGCGCTCGACGGCGACGAACCGGTCCTGGTCGCCTGCACGCAGGAGGCGCCCCTTTTTCGGGAACTCGCCGCCGAAGCCGGCGCCGGGGACAAGGCGCACTTCGTGAATATTCGCGAGCGCGCTGGTTGGAGCACGGCAGGCGATCGCGCCAACCCCAAGATTGCCGCGCTGCTGGCCGAGGCCCTCGTCACGGTCGAACCGGCGGGAACCAAGACCGTGACCTCGCAGGGCATCTGTCTCGTCTACGGAAAGGGGCAGCAGGCTCTTGAGGTGGCCCAGAAGCTGGCCCCGCGTCTGTCGGTCAGCCTGCTTGTCACGGACGGCGACGACCTCGTGCCACCGACCGTGGCGGATGTCCCGATCCATCGCGGCCGCATCTCCGGCGCGCGCGGCTCGCTCGGCGCCTTCGAGATCACCGTGGACGACTATGCGCCGATGATGCCCGCCTCGCGTGATCAAGCGCACTTCGTGCTGGCGCGCGACGGGGCAAGTTCCCAGTGCGATCTCATTCTCGATGTGACTGGGGAGGCACCGCTCTTTCCCGGGTCCGACAAGCGGGACGGCTATTTCCGAGCCGATCCGGCGCATCCGGCGGCGGTCGCCCAGGCCATGTTCGACATCTCCGACTATGTCGGCGAGTTCGAGAAGCCGCTCTATGTCGCCTACGACCCCGACATCTGCGCCCACTCGCGCAGCCGCAAGATCGGCTGCACCAACTGCCTCGACGCCTGTCCGGCCGGGGCGATCTCCTCCGCCGAGGATATCGTCGTGGTCGACCCCGGCGTTTGCGGAGGGTGCGGGTCGTGCAGCGCCTCCTGCCCGACCGGTGCGGTCAGCTATCAGTATCCTGGCCGTAGGGACCTCATCCAGCGGATCCAGACCCTGGTCTCGACCTATCTTGCGGCAGGAGGGGACCGCCCGATCCTGCTGTTCCACGACGAAAGCCATGGCGCGCCCCTGATCGCCATGATGGCGCGGTTTGGACGCGGGCTGCCGGCCAATGTCATCCCGGTCTCCCTGTTCTCGGTCACCGAGCTGGGACACGACATACTGGCATCTAGCTTTGTGGCCGGTGCCGAGCAGGTTCTGATCCTTACCCACCCGTCGAAGACGGAAGAGCTGCCGCCGCTTGAAACCCAGGCCGGGTTGACCGACCATTTCCTTGCTGCGCTGGGATATGGTGGAGACCCTCGGATAACGGTCGTGACCGAGGTCGATCCCGAAGCGGTGGAGGCCCAGCTCTTCGACCTGCCCCAACGCGCTGCCCTGCCACCGGCGTCTTTCCGCCCTGCCGGTGGGAAGCGCGACATCGCCCGCGCCGCCTTGTCCAAGCTGCGCGAGGCCTCTTCCGAACAGCCGGAGGTGATTGCGCTGCCCTTGGGGGCGCCATACGGGCGCATCCATATCGATACTGACGGGTGCACGCTGTGCCTGGCCTGCGTCGGCGCCTGCCCGATGGGGGCGATACTCGACAGTCCGGACCGCCCGCAACTGCGATTTCAGGAACATGCCTGCGTGCAATGCGGCCTGTGCCGGACGACATGCCCGGAGAACGTCATCACGCTTGAAGCGCGCTACAATTTCACGCCCGCCGCGCTCGAGCAGATCATCCTCAACGAGGATGAGCCGTTCGCCTGCGTGCGCTGCGGCAAGCCCTTCGGCACCCGCAAGACCATCGAGCGCGTCGTCGAACAGCTGGGCGGAAAGCACTGGATGTTCCAGAGCGAGGAGCAGAAGGACATGATCCGCATGTGCGACGATTGCCGGCTCCAGGCCCAGGCCGACACAGGTCAGGATCCTTTCCAGTTCGGCCAGCGGCCGCGCATGCGAACGACCGACGATTACCTGGAGGCGCGCTCGTCCGGCCGAGATCTGGACGCCGACGATTTTCTCAAGGACTGAGCGTCGGGAACCTTCGCTGCCGACCTACTGTGCGGGCACCGTCTGCTCGCAATAGCGGATGGCGCGGGCGCGCATCGCGTCGGCTTGGGCCGGGGAGATCAGACCGTCCTCCAGCATTTCCTCCACCGGACTGACTCGCTCGGCAAGGCAGGCGGCCAGTTGCGGGTCGGTGACCGCCACATCTTCGCCGGGGAACAGGTTGTGGCGGTGCAGCCAGACGAGCGACAAGACGACCAGCACCAGAATCAGCGCCGCGATGCCGCGCGCGGCGAGAGAATCGACGAAGGAGGCGGACCGCGGGCGGCGCCGGCGCATGTCAGGCGTCGCGGACGAGCGGCAGATTAGTCAGCAGGTTCTGCGGCTTCATCCGCAGCTTCCGGCCGGGGGTCATGGCAAGGCCCAAATAGACGGGCCGACCCCGCATGTCCGGCATGACCGTCTTCTCGTCCCGGATTTCCATGCGGAAGAGCCCAAGAATCCGCTCCATGTCGTCCAGCCCCACATCCTCTCCAGCATAGAGCCGGTTGAGAATGTCGGTGGCTTCGGAGTCGAGACCGACATGCCAGCGCCAGCGTTCGTCGCGGATCGCCTGCATGGGCTGAATCCGCACGATTAGCCCGAGGAAATGATGCACCCAGGCTTCCATAACCCGGGCCAGCGCGTCGACGGCCGGTTGGGTGAAGCGAAAGTCAACCACCGTGTCGAAGCGGTCGGACCGGTCCCAGTAGATCGCCTTGTTGTCCTCGTCCAGCACATCCAGCTCGATCTGACGCATCGGCGTCATGGACTCGACCAGAAGCTGGCCAAGCCCGCCCATCCCGCCGGATTCCGCATACATCTCGACAACCTCCTCATCGGCGAGCATGACCCTTCCCTCGTCGAAGCTGACATTCTG
>SKQW01000245.1 GCA_007118805.1 Rhodobiaceae bacterium | reverse complement strand
GCTCGTTTCGGGAGTTTGATGCACCCCTGGTAACGAACTTCAAAACCACCACACTCGCCGTGACCGTGCGAAGGCGGTCCTGGCCAACTTCTGCCACCAATGCAATTGACCAGCCGTTCGCCGGCGCACTACTGTCCGCCCACAATGAGCGAGACCCCGTCCAATGGCCCGCGTGTCGGGCTGTTCGTAACCTGTCTGGTGGATCTGATGCGGCCCTCGGTGGGCTTTGCCACGGCAAAGCTCCTGGAGGATGTCGGCTGCACCGTCGATGTGCCGGTGCAGACCTGCTGCGGCCAGCCGGCCTACAATTCCGGCGACCGGGCCGATGCCCAGGCGATCGCACGGACCATGATCGCCGCCTTCGAGGGCTTCGACTATGTGGTGGCGCCGTCCGGCTCCTGCGCCGGCACGGTGCGCAAGCACTATCCCGAACTGTTCGCCGGCGATCCGGCCTGGGAGCCACGGGCGCGCGAGCTGGCGGCGCGCACCTGGGAGCTCGTCGCCTTCCTCACCGACGTCCTCAAGGTCGATAGGGTCGACGCCGCCTTTGCCGGGTCCGTCACCTATCACGATTCCTGCTCCGGCCTGCGCGAACTCGGCATCAAGGCGCAGCCGCGCAAGCTGTTGGCCAGCGTCGACGGCCTGGAGCTGCGCGAGATGGCCGATACCGAAGTTTGCTGCGGGTTCGGCGGCACCTTCTGCGTCAAGTATCCCGACATCTCCGACAAGATGGTCTCGCGCAAGACCGAGACGATTGCCGAGACCGGCGCGGCCACCGTGCTCGCCGGCGATCTCGGCTGCCTGATGAACATTGCTGGCAAGCTCTCCCGCGAGGGCCGCGAGACCGAAGCGCGCCACATCGCCGAAGTGCTGGCCGGGATGACCCAGACGCCGGCTATCGGCAAGGGGAAGGACGGCTGATGCAGATCACCTCGCCCCGTTTCAAGCTCAATGCGCGCGAGGCGATTGCCGACCCCCAGCTCCAGCGCGCCCTCGCCCATGTCCAGGTGGGCTTTATCGAAAAGCGCAGCAAGGCGGCGGGCAAGCTGCCAGAATTCGATGCGCTGCGCGACAGCTCACGCGACATCAAGAACCACACCCTGGCCAACCTCGACCTCTATCTCGAGGCCTATGAGGCGCGGGTGACTGAGGCCGGCGGCCACGTCCACTGGGCCGTCGATGCCGAGGAAGCGCGCAAGATCATCCTGAATATCTGTCAGGAGGCCGGCGCCCGGCGCGTCACCAAGGGCAAGACGATGGTCGCCGAGGAGATCGCGCTCAACCCGTACCTGGAGGAGCGCGGTCTGGAGGTCGTCGAGACCGACCTCGGCGAATACATCGTGCAGCTGCGCAAGGAGGCGCCGAGCCACATCATCGCCCCGGCGATCCACGTCAACAAGGACCAGATCGAGGCCGACTTCCGGCGCTTTCACACCGACCTGCCGCCGGAGCGGAACCTCGAGGCGCCCGAAACGCTTCTCGCCGAGGCGCGCGGGGTCCTGCGCGACCGCTTCCTGACCGCCGATGTCGGGATCACCGGCGCCAATTTCCTGATCGCCGAGACCGGCACCTCGATCATCGTCACCAATGAGGGTAATGGCGATCTGACCCAGACCCTGCCCCGCGTTCACATTGTGCTGGCAAGTCTGGAAAAGATTACGCCGACGCTCGAGGACGTCTCGCAGCTCCTGCGGGTCCTGGCCCGGTCGGCCACCGGACAGGAGATGTCCGTCTACACGACATTCTCAACCGGACCGCGCCGCCCGGGAGACCCGGACGGGCCGGAGGAGTATCACGTCGTCCTGCTCGACAATGGCCGCTCCGGGATGCTCGGCACGCAATTCCAGGACATGCTGCGCTGCATCCGCTGCGGCGCCTGCATGAACCATTGCCCAGTCTATCACGCGGTCGGCGGCCATGCCTATGGCTGGGTCTATCCCGGCCCCATGGGGGCGGTGCTCACGCCGTCCCTGGTCGGCGTCGACAAGGCCGGTCACCTGCCCAACGCATCGACCTTCTGCGGGCGTTGCGAGCAGGTCTGCCCCATGCACATCCCGCTGCCTAAGATGATGCGCCACTGGCGCGAGCGGGAGTTCGAGCGCCATCTGGCGCCGGCCTCAGCGCGCTGGGGCCTGCGGTTCTTTGCCTTCTTCGCTAAGCGTCCGGCGCTCTATCGCCCGCTCGCCGGGCTCGCCATGCGCACCCTTGGAGCGCTGGGGCGGGCCAAGGGCCGCTTCCGGCGCCTGCCGCTCGCCGGCGGCTGGACCTCCAAACGGGATTTCCCCGCGCCCGAGGGCAAGAGCTTCCAGGCCCAGTGGGCGCAACGGCGGAGCGGGCGATGACATCCTCCCGGGAGACCGTGCTTAAGGCCGTGCGGCGCTCGCTCCAGGCCGATAGCCGGGATCGGGCGGCAGGCGAGGCGGTCGAGGCGCGGCTCGCCGAGGCGCCGGCCGGCGTCGTCCCAGCCCGCGCCCGGCGCCCGCATGAGGAGCAGATCGGCCTGTTCATCGAGATGGCCGAGGCGGTCGACGCCACGGTCGAGCGCGTCGACAGGACCGATGCGGTGCCCGGCCGGGTGGCCGACTATCTCAGATCGCGCAACCTTGCCCACTCGATCGTCCACGGCGCGGATGCGTGGATCGAGGAGTTGCCCTGGCAGACCGAGCCGGCGCTAGAGCGCCGGCAAGGGCGCGCGATGGGCGACGAGCAGGCGGGGTTCAGCCGGGCCTTCGGCGGCATCGCCGAAAGCGGCACGCTGGTGCTCACCTCCGGACCCGACAACCCGACAACAATCAATTTCCTGCCCGAATATCACATCGTGGCGATCCGCGCCGAGGACATCGATGGCGACTACGAGACGGTCCTCGCCCGTATCCGCGAAAGCTATGGCAAGGGCCGGATGCCGCGCCTGCTCAACATGATCACCGGCCCGTCGCGCTCGGCCGACATCCAGCAGACCCTGCTGCTCGGCGCCCATGGTCCGCGGCGGCTGCACATCATCGTGGTGGGTTAGGGTCTGTAGATATTCATCGCGCGCCGCCCCTTGCCGGCATTGAGGAACGCCCTGTCGTTCGGCATCGTTGTCCAGGAAGAGCTGACGACAACCCCGACTTGGCGCAGGGAACAGAAAGGGATCGAGCCATGAGCGAAGGCAGGAAGTCGCGACCCGGACCACGGGACAAGGCGCCGCCGACGCCGGCCGAGCGCAAACAGCACGACGACGAAGCGCTCGACGAGGCGATCGAGGAGAGTTTCCCGGCGAGCGACCCGCCCTCGACCACCCAGCCCAAGCCGGACAAGGATTGACGGGGTGCGGCCTCGCCTAACCTAATCCCCGCAATCGCGGTCCAGCAGGCACGTCGGGAGGCGGAGATGGAAATCACGGTCGGTGGCCTCACCATCGAAGCCGTTGTCGGCGACATCGCCGCCCAGGGCGACATCGACATCGTCGTCAACGCCGCCAATGCGGAGTTGCGCACGGGTGGCGGGGTGGCCGGCGCGCTACATCGCGCGGCGGGACCGGAGCTGGCCGAAGCCGGCCGGCCATTGGCACCGATCAAGCCGGGACAAGCGGTGATCACCGACGCGTTCAACCTGCCCAACGGCCATGTCGTCCATTGCCTGGGGCCAGTCTATGGCCGTGACGAGCCGGCCGCCGAATTGTTGGCGAGCTGCTACGAGAACGCCCTCAGGCGGGCCGAGGAGGCGCAGGCGCGCTCGATCGCCTTCCCGGCGCTGTCCAGCGGCGCCTTTGGCTATCCGCTTCAAGAGGCGGCCGAGATCGCCGTCAATGCGGTCGCCGCGCGGGCCTCAGGCCTGCGCCATGTGCGCCTCGTGCGCTTCGTGCTGTTTAATGGGGCGACGGCCGAGGTGTTCGAGAGCCAGTTGAAGCAGCTCGCCGGAGACACCATCTGACGAGCCTTGTCCCGCAAGCCAGCGCAAGCATCCCGGATTGTCGATGACTGACGAATCGCAAGAGGCAAGCCGCCTCGACGACGAGCTACTGTTCCTGGTCCGGCAATATCCGAGGGAGGACTGGGAGTCCCACGCCAATCTGGGGGAGATGGCGCGCTTCTGGCTGCAGCGCCACGACATGTTCCGCAAGCTCGACAGGCTGATTCGGGAGGGCACCGAAGAGGCGCTGGACAACGGCGCGGAAGCGACCCGCTTCAAGCCGTGGCTGGCCCGCTATCTGCAGTTCTTTCTCGGCCAGCTCGAAGGCCATCACCAGATCGAGGATCACCACTATTTCCCGATCTTCCGGCAGGCCGAGCCGCGCCTCCTGCGCGGCTTCGAGATCCTGGAGAGCGACCACGACGCGCTCCATCACGCCATCGAGGAGATCGTCGGCCAGGCCAACACGCTGCTCGGGCACCCGGATTCGGACGCCGCCGGCTTCCGAACTGCGCTCGGCCGGTTCCGCGATACCCAGACGGTCATGGGACGCGACCTGATCCGCCATCTCGACGACGAGGAGGATCTCGTGGTGCCCCTCATCCTCGACCGCGGCGAGGAGCCTCTTCTGAAAGGGTAAAATGCGCTTTCGGGCGCCCGGGCCTGCCGCCTTTCCACCCGTCCCCGTGGAGGCGGGCGCCCAGTGTCGGCCACCACGACCATCGGGCTCAACGGGCCACGGCATGGCCTCTTGACCTGCGCGCGAACGTCCCGGCCGTCCCGGAAGCGTTTCACATTGCGCCCCGCTCGCGGCACAATGGCGGGGGTGTCGCCCAGGGAGGAACCCATGCTTCGCAGACTGGTCGCGGGCGTCTGCCTCGGAGCGGCAGCGATCGCGGCGTCAACCTCCGCCTATGCTCAGGTGACTGTCACCCTGTCCTGCAGCGCGCTAGGCATCGAGATGGAACTCTGCCGCGCCGGTGCCGAACGGTGGGCGGAGGCCACCGGCAACGAGGTTAAGCTGGTCTCAACGCCGGCCGACGCCAATGAGCGGCTGTCGCTTTATCAGACGCTCCTGGCCGCCGGCTCCGCCGACATCGACATCTTCCAGATCGACGTCGTCTGGCCCGGCATACTGGCCGCCCATTTCATCGACCTCGCGCCCTATCTCCCACATGATGAGCGTCACCGTCATCTCGATGTACTTGTGGAAAGCAACACCGTGGACGGCAGGCTCGTTGCCGCCCCGTGGTTCGTGGATGCCGGGCTGCTGTACTATCGCGCCGATCTGCTTGAAGACCACGGCTTCGAGGTTCCCGAGACTTGGCATGAGCTCACCGCGACCGCCGAAACGATCGTCGAGTCCGAACGCGCGGCCGGCAATGCGCGCATGCAGGGCTTTGTATTCCAGGGTCGGGCATATGAGGGCCTGACTACAAACGCACTGGAATGGATCGCAAGCTTTGGGGGCGGGACGATCGTCGACGCCGATGGCCGGGTGACGATCGACAATCCCCGGGCGGCGGAAGCTCTCGGCCTCGCACGGAGCTGGGTCGGGACGATTGCGCCCGCTGGCGTCCTCAATTACGCAGAGGAGGAGGCGCGTGGTGTGTTCCAATCCGGCAATGCCGTTTTCATGCGCAACTGGCCCTATGCTTGGGCGCTCGCCAATGCCGAGGACAGTCCCGTACGGGGCCAGGTCGGGATTGCGCCGCTGCCGCGCGGCGCGGGCGAGGGCGCAGGGCACGCCGCCACGCTGGGCGGACAGCAGCTCGCCGTCTCGCGCTTCTCGGCCCATCCCGAGGAAGCCGCCGATCTCGTCGCTTTCCTGACCGGTGCCGAGGAGCAGAAGCGCCGCGCCATCGAAGGTGCGTTCAACCCGACGCGGCCCGCCCTCTACGAGGACACTGAACTTTTGGAGGCCAATCCCTTCCTGGCCGGGTTCGCAGACGTGCTCGACGGCGCGGTGGTCCGCCCGTCGAGCGTGGCCGGCGAGCGCTATGCCCGCGTATCGAATGCGGTTTACAACGCGGTGCACGCCACCTTGGCCGGCTCCGGCAGCGCCGAGGACAATCTCGCCGGTCTGGCACACAGCCTGGAGCGAATTAGCCGTGGCGGGCGCTGGTAGCGACCGGGGCGGATGACTGCCCAGCCCGCCAGAAGCCTGCCGCGCCGGGAACTGGGGGCACGGCGCCGGCGCGCCGGATGGCTCTTCCTGCTGCCAATGCTTGGCGCCCTGGTATTTGTTGGCGGCTGGCCGCTCTACCGAACGATATCCTTTAGCTTTACCAACGCCACGCTGGTTCGCCTAGGCAACAGTACCTTCATCGGTCTCGAAAACTACCTGTTCCTGTTCCAGGACCCGCTATGGTGGCGCGCCGTCGCCAACACGCTCGTCTTCACCTTCGTCTCGGTAGGGCTGGAGACGGTGCTCGGCCTCATCATCGCCCTCGCCCTCAATGCCCATTTGCCTGGCCGTGGCTTGCTGCGGGCCGCGATCCTTATCCCTTGGGCGATCCCCACCGTCGTCTCGGCCCAGATGTGGGGCTGGATGCTGCACGACCTATACGGGGTGGTGAATGCCGCCCTTATCGCTCTTGGGGTCATCGGTGACCCGTGGGCGTGGCTTGCTGATCCGGCCCTGATGATGGCGTCCGTCATTGCGGTCGATGTCTGGAAGACGACGCCCTTCGTCGCGCTTCTCATCCTTGCCGCCCTGCAGACGCTTCCCGACGAGCTATACGAGGCGGCGCGGGTCGACGGCGCACGAGCCTGGCAGATCTTCGTGTCGATCACGCTGCCGCTGATACGGCCGGCCCTCATGGTCGCAATCATCTTTCGCGGACTCGATGCCATGCGCGTCTTCGACGTCATCTACGTGCTGACCGGCAACAACGAGAACACGGCCTCCATGTCGATCTATGCCCGACAGCAACTCGTCGATTTCCAGGATGTCGGGTTCGGTTCGGCAGCGGCAACCTGCCTGTTTTTGATCATCGCCATTCTCGCCGTCATGATCATCACCGCAGGGCGCGTGCATGTTCCTGCGGCCGAGGCCAGGTCATGAAGCGGTTGTCGCGCAGCGTCAGGCGGGCCGGCTTCTACCTGCTTCTGGCAGCGATCGTGTTCTACGCCCTGTTTCCCTTCTACTGGGCGATCGTTTCCTCGTTCAAGACCGGCTCGGCGCTGTTCGAGGTCGAGTTCCTGCCGCGGCGACCGGAGCTGGAAAACTACGTCATGCTGTTCGTCGAACAGCCCTTCGCCCGAAATATCCTCAACTCGGTCATCGTCGCCGGGGGCGCAACGGCGATCTCGCTTGTTCTGGCGACCCTGTCGGCTTTTGCCCTGGCAAGGTATTCCCTGCGCGGGGAGCGCGCGGTTCTGTTCGGGATTCTCATCGTTTCGATGTTTCCCCAGATCGCGGTCCTGGCCGGGCTGTTCGAGCTGATCCGGGCGCTCGGCCTCTACAATGCGCTCACCGGACTGATCCTGTCCTATCTCCTGCTCACCTTGCCATTCACCGTCTGGGTGCTGACCGCGTTCATGCGCGATTTTCCCCGCGAGCTCGAAGAAGCGGCGATCGTCGACGGCGCGGGTCCTTTACGAACACTGATCGACATCGTGGTGCCGATCGTGGCGCCGGCGCTTGCCGCCACCGGCCTTCTCGCCTTCATCGTGGCCTGGAACGAGTTTCTGTTCGCGCTCACTTTCACCCTTACCGAGGAGCAACGCACCGTGCCGGTGGCGATCGCGCTGATCACCGGCGCCACAGCCTATGAACTGCCCTGGGGCCGGATCATGGCCGCCTCGGTGATCGTCACCGTGCCGCTGATAATTCTAGTTCTGATCCTTCAGCGCCGCATCGTTTCCGGGCTTACCGCAGGGGCGCTCAAGGGATGAGCGCCCCACCGCGTCCTTCCCGCTCCGCTCAGCGCTGCCACGGATTCTTGGGGCTGCGGTCCTTGGACAGGCTGGCCTGCCGACGCGCCACCAGGCGCTCTATGGCATCGGCCAGATGCACTTCGGCAATGTTGTAGTCGCCGCGCTCAACGCGAATGCGATGGGCCTCCATCAGCACGTCGACATGGGTTGCGCCTTCGGGCGGCTCGAAGCGGTAGGAGGCAAGCTCGACAAGAAGTCCGAGGGGATCGGTGAAGTAGAGCGAATCCATGAAGCCGCGATCGACCGGGCCGCTATGACGATGACCACGCGCATTCAGGCGCTCGACGGCCTGAAGGAAGGTCACGCGCGACACGGAAAAGGCAATATGGTGAACCGTGCCGATATCGGTCGATGTGCGGGCCGGATCGGGCTTGCGCGACTCATTGGTGAAGATGGTGATCAGGCGGCCATCGCCAGGATCGAAATAGAGATGGCTTTCCTCGGGAACGTCGAGATTGGGCTGCTCGAAGACGAAGGGCATACCGAGCACACCCTCCCAGAAATCAATCGAGGTCTGCCGGTCGGCCCCGACGAGCGTAATGTGGTGAACGCCTTGAGTTTGAAGCTTTTCCATGGCCAGCCTCCGCTGTCTGTACGCCGCCGGGTAACGGCCCGGCCATCACTCTTCCGTCACTCTATTGCCGCGGTCCGCTGTCGGCCACGCCCGCATCCATGAAAGCCTGTTTCCGAAATGTCGAGGTCTCGTTGTCGCCGACGTCTTCCTAACGCCAGCGATTGACGATATTGCAGGCCTCGGAGCGACGACCAACTCGAACAGGGGGATTATATGGACCTTCAGATCGCAGGGCGACGCGCGATTGTCTGCGCGGCGAGCAGGGGCCTCGGCAAGGGCTGCGCAGCAGCGCTCGCCAAGGAGGGCGTTCATGTCACGATCGCGGCCCGGAATGCCGAGGCGCTCGCGGCCACGGCCGAGGAAATCCGCAACGCATCGGGCGTCGAGGTGACGGACGTGGTGGCCGACGTGACCACCGCCGAGGGCCGCGCGGCGGTGCTCGAGGCGTGTCCCAATCCGGATATCCTGGTCAACAATGCCGGCGGACCGCCGGCCGGGAACTTCCGGGACTGGTCGCGGGACGATTGGATCAAGGCGCTCGATGCCAACATGCTGTCGGCCATTGAGCTGATCAAGGCGACCGTCGACCCGATGATCGAGCGCGGCTTCGGCCGGGTCGTAAACATAACCTCTGGCGCCGTGAAAGCGCCGATCGCCGTGCTCGGGTTGTCGAACGGCGCCCGCGCCGGTCTGACCGGCTTCATCGCCGGCCTGGCCCGCGAGGTGGCGCCCACGGGTGTGACCGTCAACAATCTGCTGCCCGGTCCGTTCGACACCGATCGCATCGCGCAACTCATCGAGGCGCGCGCCCGCAACGCCAACATGTCGGTCGACGACGCCCGCAAGGAACGCATGAGCGAAAACCCGATGGGGCGTTTCGGCACAGCGGAGGAATTCGGGGCGACCTGCGCGTTTATCTGCAGTGTACATGCGGCGTTCATGACCGGACAGAACATCCTGCTCGACGGCGGGTACTACCCCGGCACGCTGTGAGACGACGTCCCCGGCCGACCAGCCGGCCGGGGACTCTTCCTTGTGCGGGGGCCGGATTGTCCAACAATACGATCGTCCCAAGTCGCACGCGCCCACCCCTTCCTTTTGCGCATCCTGAAGGGAATCTACCTTCCTCCAGTTCCGTCAGGCTGAAGACGCCGGCTTCAGCCCTGGATACTGGCGATTGCGGTGTCGGCGGTGCGCGCAGAGATCAAGTCCGGCGCCGAATCCTGAATGGCCGGCAGAGCACGCGTTGACGGATCATACACCGTATTTCGCGACGCCATCGCCAAGGTGCCGCATCACACCGAGGCGCGGGAATTATCTTCTAAGGTCGCGTTAATCCGGGCTCAGAACGCAGGACAAACTGTCCAGAGCCCGCGCCGACCTAATCAAAGCTTGTATGGGCAAGGTGTCGCACCTGACTTTTTTGATTGTCAAGACCGTTGATTCTCTGTTATTTCGTCATAGATACACGCGCGGAAGTGCCGCGCAAGCGATTGCACAATTTAGAAGGAACATGCAATGGATATGGACGAAAAGAACGGCGCCGATACAAACGAGGTAATCTCGTTGGCCGCCGATATCGTGGCTGCATATGTCAGCAACAATACGGTGCCGGCCTCCGAGTTGCCCGAGCTGATTAAGTCGGTTCAGCAGGCTCTCCTGGCTGCGGCCGCTGCTGGCGTCGAGCCGCCTAAGCAAGAGCTGAAACCCGCGGTTCCCGTCCGCAAATCCGTCACGCCGGATTACATTGTCTGCCTTGAGGACGGCAAGAAGTTCAAGTCGCTGAAGCGCCACCTGCGGACACACTACGATCTGTCTCCGGATGAGTACCGCCAGAAGTGGGGCTTGCCGGCAGACTATCCCATGGTGGCGCCGAACTATGCTGCGGCACGCTCGGCTCTCGCCAAGAAGATGGGCCTTGGCCAGAAGCGCAAGACCGCTGCAAAGAAGTCGGGCGGCGGGCGCAGAAAAGCGGCCTGATCCGCGCCGGCACAGCTGAGACAAGGCCGTCGTTGCCACGGGCACGACGGCCTTTTTGCTTTATCGGCAGGGCGCCTCTAGAGCCCGTTTGAGAATTCGGATGGGTGCGCCGCCGCCGACTTTCGTCGCGCCAGAGGGAGCCGGTCTCCGGGCGTAGCGGGGCTGCGGCCAAGGCAGGCGACGCCTTGTGTGGCGAAAGCGGCGCGAAGCCGAAGGGTTAGCCCCATCCCAACTCTCAAGCGGGCTCTTACAACCGATTCGCGCCGGCAGATCGCAGTTGTCGCGGCCGCTGGCGGAACCTTTTGACGCCTTGGTCCATTGTATCGTCAGGCGAGTCGTGGAGGGGAATTTGACGCGTGCAACGGATCGTGAGCCATGCTGCGGACACCCTCCATCCTCAACCGGGTCGACGCTTTTGGGCGGCGCGTGTCGCTGCCTGCCGCGTCGTTGGCCATGCTCATCTACTTCGCCGCGCTTGCGCTGTGGGCGGCCAATTTCGCCCTCGCCGAGCCGGCAACGCTGCTGGTCTTCGCCCCGGCCTGGGCGCCGGCATTTCTCACCGGGCCACCGCGAGCGGTCAGCCGGGAGAGACGCAACTCGCCGGTGCGGTGACCGGCGCGCGCGGGGATGGATGCCCCGCTACGCGCCCCTGATGGGTTAACGGGCTTCCCTGATGCGTTGCACCGAAAGCGCCGTGCCACGCATGCAGAATGTCAGTTCGGCCACCTCTCCGGTCACCCGCACTCGATCTCCCGGCCCGAAGCCGCCCAGATCACCGAGAAGGCTGTAGGTCTCGCCGTCATCGCCATGCATGGCTGGACACTCCGCCCCACCGCGGGTCAGCGTTCCGGTGACGTCGACGCGGCCGGGGCCGCCCCCTCCCGAGCGGCCTCTGCGCCCGCGTTGCCGCTCGACCCGGAAGGGCTCGCTGTAGGCCAGGACCCGACCGCGCATCTGGCCAACCGCGAAGACGATGGAGTCCACCCCCCGCGACAGCGCGGGAACCTCCACCTGCGCATCGATCTGGCCGCGCCGGTCGGACCGCACAACGTCAACCGTCTCCAGGTCGCGCCCGCCTGGCCCTGCCATGACGCGCAGCCTGGCGCCGGGCTCCAGCCCCGAGCCGCGCAGCCGCACCATATCGCCTGGCGCGCCGCGATCCGGGGAAAGAACGATATGCGGCTCCGGATGGGGCATCGACCGGCCGGACCGGGGCGGCTGCGCGCCGGTCGGGATGCGCAGGACCTGGCCGACCCTGACATGGTGGACATTGACATGCGGATTGAGCGACACGATTGCAGGGACCGTAACCCCGAACCGGCGGGCAATGGCGGACAGCGTATCGCCGGGCCGGACCGTGTAGCTGTCGCCTTCCGGTCCATGGCCGAAGCCGCCTTCGGGCGACTGCGGCAGGCGCCGGTGCCGCGACTCGGGCGACCCCATGCCGTCGCGAACGGACAGGACCATGCCCGGCCGAATGACGTTCGGATTGATCGACGGATTGGCCGATACCAAGGCGGGAACAGTGGTGCCGCAGCGCCGCGCGATGGCGGCAAGCGTGTCCCCCGCCGACACCATGACACGATCGCCGCAAGGAGCCTGCGCCGCCGCAGGGCCGGGCATGACGATGGCCATGGCGATGAGGCCGGCAAGCGGCAGCAATCCGCCGACGATTCGGTTGACTTTGCCCATATCCAAGATCCCCAATCAGGCGCGGTCCTCATGACCGCGGAATACCATGCCATAATGCGCATCTGCTGAACGCTATCTGAACGCGGCAAAGGGGGCGCGTGTGAATCGGCGGGGATGCGCCGGCGCCGGTTTTCAGACTTGCACTCGCCGGGCGGCCGGGGCCACTATCACGGTCAATCCGGGACGGCGCCTGCAGGCGCCGGTTGCCGGGCCTCGCTTACCGGCGGGATATGGCCCGCCGCTTCAACAGATTATGGGAGGATAGAACCAATATGGCTTCAAGAACACTGCTTTGCGCGCTGGCGGTCTCGGTGGCGGCCAGCGCACCGTTGAGCGCCGACGAGATCGAGTTCCGGATCAGCCACCAGCTTCCGCCGGGCCATCACATCGCCCAGCTTGTCCAGGCCTTTGCGGAGGATGTCGAGGCCCGCACCGAGGGTCGCGTCGATGTGGAGGTTTTCGGCGCCAATCAGGCCTTCACGCCGGACCAGAACCATCCGGCGGTGGCGCGCGGCCAGATCGAGGGCGCGTTGTCGGTGAACTTCCAGTGGGGCAATACCATCCCCGAGCTCAATGTGGTGACGATCCCCTATTTCTTCACCGATCTAGAGCGCATTGAGCGCTTTCCTGGCTCCGAGGCCGCGGCCATCGTGGAGGACAAGCTGATGGAGCGCGGCGTGCGCAATATCGGCTGGTTCTTTACCACGCGGCAGTCGATCTTCACCTCGAACGGCCATCCGCTCGTTGCCATCGACGACTTCGAGGGCGTCAAGATTCGGGGCCTCAACCCGCTGGTCGACGAGGCGCTCATTGCCGCCGGCGCGGCACCGGCCGCGATGCCGGGTTCGGAGGTCTATCAGGCGCTGCAGACCGGCGTCATCGATGCCGGCCTGACCGATGTTTCGGCGGCCTATAGCCGCAACTATTACGAGGTGCAGGACTATGGCACAGTGGCGCCGTTCTTCACCGTCTACTTCCATCTCTATGTCAATCCTGAGTGGTGGGACGACTTGCCCGACGATATCCGCGACGCCATCGCCGCTGCCGCCGCCAAGGCCGAACAGGATGCCATCCCGCTGACCGAGCAGACTGCCGAGGCCGCCATCGAGCAGCTTCGCGATGAGGGCATGGAGATCCACATCCAGACCGACGAGGAGATCGCGACCTTCAAGGAGGTGATGCAGCCCCCGGTGATGGACGCATTCATCGAGTCGGGCCCCGATGCCGAACGGATCATCGAGGCTGTCGGGAACTTGTAAGCTCGCCGCCGGCCGGGGCGCGGGTTGACGAGGCCCGCACCGCACACGTCTCGGGCCGGGCGCCGCGGCGCCCGGCCCATTTTATCGGCTTTCAAGATAACGCGGCAGTTCGCGCTCGAATTCGGGGAAGTAGCGCGCGATTACCGTGACATCGAAGCGCGGCAGGATGGCTTCCTTTGGCTCGCGGTCGAGCAGGAAGCAGAAGGCGGCTTCGAGGCAGACCTCCGGCGCCGCGCCGCTGGGCGCCAGGCGCGCATGGTCGGCCTGGCTCATGGTGACCGTGTGCCGGCTCTCGCCGCCGCCCTCTTTCACGACGACCTCGAAGGTTAGCGGGTCGCCATCGTCGATGCAGTCCACTTCGATCATATGCCCTCCCTTGATTGACCCGGCGAAGGCCATAGCGAATGTGAGAATACAGGCTAGTCGCGCGCACAGCGCTTGACCATCTCACGATCGCCGCCGAACCGCATCGCCCCCAACTCATCATCGATGCTTCGATGGCAAGTCCCTCCAGAGCACATGAAGGGACGTCAACAACGCTAGAATCGACGAAGTCAGCATTATTCCAAGGAGGGCGAAGACGCTATTCTCCACAGTCACGATCAGGCCCGTCAATGCCGCGATTGCTGCCCCGCCAGCAACGGTCATCGCGCCGGCGAGCCCCCCGGCGCTTCCAGACAGGCTTGGCTGGTCCGACACGGCACCGGCGGTGGCGCCGGACATGGTCAGCCCGTTGCCCAGGCCGACAAAGACACAAGGGGCAAACAACGCCGCGGGATGGCTCGCCGCTCCCGTAAGGAACAAGGTGAAGCCGGCCGTGCTTGTGCCCATGTAAAGGCCAAGCTGGCCCGGCGTGACGCCGAACCATGTGGTGGGGCGCTCCAACCGCGTGGCCGGATACGGGCTCGATACGACCTTCGATTCGGCGTCAAGCCGCTTGCCCTTGTGGCCACTTCAATGAAATCGCCGTTTATCGGTCCTTCGAATAGCGCTTCATACGCTCGTCGAGCGTGGCGATATGCAGATCACGCAGATGGGTGTCGTCATCACAGCGGTAGATCCGCAGGCCTGCCCCCTGGGCACACGACTAATCGGCCAGGTCGAGGAGGGTCCCGAGCAGAACGTTGGCGCCCGCCACCAGATGGTCCGGCTCGGTGTGCTCGTCGATGTTGTGGCTGATCCCACGATGGCTCGGCACGAAGATCATGGCGGCGGGACAGGCGCGGGCGATGATCTGCGCGTCATGGCCGGCCCCGCTCGACAGACGGCGGGCGCTGTGACCGAGGGCGGCCGCCGAGCGCTCAATAAGCCGGACCATGTCCTCGTCGAAGCGCGTCGGGACAAACCGCGCGAGAGCGTGTCGGGTGATCTCCACGCCCTCCCGTGTCGCCAGGTCATCGAGGAAGGCATGTAGGCGCTGTTCCGCTTCCCTCAAGCATTCCTCGTCCGAGTTTCTGAGGTCCACCGTGAAGGTGCAACTGCCGGGCACAACGTTGACGAGGTTGGGGTAGAGCTCGATCCGGCCAACCGTGGCAACCTGATCGCCGCCGATCAGGGAGGCGAGTTCCCGGACGAAGCCGATGGTTGCCCCTGCGACATACCCCGCGTCATGGCGCAGCCGCATGGGGGTCGTCCCCGCGTGGTTCGAGACTCCCGCGACGCGGACTTCCGTCCACGAGATGCCCTGGACGCCCTCCACCGCACCGATCACGAGACCTTCCTCATCCAGCACCGGGCCCTGCTCGATATGGAGTTCGAGAAAGGCATGAAGCGCGGGCGCGCCGCAGGGCGCGACGCCCTCGTAGCCGATGCGCGCCAGGTTTTCGCCGACGGTGGTGCCATCATCGACCGCGGTGACCGCATGCGCCTCCTCTACCGACATCGAGCCCTCGAAGACGAGGCTGCCCATCATGTCGGGAGCAAAACGTGCGCCCTCCTCGTTGGTGAAGGCCGCGACCGCGATGGGCCGCCGTGTCGCTATGCCGGCGTCGTTGAGCGTTTCGACCACCTCCAGGCCTGCCAGCACGCCCAGGCTGCCATCATAGAGCCCGCCGGTGCGAACGGTGTCGATGTGCGATCCCATCATCACCGGAGGACCGTCCTCGACGCCGGGCCTGGTACCGACGATATTGCCGAGCCGGTCGATCCGCACCTCGAGCCCGAGTTCGCGCATCCATGAGGTAACGAGATCGCGTGCCAACCGGTCCTCATCGCTCAGGGCCAGGCGGCACACCCCGCCCCCTTCGAGAGCACCGATCTCGCCGAGTGCCTTGAGCCGCGACAGAAGCCGCTGTCCATCGATGTTCAAATTGCGCGCGGTCATGGCTGTCCCTCTGCTTGGGGCGCCAACAGGCGGGCGTAGAGCCCCTCATCCGTTGCCCCCTCAGTTCCGAAGACGAGAATACGGCTGTCACGGTCCAATCCCAGAGCCTGCGCCAGATCGGGACGCTGACGGGCCAGCACCACACCCGCCTGCCCCGCCACGGCGGACTCGCCGGCCACGATGGCGGGATCGCCGTCGACCCCGCCGGCGAGCAGCCGCATGCACGCGACCGCCGTCTTGTCCGGGATGGCGAGGACGTCCGAGACGCCGTCCTTGAGGATATCCCAAGCGAGGAGCGATACCTCGCCACAGGCCAGCCCGGCCTGGAGCGTATCGAGATCGCCCGGCACCGCAACGCGCTCGCCTGCCGCGATCGAGGCGAAGATGCAGGCGGCCCGATCCGGCTCCACCACGATGATCCGCGGCCTGCGGTGGCCGAGCCTCTCCCAGAAATGGGCGGTGATGGCGGCGGCGAGACCGCCGACCCCACCCTGTATGAAGACATGGCTGGGCAAATCGCCCTCTGGAAGCTGCTCGAGCACTTCCTGCGCCATGACCGAATATCCCTGCATGACGTCGCGCGGAATGTCGGTATAGCCTTCATAGGAGGTGTCGGAGACGACGAACCAGCCATACGTGCTGGCATCGCGGGCCGCCGCGCGAACGGCATCGTCATAGTTGCCGTCGATCCGCACGACGCGCGCGCCGAAGCCTTCGATCGCCGCCACGCGTGCCTGGCTGACGGTGGCATGCACATAGATCACACAGGCGCATCCAAATCTCTGCGCGCCCCATGCCACCGATCGTCCGTGGTTGCCATCGGTTGCGCAGCATACGGTGACGCCGGCGACGGCGTCCGCGTGGCGGGGATCGGCAAGATCGGACGGAGCTGCTTCGCGCCCGGTGTGCTCGGCCAGTCGGCGAAGAAGGAGACGCAGGACGGCATAGGCCCCGCCGAGCGCCTTGAAGCTCCCGAGGCCGAACCGGCCCGCTTCATCCTTGTACCAGATAGCGCCGAGCTGGCACGCATTGGCGAGGCCAGGTAGCGAGATCAATGGCGTTGCCCGGTAGCCCGGCCAGGCCGATATGGCCTCACGTGTCCGGGCGTGGGCGGCGAGGCTGAGGACTTCCTCGTGGCGCGACGGATACTCCGTCTCGGGCGGCTGAACCCGGGTATTGGCGACATGTCTCAGCCAATCGGCTTTCGGCAGCACCGTCATCGCATCCTCCACCAGCCAAGTCCTGGTACGGCGTTCGTGGTTTCCCCGGTCATTCAAGTTCTCCCAGCCCCACCTGAACCTCGTCCACCTCCCGCAGCATGCGGCGTGCATCCGGCCCCACTTGCCGCAGCGTCTCGAGGGCGAGCAGCCGCGTGATGGCGAGAGGCCCGGAGAAGCTGTCGATCGGCTGTGACGTCTCGATTGCCGATATGAGCGTCCAGGTCGCGGGATTGGCGCTCGACTTCATGCTCCGATCGGTTACCAGCACGACGTCGGCACCCCGGTCCCGCAAGGCATGGAGCAGCGGCGCGAACACCGCCATGCGGCGGCGCAGGCCGTAAGCAAGAACGATATCGCTCGAGCGGACAGCCACAGCGGCTTCGGCGAGGCTGTGGCCGGCATGGACCAGTGTGTGGACGTCGGGACGAAAGGCCGAGAAGATTGCCCGGGCATAGTCGGCCAGGATCCGGCTGTTGCGGAACCCCACGCACCACAGCCTTTGGGCCTCGGCAAGGCGTGTCGAAATCTGGCGTATCGTTTCGGGGTTGATCATCGACAGGCTCAGCTCGAGCACCGAGGTCTCCTCGGCGAGCTGCCGCGCCATTATCTCGTGCTGGGGCGGCGGTTCGGCTGCCGTGCTGTCGAACAGATGAAACAGTCCACCGGAGGCGCGCAGTTCACGCGCGGCGCGGCGCGCCTCGTCATAATTGCGATAGCCGATGCGTTGGCATAGCCGCGAGACGGTGGCGTTGGACACCAGGGACCGCTCGGCCAGTTCGTTGGCGGCCAGCATCGCGATGTCGCCGGGGCTTTGCAGGATGAAATCGGCCGCCTTGCGCTCGCTGTCCGTCAGATCCCCATAGGCGTGATGGATCCGCTCGACAAGCGAGCCGGTTCCGGGGGGAGCGTGTGTCATCGAGGAGGCTCTCCTGGTGTCTCCGCGCAGATTGTGCGGCTTGGCCCCAAGCCGCGACGGCGCCTTTCAGCCCGCCCTGCAAATGTGTTTCCAATCATCTTGACATAATGAAAATGTTTTTTCAAACTTATCTCCATGGGACAGCGGTCATGGGACCCAGCACCCTTGGCTCGCGCGCGGTCCACGGCGTCAACGACGGACAGATGCCCCCTATGGCGCTGTTCGTATGGGGAGCAAGATGAGCCGCAAGAAGATCGTAGCTGCCGCCCAGATGGGTCCTGTCAACCGGGCTACATCCCGCGCCGAGGCGGTGAGCCGCATGTGCGACCTGATGCGGCAGGCAGCATCGCGCGGCGCCGCGCTTATCGTGTTCCCCGAGCTCGCCCTGACCACGTTCTTTCCCCGATGGGCCTTGAAGCATCCCGAGGAGACCGGGCGCTATTTCGAGACCGAGATGCCCTCGCCGGAGGTTGCGCCATTGTTCGCGACCGCACGTTCATCCGGAATCGGCTTCTATCTGGGCTACGCCGAAGCAACCCCTGAGGGCCGCTATTTCAATACCTCGATCCTGGTCGACGACACCGGCGATATCGTCGGCAAGTACCGCAAGATTCACCTTCCTGGCCATGCCGAGCCCGAGCCGTGGCGGCCGTTTCAGCATCTCGAAAAGGCCTATTTCGAGAAGGGTGATCTGGGATTTCCCGTCTACGAGACCATGGAAACCCGGATCGGCATGTGCCTGTGCAACGACAGGCGCTGGCCGGAGACCTGGCGCATGCTGGGGCTCGACCGCGCCGAGCTCGTGCTGCTCGGCTACAATACGCCGGCGCACTACCCGCCGGCGCCGGAGCACGATCATCTCCAGTATTTCCACAACGCCCTGTCGCTTCAGGCCGGGGCCTACCAGAACGGGGTCTGGGTGGTGGCGACCGCGAAGGCCGGCCGGGAGGATGGCTGCGACCTGATCGGTGGCAGCATGATCGTCGCGCCGACCGGCGAGATCGCCGCGCAGGCCACCACCCTCGGCGATGAGCTGGTCATGGCCGAGATCGATCCCGATCGATGCGGCGAGATCCGGCGCAACATCTTCGACTTCGCCAAGCACCGCCAGCCGGACGAATACAAGCGATTGAGCGAGGCGGGGCCCTGACATGGCCGAGATCGACCTGCTGTTCCGCGATGTCCTGATCTTCGATGGCGCCGGTGGCGCGCCCGAAACAGGCGAGGTCGCGGTGGCGGGAGATCTCATCGTTGCGGTGGGGCAGGGACTGGACGTCGCCGCGCGCGAGGTCATCGACGGCGCCGGCCGCGCCCTGTCGCCCGGATTCATAGATGTTCACACCCATGACGACGCGGTGGTGCTGAGCGCCGCGGGGCTGACACCCAAGCTCACCCAGGGCGTCACCAGCGTGGTCACGGGCAATTGCGGGATCAGCCTCGCGCCTGGGCTGCCCGCCGGGATGGACCGGCCGGCCCCTCCGCTCGACCTGCTCGGCACGGCAGAGGCCTTCGCCTATCCGAGGTTCCAGGACTATCTCCTGGCGCTTCAAGACTTTCGCCCCAGCGCCAATGTGCTGCCGCTGGTCGGTCACGCCGTCCTGCGCCTGCGCGCGATGGGCGACTGCGATCGCCCCGCCACGGCCGCCGAAATCCGGCGTATGCGCGCCGACCTTGCGGAGGCTCTCGCCGCCGGCGCCATTGGCCTATCCACTGGTCTGGCCTACCCCCCTGCCCGCTTTGCCGACACCGAGGAAGTCCGGGAGCTTGTGTCAGACGTGGCACGGGCAGGTGGCCTGTGGGCCACCCACATGCGCGATGAACGCTCAGGTGTCGTCTCCGCCGTCGCCGAGACCCTCGACATCGCGCGACGCACCGGAGTGCGAACCCTGATCTCCCATCACAAGTGCTGCGGCGCGGCGGCGCACGGACTCTCGCGAACCACCCTGGCAATGATCGCGGCGGCGCGACAGGAGATGTCGGTTGATCTGGACGTCTATCCCTACACCGCCAGTTCGACGGTGCTCAATTCCACGTTCGCCGGTGACAGCGATACGGTGACCATCAGCTGGTCGGAGCCCCACCCCTGCTGTGCCGGGCGGACCCTGGCCAATATCGCGGCCGAATGGGGCGTCGGCGAAGACGTGGCACTGGAGCGGCTGCGGCCGGGTGGGGCGATCTATCACCAGATGTGCGAGGACGATCTTCTGCAGATCATGGCGTTCGAGCCAACATTGGTGGGTTCGGACGGCCTGCCGCGCGACGAGCGTCCCCATCCGCGGCTGTGGGGCAGCTTCCCACGGGTGCTCGGTCACTATGCGCGCGAGCGCGGCGTGTTTGCCATGGAGACCGCCATCGCAAAGATGACCGGGCGCACTGCCGCCGTGCTGGGGCTGCCCGACCGCGGCTTGCTGCGCGAAGGATTCAAGGCCGATCTGGTGCTGTTCGACCCGGCGACGATCGGTGACGCGGCCACATATGACGAGCCGACACGGCCAGCGATCGGGCTGTCGGCGGTCTGGGTCAATGGTCGTGCTGCATTGCGCGACGGGGTGCCGACCGGCACGCGCGCCGGCGCGGTATTGGGGGCGGCGAGATGATCGGCGTGCCGCCCCTTGCGCAGCTCGTGGCGCGTTCTCGCGCCATCGGCACGCATGACAACGCTCACAACAAGAGGGCGGCAACGCCTCGCTTTCCGGAAACCAGCAAGGGAACCGAGTGATGATACCTGATCGACTCCGCCACACCGGGCCGGGGGCGCTTGCGCTGACCGGCTTCCTTACCATGGCCGCGGGACCGGCGCTTGCCGGCGACGTCATCTGGGCGCGTTACGGCGACATCGACAGCCTCGACCCGCATCGCGCGACCAGCACGCTCTCGATGCAGGTCTGGGACCAGATCTACGACACCCTGCTCGCCTTCGACGAAGACGGTGCTGCCGTTCCCAATCTCGCCAAGTCCTGGGAAGTCAGCGACGATGGCCTGAGCTATACCTTCATGCTTCAGGACGGCGTGATCTGCCACGACGGCACGCCGTTCGGCGCCGAGGACGTGAAGTTCACGGTCGACCGCGCCTTCGGCGACAATCCCAGCCTGACCATGACCAACTGGGGCCCGATCGAGACCGTCGAGGTAATCGACGATCTGACGGTGCGCATTACCCTCGAAAGCACGTTCGGGGCGTTCCTGCCCTTCCTCGCGGACAGCTTCTCGTCGATGGTCTGCCTGTCCAATGATGACGACCCCGACTTCGGCTCGGCAACCGCCATCGGCACCGGACCGTTCAAGCTGGACAATTGGGTTCAGGGCGACGAGGTGGTCCTGTCGCGCAATGACGACTATCGCAATTTCGGCAAGCCAGTGGAGAACGACGGACCGGTCCAGTTCGACCGGCTGATCGTGCGCACCATCCCCGAGGCCCAGACCCGCCTGGCGGCGCTGCGCACCGGCGAGGCGCATATCGCCGAACCACCCTTTGACGACATTCCGGACATCCGGGCCGAGGGCGATCTGGATATCGTCGTGGCGGAGAAAACCGGGCAGAACGTGTTCTGGCAGTTCACGATCTCGCGGCCACCCTTCGATGATATCCGGGCGCGGCAGGCCGTGGCCCATGCCACCGATCCGGAGATGGCCATCGACATCATCTATGGCGGCCTGAGCGAGCGCGAATGGTGCCCGATCGCGCGCGGCGTGTTCGGCAATGATCAGGACTTCTGCCAACAATACGGCTACGAATACGACCCCGACCGGGCAAGGGAGTTGCTGGCGGAGATCGGTTTTGGCCCCGACAACCCGCTGAACACCACCATGTATGTGTGGACCGGCGGCAACCGGCACATGCTGGCCGAGATCTTCCAGGCACAGCTCGCCCAGGTCGGCATCAACGTGTCCATCGAGATCCTCGATATCGGCACCATGAACGCTCGGGTGCGCGAGCAGAACGAAAGCCCGGACGATCCCTCGCCCGGCACCTTCGACATGATGACGTGGGGCTGGTACGACCCGGACATTCTCTATGCCCTGTGGCACAGCCCCGGCGCGTATTCCGGCTACACTTCGGACGAGTTGGATGCCAAGCTCGAATTGACCCGCGAGCTGACCGACGAGGATGAGCGGCTGGAAGCGGTTCAGGACGTCATCCGCTACCTGATGGAAAATGCGGTCCATATCGGACTCTATACGCCGGGCTGGGAATGGGTCTTCGCGGTTCGGCCCGAGATTGAAGGCTTCAAGGTCGGTGTCTTTCTGCATCCGATGTTCCAGGATGTCAGGCTGACTGACTGAGCCCGCCGCAAGCGCAACTCCCCCGGCCTGACGGCCGGGGGATACCGGCAGAGGGGGCCGCATGCTGCGCTTCATCGCCCAACGATTGGTCGCTGCGCTGATCACGATCTGGGTGGCGACGATTGCGGTCACGCTATTGATACATCTGGTGCCCGGCGATCCCGTGCGGATCATGTATTCGGGCTTCCAGACGACGCCCGAACAGATCGAGGAAATCCGCACGCGGCTTGGCCTCGATCAGCCCGTCTGGCGCCAGTATCTGATGTATATGGGCCGGGTGCTGCAGGGTGACCTCGGTCATTCGATCGTTGGGGATCAGCCTGTCCTGACGACGCTGTTGCAGCGTTTCCCGGCGACCCTCCTGCTGACCATCGCCAGCCTCTTCATCGCCGTCGTCGTCGGGGGCAGCCTCGGCTTCTTCGCCGCGTATCGCCGGGGCACCGTCTGGGATTTCGGCGCCATGACGCTGGCCATCGTCGGCGTATCCATGCCGCATTTTTGGCTCGGCCTGATCCTGCTCTTCATCTTCTCGCTCAGCCTCGGCTGGCTGCCGGTCGGCGGCAGCGGCTTCATGAACCTGATCCTGCCGGCGATGACGCTGGGCCTGGCCAACGCGGCAATCCTTGCCCGACTCACCCGCTCGGCGATGATCGACATCTTCGATCAGGATTTCGTGCGCACGGCCCAGGCCAAGGGGCTGCCGCAAACGCTGGTGCTTTACCGCCATGCGCTGCGTTCCGGTCTGGTGCCGATCGTCGCGATGCTTGGCCTGCAATTCGCCTATCTGATGGGCGGGGCCATCGTCGTGGAGAACGTCTTTGCCTGGAACGGCGTGGGTCGGCTGGCGATCCAGGCGGTGTTCGCCCGGGACTATCCGCTCATCCAGGGCTTCATCCTGTTCTTTGCAACGGTCGTGGCGCTCGCATCGGTCATCATCGACGTGACCTATGCGCTGCTCGACCCGCGGATCCGGTACGGCAAATGACAACCGAGACCATAGAGGCGCCAGCGAGGCCGGAACGCCCTCAGCGTGCCTATGCCGCGCTCTTCCGCAGCCCATCGGGCGCTGTCGGGCTCGTCATTGTCGCAGTGCTGGTCGTCTGCGCAATTCTCGCCCCCTACATCGCCCCACATGATCCGCTGGTCATGGCGGCGGGCCCACGGCTGGAACCACCGTCGCTGGCCCATTGGATGGGCACCGATCAGTTCGGCCGCGACGTGCTGAGCCGGATCATCTACGGCTCGCGGCTGACGCTGATGATCGGAACCATCGCCGTGGGCATATCGCTGAGCGCGGGCCTGCTGCTTGGCCTGGTGGCCGGCTATGCATCGGGCTGGACGGAACGCGTTCTGATGCGCATCGTCGACGTCCTGTTCAGCTTTACCGAAATCGTGATCGCGCTTGCCTGCATCGCCATTCTGGGCGTCGGGCTGGTCAATGCGATGATTGCCATCGGGATCGCCTCGATCCCGTTCTACGCGCGCGTCACCCACTCCATCGTTCTGGTCGAGAAGAATAAGCCGTATTTCGAATCCGCCGTGGCGGCGGGCGCCTCGCACGCCCGGCTGATCTTCCTGCACCTCCTGCCCAACGTGATCCCGACCCTTATCGTGATCGGGACGCTCGGCGTGTCGACCGCGGTGCTCGCCGCCGCCGGCCTGTCTTTCCTCGGGCTCGGCGCGCAGCCGCCGCAACCGGAATGGGGATTCATGCTGTCGTCCAGCCGCGATCTCATCAGCCGTGCGCCCTGGATGATGATCTTTCCCGGCCTCGCCATCGCCATCACCGTGCTCGGCTTCAACCTGCTGGGCGACGGGGTGCGCGAGGTGCTTGATCCGAGACAGAGGGCACGATGAGCGAGACGCTGCTTGAGGTCCGGAACCTGACGGTCTCCTTCGGCCGGGGCGCGGGGCGCAACGTCGCAGTCAATGGGCTGTCCTATGAGCTTGCCCGCGGTGAGACCCTGGCCATTGTCGGCGAGAGCGGCTCGGGCAAGAGCGTGTCCTCGCTGGCGCTACTCGGCCTCCTGCCCCGGCAGGGCGCCCAGGTGGAGGGCGGGCAGGCCCTGTTCAACGGCCGCGACCTCCTGACGCTGAGCGACACCGAGCGGCGGAAGATACGTGGCGACCGCATCGCCATGATCTTCCAGGAGCCCATGACCTCGCTCACACCGGTGCTCCGGATCGGTCTGCAGATGACCGAGGCGCTGGTCGAGCACAAAGGGATGCGTCAGCGCGAAGCCGACGAGAAGGCGCGCGAGATGCTGCGCCTCGTCGAGTTGGACGACCCGCCGCGACGCATGCGCCAGTTCCCTCACGAGCTATCGGGCGGCATGCGCCAGCGCGTCATGATCGCGATGGCGATGGCGCTTGAGCCCGACATCCTTATCGCCGACGAGCCGACCACGGCGCTCGACGTCACCGTGCAGGCCCAGATTCTCGATCTTATGCGCGGCCTCAAGGACAGCTTCGGCACGGCAATCCTGCTGATCACCCACGATATGGGCGTGGTGGCCGAGATGGCCGATCGCGTCGTGGTCATGAACCACGGCGTGAAGGTCGAGGAAGGCGAGGCGACGGCGCTGTTCGCCGAGCCGCAGGCGGCCTATACGCGCCGGCTCCTGGCGGCAGTGCCGCGGCTCGGCGCGCTGTCGCAGTCCGACGCGCCGCGTCAGGTGGTCGAGGCCGGCGCGCCTGTCGGCAAGACGGTGCTCCGTGCCGACGGCCTGTGCAAGACCTTTGCGGGCCGTGGTGGCCTGTTCAGCCGCGGCACGGCCACCGTCGCCATGTCGGACGTCAGTTTCGACCTGCGCGCCGGCGAAACGCTTGCATTGGTCGGGGAATCCGGAAGTGGCAAGTCGACCTCGGGGCGGGCGGTGCTCCGGCTCATCGAGGTCGATGAGGGCCAGATCGACCTTGAGGGGACGGATCTGCGGCGGCTCGGCGGCGCTGCGCTTCGGCGGGCGCGGCGCGGCATGCAGATGGTTTTCCAGGACCCGTTCGCCTCCCTCAATCCGCGCATGAACGTCGGGCGGCTGGTTGCCGAGCCGATGACGATCCACGGCATCGCCCGGGGCCGCGACCTGGAGGATCGCGTCGTCGAGCTTCTGGAGCGCGTCGGTCTGGAGGCGGATCACACGCGCCGTTTTCCGCACGAGTTCTCGGGCGGCCAGCGCCAGCGGCTCTGCATCGCGCGGGCGCTTGGCGTGGGGCCAAAGGTGATCGTCGCCGACGAGCCAACCTCGGCGCTCGACGTGTCTGTCCAGGCGCAGGTGCTGGAACTCATGCTCGAGCTGCAGCAATCGCTCGGTTTGGCCTATCTGTTCATCAGCCACGACATGGCGGTGGTCGAGGAGATGTCGCATCGCGTCGCGGTCATGCGGGAGGGCCGGATCGTCGAGTCCGGCCCGCGGCGCGCGGTTCTCAACAATCCGCGACACCCGTACACGTCCGCTCTGCTTGCCGCCGTTCCCAAGCCCGATCCGACGGCGGTACGTGGCAAAATTCCCCCGCTCGACCTTGAAAAGCTGCCGATGGGCCCGCTCAGCGAGGTCGAACCCGGCCATTGGGTGGCAACGTGACGATCGGAATCGGAATCGCCGGACCACGTGCCGGGCTTGCCGTCTGGCATGCCCTGCGAGCTGTCGAAGCCGTGGGGCGCGGCATGATTGGCGGCTTTGTCAGCATGGCGGCACTTTCAGCGAACGGCGAGGTGCTGCGCGCCGAGACGCAACGGTGCGGCAGCGCCGGGCTGTTCCCCGGCGGGTCCCCGCCGCCGGCGCGCATCGCCGAGGCCCGGGGCGCGGTCCTGATGTCGTCGGGTCCTGACAGGACGGAGCCGCTCAGCCAATTCACGCCGGCCCGCGCGGATGTCGCCCTTATCACCGGCCACCGGCTGCCCAACATGCCGGGCGGGGAAGGCCGGCCCCTGAACACGGTTCTGCTCGAAAGGATCGGCGCAGGAGAGCCAGCCGAGGCCGCCCTCGCCGCCTTGCTTGAGGAGAACCCGCAGGCCGATGCCGGGCTTATCGCCGTCACCCCGGATGGCGGCATCGTTCTTGGCAACTCGGCCCTGGTTGGCCAGCGGACCGATGCCGGATCGCTGAGGACACAAGGTGCCGGCCTGCACATCGCTGTCCTGCACAACGCGATCTTTCCGGTCGTGGGATTGGCCGCCATCGCCGCCGGGGCGGCGATGGACGCGGCAGCGCCCGGCGATGCGCACGATCTGTCGCTCCAGCTCGAAGCGGGGCTTGCGCTGAAGCTGGCCGACACGGCATCGCTCGAGGCGGATCACCGCGATATCGTGCGGGCGATCACCGTGACGCATCCCGGCTGGCTTTCCCCCCATTGGCAAGGTGCGGTGGCCCTGCGCGACACGGTCGTTCACCGGAATGGCTGGGTTCTTGGCCGGCTGGTGACGGAATGCTACTGCGTCGCCCGGGAAGGTATCCTCGTCAGCTGCGACGGTCAGCAGCGCGCCAAGCTTCTGGCGCTCTCGGCGCCCTCGCCCTTACGGCAATAAGAAGCCGGTTGACCTCCCCGATGCCAATCAGAGGCGGGCGCTTGGCTTTGCGCAACGCGTCACGACACCTGCCTTCCTCGCAATTTTAGGATTGCGTCCACCAGATGTATGCGCACTAATGGGACTCGCCGTTTCCGTAAGCAACCCTAGGGAACCGGGCCGTCGTCTTGGGGAGAGGCCCGGTTGTGGGTTTGATCGTCGGATTTTGGATCGGTCATGGCATCGACAGCGGCAGGGTATTGTGTCCGGTTGAGACGCAGCCGGGTCACAACGTTCAAGAAGCTAGAGGGGAGCATCAATGACACTGAGAACAG